>DKJA01000130.1:68254-100509 GCA_002454505.1 Oxalobacteraceae bacterium UBA6704
ATCAAGTGCCTGACCCCGGTTTCTGTTACTTCTTCGGATACCGGATCGTCATTTCCTGCAGCAGGTTGTCGGCATGATCGACTTCCTTCATCACCCACAGCATGTAGCGGATGTCGAGGTGGATCGCGCGCGTGATCGCCGTATCGAAGTACCAGTCCTTGGTGATCGATTCATACGTCGAATCGAAGTTCAGGCCCACCAGTTCGCCGCGCTTGTTGACGATCGCCGAACCGGAGTTGCCGCCCGTCGTGTCGGCGCTGGTCAGGAAGTTGACCGGCACCGTGCCCAGCACGGGATCCTTGAACTGGCCGTAGCGCTTGGCGTTGATCGCGTCGAGCAGGTTCTTCGGCGCGTTGAACGGGTCCTTGCCGGTGTGCTTCTCGACGATGCCTTCCACCGTCGTGAACGGGCCTTTCGAGATGCCGTCGCGCGGCGAGTAAGGCGCCACCGTGCCGTACGTGACGCGCAGCGTGGAGTTCGCGTCCGGATACACCGGCTTGCCCTGCGATTTCTTCCAGGCGATGACGGCGCTCATGTACTGCGGGATCACCTTTTCCAGGTTGCCCTCGACTTCCTTCTCGCGGTCTTCCAGCGCCAGTGCGAAGGCGTTCAGCTTGACGGCCAGGCCGATGAAGGCATCGTCGGACTTGGCCAGCGTGGCGGCGTCCTTGTCCAGCAGGGCCAGGCGCGTGGCCGTATCGCCCAGCTTCGACTTCGCGTACAGCGCCGGCACGTCGGCCGCTTTCGGCAGCAGCGCATCGAGGCCCGGCGGGTGGAAGCTGGCCGGCAGTTTCGCATAGCGCTGCAGGCCGCCGGCAAAGCGGGCCTCGTCCACCGCACCCACGTACGACTGCTCGAGACGCGACAGGCGGGCCTTGATCATCGACAGGTCGCGGTCCTGGTAGCCGGATTCGCGCTGCTCGTTCGGCTTCTTGCGCTCGTCGGCCAGGCGGACCAGCGTGCGGGCCGATTTCAGCAGGTCGGAATTGGTGGCCACGGCCCAGGCGAAGCGCTGCTGTTCCAGCGCCATGTCGGCGGCGATCGCCGCATCCAGTTCGGCCAGCATCGTCGGCGACACGTTGGCCTGCTTCGCATACCAGGCGCGGAATTCGGCATCCTGCACGTCCTTGATCGCCGCGATGTCCTTGCGCGCGAAGCCGTCCAGCAGGCCCTGCGTCTTCTTCATGCGGTTGTTGATCGACTTGACGACGCTGGCATAGCGCACTTCGTCGTTCTTGCTGTTCTTCGTGCTGGCGGCGATGGTGTCCAGGTCGGCCTGGTACTCGGCCACCTGCGCCGGATAGCTGGTGTTGTTGGCGAAGCGGATCTCGGCCGGCAGCTTGTAACGGCTGGTGCGGCCCGGATAGCCGGCCAGCAGGATCGGATCGCCCGCCTTCAGGCCTTCGGCCGACACGACGAGGAAGTCCTTCGATTTGTAGGGCACATTGTCCGGCGACGGGTCGGCCGGGCGGCCGTCCTTGCCCACGTAGGCGCGCAGGAACGAGTAGTCGCCCGTGTGGCGCGGCCATTCGTAGTTGTCGATGTCGCCGCCGTAGTTGCCGATCATGTCCGCCGGCGCGTAGACGAGGCGCACGTCGCGGATCATCATCTGGCGGATGCGGTAGTACTCGAGGCCGCGGTGGAAGGCCGGCACGGAGCAGCGGTACGCCTTGTCCGTTTCGCATTCGGCGGTCAGCTGCTTGACGCGGTTTTCGATCTGCTCGTGGCGGGCCTTGCCGCCCACGTTCTCCAGGCCCTTCAGCACGCGGTCGGTGACGTTTTCCACCTTGTCCGTCACGTACACCAGCGAGTTCGGTCCGCCCGGCAGTTCTTCGCCGCGCGTCCTGGCCAGGAAGCCGTTGACGATGTAGTTCTTCTCCGCCGTCGAATTGCGCTGGATGGCGCCATACGCGCAGTGGTGATTGGTCACCACCAGGCCGTCCGGCGACACGAACGAAGCGGAGCAGCCGCCCAGCGACACCATCGCGCTCATCGGATGCTTCGACAGGTCGGCGATGCGCTCGGCCGGGATGGTCATGCCGATGCGCTTCAGCTCGGATTTGAGCTGCAGCATCTGGTGGGGTTGCCATTGGCCTTCGTCGCCGTGTGCGGTGCCGAAGACGGCCAGCAGGATGGCCGGCAGTGCGAGTTTTTTGAACAAGGTAGTCCCCCGAATTGTTAAAAAAGCCCGGGGAGTATAGTCGGACTTCCCGTACGAGAGAAACGGTTTTTTTGCTGGCCTGCCACTGGCGTATCAGGCAGTCGCAAACCGTTCAGGGCAAGTCGCAGCGCCGCAGACAGTGCTTCAGCACGGCAAGGCGCTGCGGCGCAGCCATGGACGGTTTACGGCTGCCTACCGACTCCAGCCGCCACCGAGCGACTGGATCAAGGCCACCGCCGTCGTCTGCCGGTCGGCCTGCACCTGGATCAGCGAGCGCCGCGCGTTCAGCGCCGTGACCTGCGCGGTGACGACGTCCGTGTAGTCCACTTGCCCGGCCCGGTAGCGGTTGATCATCTGCTGCTCGACCTGATCGGCCGCCTCCGACGCCTGGCGGCGCAGGTCCTGCTGCAGCGCCAGCGCGCGCGTGGCGGCCAGTTGGTCTTCCACGTCGGCGAAGGCGCTCAGCACCGTCTGGCGGTACTGTGCGATCGTGGCATCGCGGGCGGCGCGGGTCTGCTCGACACGGGCGTCGATGGCGCCGGCATTGAAGATCGCCTGCGCCGTCGACGCGCCCAGCGACCACAGGCTGTTCGATGCGTTGAACAGGCCGCCCACCTGGCTGTTGCCGTAGCCATAAGAGGCGCTGAGGCTCAGCGACGGATAGTAGGCGGCGCGGGCGATACCGATATTCTCGTTGGCGACAGCCACGCGACGTTCCGCCGCGGCGATGTCCGGCCGGCGCTGCAGCAGCGTCGACGGCACGCCCAGCGGCACGTCCGGCACCGCCAGCGTCCACGGCGCCGCCGCCAGCGAGAACTCGGCCGGCGCCTTGCCCAGCAGGACGGCGATGGCGTGTTCGTACACGGCACGTTGCCGGATCACGGTCAGCTGGTCGGCCCGCGCGGTGGCCAGTTGCGTCTGCGCCTGCAGCAGGTCGGACTTCGCCGTGATGCCCGCGTCGAAGCGGTTGGCGGTGATCTGCTGAACGCGTTCGTAACCTTCTACCGTCGTGTCGAGGATCTGCTTTTCCACATCCGTCTGGCGCAGGCCGATGTAGTTGGCCACCAGCTCGCCCTGCGCCGACAGCCGCGCGGAAGCCAGTTCCGCCGCGCTGGCCTGCGCACTGGCCTGCGCACCCGTGACGCCCGCCCGCAGCTGGCCCCAGATGTCCGGCTCCCAGCTGCCGCCGATATCGACGCGATAGTTGTTCGCGGCGCGCGTGTCGCCACCGCCGCCGGAGCGCGTGCCCGAGCCGCTCAGGCTCACCACCGGGAACAGCGAGGCGCGCTGCTCGGCCACCACGGCGCGCGCCTGCGCATACTGCGCAGCGGCCAGTGCCACGTTCTGGTTGTTCACTTCCACCGACGCGGCCAGCTCGTTGAGAATCGGGTCGTTGAACAGCGTCCACCACGGGCCCCGCTCCAGCGCATCGGCCGGCGCGGCGGCCGTCCACCCTTCCGCCTCCTTGAAGACGGCCGGTGAAACGGCGGTCGGCACTTCGTATTTCGGTCCCACCGCGCAGCCGCACAGCAGCAAGGCGAAGGCAACGGGAGTCAAGCGTAAAGTCATCGTTCGGTTCATGCGGGTTCCGCCTGGTTGCGGCTCAAATGGTGTTCTTCGGGGCTGCGCCGGCGCAGCTTGTCGAGCAGGATGTAGACGACCGGTGTCGTCAAAAGGGTCAGCAGCTGGCTGGCGATCAGGCCGCCGATGATGGCGATGCCAAGCGGCTGGCGCAGCTCGGAGCCTTCGCCGAAGCCGATGGCCAGCGGCAGCGCGCCCAGCGCGGCGGCCAGCGTCGTCATCAGGATAGGCCGGAAGCGCAGCACGCACGCTTCGCGCACCGCGTCGATGGCCGACAGGCCGCGCGACCGCTCAGCCTCCAGCGCAAAGTCGATGATCAAAATCGCGTTCTTCTTGACGATGCCGATCAGCAGGAACACGCCGATCAGCGCGATGATGGAGAACTCCATCTTGAACAGCAGCAGCGCCAGCACGGCACCGACGCCGGCCGATGGCAGCGTGGACAGCACCGTCACCGGGTGCACCAGGCTTTCGTACAGGATGCCCAGCACGATGTAGATGACGACAATCGCCGCCAGGATCAGCATCGGCTGCTGCTTGTTCGACTCCTCCGCCTGCTTGGCCTGGCCCTGGAAGCTGCCGCGCACATTGGTCGGCATCGCGATGTCGGCCTCCGCCTGCTTCACCGCTTCCTGCGCCTGCGACAGGCTCACGCCTTCGGCCAGGTTGAACGAGATCGTCGTGGCCAGTTCGCCATCCTGGTGGTTGATCGACGTGGGCGTCGAGCTCTCGGCAAAGCGGGCGATGCCGGACAGCGGCACCATCGGCGACGACGTCGTGGACAGCGCCGAGCCGGTGGACGTGTCGCGCTGGCCCTGGGCGTTATTGGTCGACGCGTTGGTACCGCCCGAAGTCGTGGTCGTGGTGGTCGACGTGCCCGGCACGTACACGTCCCGCAGCGCTTCCGGACTCTGCGCATACTGTTGCGCCACTTCCATCACCACCTTGTACTGGTTCAGCTCATCGTAGATCGTCGCCACCTGGCGCTGGCCGAACGCGTTGTACAGCGCGTTGTCGACGTCCTTGACGCTCATGCCCAGGCGCGATGCGGTCTCCTTGTCGATCGTGACGAAGGTCTCCACGCCATTGTCCTGCTGGTCCGTGTCGATGTCGGTCAGTTCCGGCTGGCTTTTCAGCGCATCGGCCAGCTTGCTGGCCCAGCTCTTCAGGTCTTCGCGGCTATCGCTTTTCAGCGTGTACTGATAGGTCGAGTTGCTCGACCGGCCTCCCATCCGCAAGTCCTGCACGGGGTTGAGGAACAGCGACACACCGGTGACCTTCGCCAGTTGCGGCCGCAGCCGCGCGATGACGGCCTGGCCGGCCTCGGTACGCTCCGATGCCGGTTTCAGGTTGACGAACATGAAGCCGCCGCCGGCCCGCGAACCGCCGGTAAAGCCGACGACGGTGGCCACGGCCGGATCCTTGCGGATGATGTCGACCAGCTGGCGCAGCTTCTGCTGCATCGCCTGGAACGAGATGCTCTGGTCGGCGCGCATGCCGCCGTTGATCTGGCCCGTGTCCTGCTGCGGGAAGAAGCCCTTCGGTGCGGCCGCGAACAGGTAGACATTCAGCGCCACGACGAAGGCGAGAATGCCCATCACCATCCACACACTGTGCAATGCCCAGTCCAGCGCGTGTTCGTAGATCCGCTGCATCCACAGGAAGCTCCGCTCGAACGCCTGCGAGATGCGGCCCGGCGGCTTGCGGTCTTCCTCCGATTTGAGCAGCCACGCGCACATCATCGGCGTCGTCGTCAGCGAAATCACCAGCGAGATCATCACGGCCGCGGACAGGGTGACGGCAAACTCGCGGAACAGCCGGCCCACCTGCCCGCCCATGAACAGCAGCGGAATGAACACGGCCACCAGCGACAGGCTGATTGACAGCACGGTGAAGCCAACCTCTTTCGCACCCAGCAGCGCCGCCTTGAAGCGGTCCATGCCCGCCTCCACGTGACGCGCCGTGTTTTCCAGCACGACGATCGCATCGTCGACCACGAAGCCGGTGGCCACCGTCAGTGCCATCAGAGATAGGTTGTTCAGCGAGAAGCCGAGCATGTACATCACGCCGAAGGTACCCAGCAGCGACACCACGGTGGCAATCGCCGGAATGATCGTCGCCCGCACATTGCGCAGGAAGGCGCTGACGACGAGCACCACCAGCACCACCGAAATCATCAGCGTGAATTCGATCTCGTGCAGCGACGAGCGGATCGAATTGGTGCTGTCGGACGCCACGTCCACCGAGATATCCTGCGGCAGCTGTTCGCGCAACTGGGGCAGCAGGTCGCGCACGCTGTCCACCGTTTCGATGATGTTGGCACCCGGCTGCCGCGTGACCAGCACGATGACGGCCGGCTGGCCGTTGTACAGGCCGAGGGTGTTCTTGTTCTCCGGGCCATCCTCGACGGTGGCCACGTCGCTGAGGCGGATCGCCGCCTTGTCGCGCCACGCGACGATCAGGTCGCGGTAGTCGGCCGCGCTGCGCCCGCCCGTCGCAGTGCTGGGCGCCGAATAGATCTGCAGCCGGCGCCCCTCGCTTTCGATGGCGCCACGCGGGCGGTTGGCATTGGTGGCCTGGATCGCCGCGCGCACGTCTTCCATCGATACGCCGTATTTATTGAGCGCATAGGGCAGCAGTTCCACGCGCACGGCCGGCAGCGAGCCGCCGCCGATCTCCACGTCGCCCACGCCTTTGACCTGCGCGAGCTTCTGCGACACGATGTTCGACACGGCCTCGTAGATCTGGCCCGGCGTGCGCGTCGGCGAAGTCAGCGCAAGGATGATCACCGGCGCATCGGACGGATTCATCTTGCGGTAGGTCGGATTGCTTTTCAGCGTGGCCGGCAGGTCGGCGCGCGACGCGCTGATGGCGGCCTGCACTTCGCGGGCGGCGGAATCGATCTTGCGGTTCAGGTCGAACTGCAGGTTGATCCGCGTCGAGCCGCTGGACGAGCTGGACGTCATCTCGTTGACGCCCGCGATGGTGCCCAGCCGGCGCTCCAGCGGCGTGGCGACGCTGCTGGCCATCGTGTCCGGACTGCCGCCCGGCAGGCTGGCCGACACGGAAATGGCCGGGAAGTCCACCTGCGGCAGCGGCGACACGGGCAGCACGAAGAAGGCGCCGATGCCGGCCAGCGCGATGCCGATCGTCAGCAGGACGGTGGCGATCGGGCGTTTGACGAACGGTTCCGACAGGTTCACGGCGTTACTCCGTCAGCGCTGCGCTGCGATTTGCGACCAAAGCGCTCGCCCAGCCGGTCGAACGCCAGGTAGATCACCGGCGTCGTGTACAGCGTCAGCACCTGGCTGACCAGCAGGCCGCCGAAGATGGCGAGACCCAGCGGCCGGCGCAGTTCGGCGCCCTCGCCCACGCCCAGCATCAGCGGCACGGCGGCAAACAGCGCGGCCAGCGTCGTCATCAGGATCGGCCGGAAGCGCAGCAGCGCGGCCTGGTGGATCGCTTCCTGCGGCGGCTTGCCGTGCTCGCGCTCCGCCTCGATGGCGAAGTCGATCATCATGATCGCGTTCTTCTTGACGATGCCGATCAAGAGGATGATGCCGATGATGCCGATCACGCCCAGATCCTGGCCGGATACCATCAGCGCCAGCAGCGCGCCCACTCCGGCCGAAGGCAGCGTCGAAAGAATCGTCAGCGGGTGGATATAGCTTTCGTACAGCACGCCCAACACGATGTAGACGCAGACGACGGCGGCCAGGATCAGCCACAGCTGGTTGGTCAGCGATGCCTGGTAGGCACCGGCGGCGCCGAGGAACGTCATCGTCACGGAACCCGGCAGCTTGATGTCGTCGGCCGCTTCGCGAATCGCATCGACGGCGCGGCCCAGCGACACGCCGTCGGCCGTGTCGAAGCCCAGCGTCGTGGCCGGGTACTGCGCCACGTGCGTGATCTGCAGCGGCGCCGGCACTTCGGTGATCTTGGCCACGGCGGACAGCGGCGTCGGCAGCCCGCTGCCGGTGCGGATCTGCAGGTCGCCCAGCGATTCCGGCGTGGACAGCATGCCCGGCGCCGATTCGAGGATCACGCGGTACTGGTTGGTCTCGGTGAAGATGGTCGACACGATGCGCTGGCCGAACGCGCTGTACAGCGCATCGTCGATGGCGGAAGCCGTGATGGATAAACGGGAAGCCGTGTCGCGGTCGATGCTGATGTAGGCGGCGGCACCGGTGGCACCGGCATCGGACACCACATTGCTCAGTTGCGTCTTCTTCGCCATCTGGGCGGCCAGCTTGTTGGCCCATTCGGTGACGGTGGCCGTATCGGCACCCTCGATCGACACGCGGTACTGCGTGGGACCGGATTCGGCGTCGATGGTCAGGTCCTGGGTCGGCTGCAGGTACAGCCGCACGCCGGCCACTTCGTCGACGCGCTGGCGCAGCCGCGCCATCACTTCCGGCTGGTCGCCGCGGTCGGCCTTCAGGTTGATCAGCATGCGGCCCGTGTGCAACATCGTGCTGTTCGCCGCATCGACGCCCACGAAGGAACTCAGCGACTCCACGTCCGGGTCGGCCAGGATCGCCTTGGAGGCCTGCTGCTGCAGTTCGGCCATGCGGGCATACGACACGGCCTGCGCCGTTTCGACGCGGGCCTGCAATTGCCCGGTGTCCTGCGTGGGGAACAGGCCTTTCGGGATCAGCATGTACAGCACCACCGTCAGGATCAGCGTGGCCAGCGCGACGAGCAGCGTCAGGCCCTGGCGCGTCAGCACCCACGTCAGCGAGCGGTCGTAGTGGTGGATCACGTAGTCGAAGAAGCGCTGCACACGGCCGCCGAAGCTGTTCGGATTCTCGTCCTTGTGCGACGTCAGCCAGCGGCCGGACATCATCGGCACCAGCGTCAGCGACACGACGGCGGAAATCAGGATCGTGATCGACAGCGTGATGGCGAACTCGCGGAACAGCCGGCCCACGACGTCGCCCATGAACAGCAGCGGGATCAGCACGGCGATCAGCGACACGGTCAGCGAAATGATGGTGAAGCCGATCTGCGTGGCGCCTTTCAATGCGGCGGCCATCGGCGTTTCGCCCTCCTCGATGTAGCGGGCGATGTTCTCGATCATGACGATCGCATCGTCCACGACGAAGCCGGTGGCGATCGTCAGCGCCATCAGCGACAGGTTGTTCAGGCTGTAGCCCAGCAAGTACATGACGCCGCAGGTGCCGATCAGCGAGATCGGCACGGACAGGCTGGCAATCACCGTCGCCCGCACGCTGTGCAGGAAGAAGAAGATCACCAGCACCACCATCGCCACGGCAAGCAGCAGCTCGATTTCGACGTGTTCGACGGATGCGCGGATGCCCGCCGTGCGGTCGCTCAGCACGTCGACGCGCAGCGCGGTCGGCAGGCCGGCCTGCAATTCCGGCAGGCGCGCCTTGATCGCATCGACGGTGGCGATCACGTTGGCGCCCGGCTGGCGCTGCACGTTGAGGATGATCGCCGGCTTCATATTGGCCCATGCGCCCAGCTTGACGTTTTCCGCGCTGTCGACCACCTTGGCCACATCGGTCAACCGCACCGGTGCGCCGTTTTTATACGCGACGATCAGGCTTTTGTAGTCGTTGGCCGTCAGCAGCTGGTCGTTGGCGTTGATCGTGAACGAGCGCGTGGGACCGTCGAAGGAACCCTTGGCGCTGTTGGCGTTCGCGTTCGAGATGGCGGTGCGCAGCGTGTCGAGGCCCAGGCCGTAGCTGGCCAGTGCCAGCGTGTCGGCCTGGATGCGGACGGCTGGCCGCTGGCCGCCCGACAGCGACACGAGGCCGACGCCGGACACCTGGCTGATCTTCAGCGCCAGCCGCGTGTTGACGATGTTCTGCACTTCCGTCAGCGGCATCGTGTCCGACGTGATGGCCAGCGTCAGCACCGGCGCATCGGCCGGGTTGACCTTGGCGTAGACGGGCGGTGCCGGCAAGTCCGTCGGCAGCAGCGAGCCGCCCGCATTGATCGCGGCCTGCACTTCCTGCTCGGCCACGTCGAGCGTCTGGCCCAGGCCGAACTGCAGCGTGACGATGGACACGCCGGCCGCACTGGTGGAGCTCATGCGCTGCAGGCCGGACATCTGGCCGAACTGGCGTTCCAGCGGCGCGGTGACCGTCTGCGCCATCACTTCCGGACTGGCGCCCGGGTACAGCGTCTGCACCTGGATGGTAGGGAAGTCGACCTGCGGTAGCGCCGACAGGGGCAGGAATTTGAAGCCGACCAGGCCCGCCAGCACGATCGCCAGCATCAGCAGCGACGTGGCGACGGGGCGCCGGATGAATGGTGCCGATGGACTCATTTACTTCCCTGCTGCAGGCTGCTGCGTTTTCTGTTTCTGTTTCTGTTCGGTGACGGTCGCGGTGTCGGTGGCATCCGCGGCGCTTGCCGAGCTGCGGCCACCCTCTTCCGGCATCGACCGTTCCTGCGGCGGGCGATCGCCCGTGCGGTGGCTGCGCATCTTCGATGCATCCGTGCCCACGGCGCCCGGCGCCACGTCCGGTGCGCCGGCCGGTGCGTTGGTTTGAGCAGATGCGGGTGCCGCTGCGGGGGCTGCAGGTGCGGCGCTCTCGCCTTTGTGCTGTCCTTTGCCGCGCTGGCCGGCGCCCTGAGTGCGCGGTTTGTCGCCCGGCAGCGTGACCTTGGCGCCATCCTTCAGCCGGTCGGCGCCTTCCGTGATCACCTTGTCGCCCACCTTCAGGCCATTGGCGATCTGCACCTTGTCCGTGGTCGCCTGGCCCCGCGTGACGGCGCGCAGCGATACGGTGCGGTCGTTATTGAGCAGCCAGACATAGTCGCCATTGCTGCCGTGACGCAGCGCCGTCACCGGCACCATCACGGCATTCTCGATCGTGCGCATCTCCAGGCGGATGTTGACGAACTGGCTCGGGAACAGCGTCATCTTGTCGTTGTCGAAGCGCGCCTTGGCCATCACGGTGCCCGTCTGCGTGTCCACCTGGTTGTCCAGCGCGGCAAAGCGGCCCGTCGCCAGCACGTCGGTACGGGTGCGGTCGAAGGCGTGGGCGGGCAGCGTGGCGCCCGTCGTGGCGCGGCTCATGATGTCCGGCACGCGGTCCTGCGGCACGGCGAATTCCACGTCGATCGGTGATTGCTGCGTGATCACGGCCAGGCCGTTCGTGTCGCCCGACGTCACCAGATTACCCACGTCCACCACGCGCAGGCCGACGCGGCCCGTGATCGGCGCCACCACCTTCGTGTAGCCCAGGTTCAGCCGCGCCGTGCCCTCGGCGGCGCGGTCCGTCATCACGGTGCCTTCCAGCTGCTTGACCAGTGCGGCCTGCGTGTCGACGTCCTGGCGGGCGATCGAATCCTGCGTCAGCAGCGTGCGGTAGCGCTCCAGCGTCAGTTTGGCGTTCTCCAGCTGGGCTTCATCGCGCTGGCGCTGGCCGGTGGCCTGCAGCAGCGCCATCTCGAACTGGCGGGGATCGATCTGCGCCAGCACCTGGCCGGCCTTCACCAGCTGGCCTTCCTTGAACAGCACCTTCTGCAGGATGCCGGACACCTGCGCGCGCACCGTCGTGGTGGCGGCAGCGGTCACCGTGCCCAGCGCATCGAGCGTCACCGGCAGGCTGGCCTGCTCGGCCGTGGCGACGCCAACCGTGGTGGCAGGGCCGCCGCGGCCGCCGCCAGGACCACCGGGGCCACCGGGACCGCCAGGGCCGCCCATGCCTTGTCCGCCCTGCCCGCCGCCGGCCGGCTGGTGCGTCAGGTGCCAGGCCAGCCAGCCGAGGGCGACCATGGCAAGGATGGCGATGATGGTACCGATGAGGCGGGTGCGACGGCGGGATTTGAGGGGAGTCGAGGGCGCTGCTGGCGAGGTCATCGCTGGTCCTTATCTTCTGTAATTTTAGAGTGATGCAAATTGTCAAATCGACTCTATCACAGCGTGTCGCCATTCCTGTTTCGGTTTGCTTACATTTACAGCGAGAAACAGAAGGTTACGGCAGGGATGGCGGGAGGACGGGCGGGAAGGCCCTGCACTGGCAGGGCCGCCACCGGAGAGCCCGGTGGCGGAGGGAGAAAAACACGATACAAACTGGCTACAAATCTCCTGGCTCGGCAGGCAACAACACGACCCGGCAAGGGATGCCCCGGCGCGTCATCTTCGAATATGGGCACACGCGTTCGGCATTGCGCACCAGTTCCTCGGCGGCCGGGCGGGCCACGCCGGGCAGCCGGATGCGCACTTCGGCCGTCAGCAGGAACAGCCCGTCGACGGGGTCGCGGCCGAACGCCACCGTCACATCGACGGTGGCATCCTGGGCTGGCAGCCGGGCGTGGGAGGCCAGCAGCATCAGCGCGCCATGGAAACATGCCGCATAGCCGGCGGCAAACAGCTGCTCCGGATTGGTGCCGCCGCCCTGGCCGCCCAGCGCCGCGGGCATGCGCAGCTCGACGGCCAGGTTGCCGTCGTCGGAGCGCACCGTGCCGGACGCCCGGCCATGCCGCGCCTCGCCGCCCGTCACGCGCACCGTGGTCGAGTACAGCGGCGCGAAGGCGGCGCCGCGATACTTGTCCAGCAGGCTCGTCGGAGGCGGAGTCAGTGGTTTCATCGCCGCGGTCAGCGGGCCTTGCCGGCGGCGAGGAAATCGCCGATGCGGGCCTGGCCGAGGCGCGCGCCATCGGCCGGCATCAGCGTCAGGTCGCCCAGCAGCGCACCGAAATAGCGGGCCTGCGGATCGGCCACCACCTTGCGGGGGTCGCTTTTCTGCGTCAGGTACTGCTGCACGAGCTCGGACAGCCGGTAGCGGTCCGGGCCGCCGATCTCGACGATGCCGTTGACGGGCGCGCCCAGCGTGTAGTCGGCCACGGCGGCCGCCACGTCGTCGGACGAGATCGGTTGCACATAGGCCGGCGACAGGCGCACCACGTCGCCGTCGCTGCCCGACTGGGCGATACCGCCAAGGAATTCGAAGAACTGCGTCGAATGGACGATCGTGTACGGCAGGCCGGAGGCGCGGATCAGCTCTTCCTGGGCGATCTTGCCGCGGAAGTAACCGCTTTCGGCCAGCCGGTCGGTGCCGACGACGGACAGCGCCACGTGGTGCGCCACGCCGGCCGCCGCTTCGGCCGCCAGCAGGTTGCGGCCGGAGGTCTGGAAGAATGCCAGCACGGCCTGGTCTTCGAACGACGGCGAATTGGCCACGTCCACCACGATGCTCGCGCCGGCCAGCACCTCGGCCAGGCCTTCGCCGGTGATCGTGTTGACGCCCGAGGCAGGCGACGCGGCAATGACTTCATGGCCGCGCTGCTGCAGGATGGCGACGAGCTTGCTGCCGATGAGGCCGGTACCACCGATGACGACGATTTTCATGATCTGTTCCTTTGGGTTGTGAGGGCGAGCCGGGACGAATTCTGCAAGCTCACAAACAGTGTAGGCAGCGGCGAGGCCGCCAGCCAGCCCTGCGCCAGCCTTCACGGCGTTGCCCGCCAGGCACCAATCAGGGAAGAATCTTCACGCGCCGAAGGTAGTGATGCAGTGCAGGTCGAGCTCGCGGATGCGCGCCGTCATGTCGTCGACGAACACGCGGATGCGCGCCGGCAGGTGGCGCCGGTTCAGGTAGCACAGGTAGTGGCCGCGGTCGTCCGGCGCGTACTGGGGCAGGCAGGCCACCAGTTGGCCGCTGCGCAGGTGGGCGCATACCTGGTAGCCGGCCAGCTGGGCGATGCCGTCGCCGGCCAGCACGGCTTGCAGCACCAGCTCGGCATCGTTGAATGTGTTGCCCGGCTGCGGCAGCCATTTGCGCACCACGCCGTCCACCGCGAATTCCCACTCGTGCATGCGGCCGGACGGCAGCCGCAGGTTGACGCAGGCATGCAGCGCCAGCTCGTCGAGCGTGGCCGGCACGCCGTGCCGCGCCACATAGGCCGGTGCCGCGCAGACCAGCATCTGCATCGGGATCACCTGGCGGGCCACCACCTGGCTGTCTTCCAGCCGGCCGTCGCGGAAGGCCACGTCGATGCCCTCGGCGGTGAAATCGACGGGCCGGTCGGCCACCACGAGCTCCGTGGCGATGTCCGGATACGCGGCGCGGAACTCGCGCAGCAGCGGCGCCACAATGCTGCGGCCGAAGCCCGTGGCGGCGGCGATGCGCAGCTGGCCGCGCGGCACGCCGGTGCGCAGGTCGCGCATTTCCTCCACCGCCTGCACGATGCCCTGCACGCCCGGCTGGCAGCTGGCATAGAACAGCGACCCCTCCCCCGTCAGCGCGGTGCTGCGCGTGGTGCGCGTAAACAGCCGCGTGTCGAGCTGGGTTTCCAGCTTGCGGATGCTGCGGCTGACGGCCGAGCGGCCGATGCCCAGCCGGTCGGCGGCGCGGGCGAAACTGCCTTCGTGGACGACGGCGATGAAGGCAACGACGCCGGTGTAGGTGGTGGCGAAGGTGGCAGCCAGCAGGTTGCCGGGATCGCTGGGTATGGGTGCGTGGTGCATGGTGTGACTTGGGGTGACTGGCAATTGACATGCCATGGTAAAAATGAAACCATCGCCGGACAATGACAAATACCCCCAATTTCACGCCAACCGCCGCGCATCCGCAGGGAACGCCGGCCAATTCCCTCCCGAATGGGAGAGCTGGCAGCACCGGCGAACCACGGCGGGTATTGTTCGTGGTCTATCCGGGGGTATGCATCCTCGACATGGCCGGCCCGCAAACGTCGTTCCTCTCCGCCACCCACCACCTGGCGGCGGACGGCCTGCCCGGCTATGAGGGCCACACGGCCAGCATCGGCGGCGGTCCGGTGCACACGCTGGAAGGCGTGGTGCTGCACACGGAAGCGCTGGAGGATTTCGACCCGGCCGCCATCGACACGATCGTCGTGCCGGGCACGCCGCACATCCTCGCGGCCTGCGCGGCGGCCGGCCCGTTGCTGGCCTGGCTGCGGCAGGCCGGCACGGTGGCGCGCCGCGTCACCTCCGTGTGCAACGGCGCCTTCCTGCTGGCCGGTGCCGGACTGCTGGACGGCAAACGGGCGGCCACGCACTGGCTGATGTGCGACCAGCTGCAAAGCCTGCATCCGGCTGTACAGGTGGACAGCGATGCGATCTTCGTCCGGCAGGGCAATGTGTGGACGTCGGCCGGCGTCACCGCCGGCATCGACCTGGCGCTGGCGCTGATCGAGGACGACAGCAGCCACGCCATCGCGCTGCGCGTGGCGCGCGAACTGGTGGTCTTCCTGAAGCGTCCCGGCGGCCAGGCCCAGTTCTCCACGCTGCTGTCGCTGCAGTCGCGCGACGGCGGCACGTTCGATGCGCTGCACCTGTGGATCGTCGACCACCTGGCCGAGGCTGACCTCGGCGTCGAGCGGCTGGCCCGCCAGGCCAGCATGAGCCCGCGCAATTTCACCCGCGTCTACAAGGACCGCACTGGCCGCACGCCGGCAGCAGCCGTGCAGCTGTTCCGTCTCGAAGCGGCGCGCCGCATGCTGGAAGACAGCGACCGCCACATCGAGCAGGTGGCACGGCTGTGCGGCTTCGGCGGCGAGGAACGCATGCGGCTGGCCTTCCAGCGCAACCTGGGCGTGTCGCCGCATGCCTACCGCAGCCGCTTCTCCCGCACGCCGGACAGCGCCTGACGATTGGTGCGCGCCACGCACCAGCGTGACGTCCACCAGGGTTCTACCGCCGGCATGGCCGGCTCCCTACACTGGCCGGCGTGGTGCGAGCAATCGCAGCGCGCCACGTCAACCACAAGGAGCCGTCATGACCCAACGCATCAACTACATGGAACAATCGCCCGAGCTGTTCCGCAAATTCATCGAATTCAACGGCCTGTTCAAGGACAGCGCCATCGAAGAAAGCATCCGCGACCTCGTGTCGATCCGCGCCTCGCAGCTGAACGGCTGCGGCTTCTGCCTCGACATGCACGTCAAGCAGGCCACGCTGCATGGCGAGCGCGCACTGCGCCTGCACCACCTGGCCGCCTGGCGCGAATCGACGCTGTTCGTGCCGCGCGAACGCGCCGCGCTGGCGTGGACCGAAGCACTGACGCACCTGCCGGCGCAAGGCGTGCCGCAGGAACTGTTCGACCGCGTGCGCACGCAGTTCTCGGAAAAGGAGCTGTCCGACCTGTCGTACTCCGTCATGTCGATCAATGCGTGGAACCGCATCAACGTGGCGTTCACGCCGGTGCCGGGCTCCTACGACAAGGCGTTCGACCTCGACAAGGCCGGCCTGGAATAATCCTCACCCATGACAAGGAGGCTTCGATGCCCGCTTTGAAACCAATGTGCGGCGCGCTGGCGCTGCTCGCCGCCCTCGCCACCAATCATGCTTTGGCCGCCCCACCGGGCCCCCTGGTCACGCCGCTGATGACCAAGGCGCTGCCGGAAACGCCCGGCAAGGAAATGCTGATGCTGGCCGTGACCTATCCGCCGGGCGCCGTCGAAACGGTGCACCGCCACGATGCGCACGCCGTCGTCTACGTGACGGAAGGCTCGATCGTGATGGGCGTCAAGGGCGGCAAGGAACAGACGCTGCACGCCGGCCAGACATTCTACGAAGGCCCGCAGGACCTGCACACGGTGGGCCGCAACGCCAGCCAGACCAAGCCGGCGAAGTTCGTCGTGGTGCTGGTCAAGGACAGCGCGAAACCGGCGGTGATTCCCACCGACGCGGCGGGCCATCCGGCCGCGCACTGAGGGCCATTCCGGCCGGTGCCCGGCAAGGACGGACATAACGTCCTATAATTTCCGATTTGCCGATCGGGATAGACATGGCGCAGGAGACCGCGACGCAGGACCAGGCCGCGCAGGCAGGTCCGGATGACAAGACAGCGGTGGCGGCGGAACTGCCGGATGGTCTCGAGGGCGCACCGCGCCGCTGGGCCATGCTGTCGATCGCACTGGGCGTCGGCATGGCGTCGCTGGACACGGCGATCGCCAACACCGCGCTGCCCGGCATCGCCGCGCAACTGCACGCCACGCCGGCCGCATCGGTGTGGATCGTCAACGTCTACCAGCTGGCGATGATCGCCACGCTGCTGCCGCTGGCCGCGCTGGGCGAAGTGGTCGGCTACAAGCGCGTGGCCGTCGGCGGGCTGGCGCTGTTCACGCTGGCATCGCTGGCCTGTGCGCTGGCGTGGTCGCTGCCCAGCCTGATCGTGGCGCGGCTGTTCCAGGGCGTCGGCGGCGCCGCCATCATGGGCGTCAACACGGCGCTGCTGCGCACCGTGTTCCCGGCGCGGATGCTGGGCCGCGGCTTCGGCTTCAATTCGCTGGTGGTTGCGGTGTCGTTCGCCGTCGGGCCCACGGCTGCTTCGCTGATCCTCGCATCGGCCTCGTGGGAATGGCTGTTCGGGATCAACGTCATCCCCGGCATCTTCGCCTTCTTCATCGCGCGGCGCACGCTGCCGGCGTCGCGCCTTTCCGGCCACAGGATGGACCGCGTGGCCATGCTGTACAACGTGGGCGCGTTCGCGCTGCTGATCCTGTTCCTGGGCGATTGCGCGCACCAGGAGAGCTGGCAGCGCCTCGTGCCGGAAGCGATCGCCGCGGCGATCCTGTTCGCGCTGCTGCTGCGCCGCGAGGCCGGCCATCCGGCGCCGATGCTGCCGGTGGATCTGCTGCGCCGCCCGCTGTTCGCGCTGTCGGCGATGACGGCCATCTGCACTTTCGCCACGCAGTCGCTGGCCTTCGTGTCGCTGCCGTTTTATTTCGAGACGACGCTGGGCCGCTCGCCCGTCGAAACGGGTTTCCTGATGACGCCGTGGGCGGTGATGGTGGCGATCATGGCGCCCGTCGCCGGCCGCCTGTCGGACCGCTATTCGCCCGGCGCGCTGGGCGGCATCGGCCTGGCGCTGCTGTCGGCCGGCATGCTGACGCTGCTGACGCTGCCCGCCGGCGCCGACGCGTTCGACATCGGCTGGCGCATGGCGCTGTGCGGCGTCGGCTTCGGCTTCTTCCAGGCGCCCAATTTGAAAGCCATCATGGGCAGCGCACCGCCATCCCGCGCGGGCGGCGCCAGCGGCACCGTGGCCGTGTCGCGGCTGCTGGGCCAGGGCAGCGGCGCCGCGCTGGTCGCCTACTGCTTCACGGTGGCCGGCGCGCACGGCGCCAGTTATGCGCTGGCCGCCGGCGCCGGCTGCGCGGCCGTGGCCAGCATCGCCAGCTTCTCGCGGCTGGCGGTGGCGAAGCAGGCTTTTTAAGCGACCGATATCCCTCGTTTGGCTGACCAGGGCATCCGCCCGATAGCCGCCGCAGCGCCGGACGGCCGCCGTATGATGTCCCTCACCATCATTCGAGGAGATCGCCATGTTCACACTGAAGAATTTGCCTGCCATGCTGGTGCTGGCTGCCGCACCGGCCTTCGCCGCCGCCCCGCAGCCGGACGTGGCCGAGCTGATGAAGAAAGCTGTGCCCGAAGTGCCCGGCAAGGAAATGGTCATGCTGTCGGTGACTTACCCGCCGGGCGGCGCCGACCCGATCCACCGCCACGACGCACACGCGCTGGTGTATGTCACCGAAGGCTCTATCGTGATGGGTGTCAAGGGCGGCAAGGAGCAGACGCTGACCGTGGGCCAGACGTATTACGAAGGCCCGAACGATGTCCATACCGTCGGGCGCAATGCCAGCAAGACGAAGCCGGCGAAGTTCGTGGTGGTGCTGTTGAAGGATGCGGCGAAGCCGGCGTTGATACCGACGGATGCGGCCGGCAAGCCGGCGCGGTAGGGGACTGTCCCCGCAGGGGCCTGTCCCCGGGGTTGTAGTTGACTTCTGCTGAGCGACCAGAAAAACAACCCCGGGGACAGGCCCGCAAGCGGGACAGTCCCCAGCCAACACTTACTCAGGTGCCCCGCACAGGCAGTGCGTCAGCGCCATGAACGGCTTGCGCTGCGCGGTCATGTCGTTCAGCCAGTTCAGTTCGCGCACCACATTGCCGGCCACGCCGACCGGGATGCCGGCCGGCGTCAGCACGGCTTTCGCCTGGCGGTCGATGGCGGCGTCGATCATGTCGCCGACGGCGGCTTGCGCGGTCGAGCCGCCGAAGAATTCCACCAGCTTGTCGAACTTGCTGCCTTCGCGCTCGATGTAGACGATGCGCGGTTCGCCCTGCACTTTGGCGCGCTTGGCCGCGGACTTGATCGCATCGCCGAAGCTGCCCAGCGTGTCGACCAGGCCCCGCTCCTTCGCCTGCGCACCGGTCCACACGCGGCCCTGCGCGACGGCGTCGATTTTTTCCGGCGTGGTCTTGCGGGCCGCCGCGGCCTTGGCCGTGAACTGGCCATACACATTGTCGATAGAAGCCTGGATCAGCTGGCCGAAGCGCGGGTCCATCGGGCGCGTCGGGTTGCCGGCATCGCCCAGCCACGTGGTCGGCTGGCCGCCGCTGTGGATGCCGACCTTATCCATCACCTTGTCCACCGTCGGGAACAGCGCGAACACGCCGATCGAGCCCGTCACCGTGGACGGATCGGCGATCACTTCGTCCGCCGCCATCGAGATCCAGTAGCCGCCGGAAGCGGCCACATTGCCCATCGAGACGACGACCGGCTTGCCGGCCGCGCGCGTCAGTTCCAGTTCGCGCCGGATCAGCTCCGAGCCGAAGGCGCTGCCGCCGGGCGAATCGACGCGCAGCACGATGGCCTTGATATTGTCGTCCTCGCGCGCCAGGCGGATCAGGTTCGACGTGGACAGGCCGCCGATCGAGCCCGGTGCGGCGACGCCGTCGCCGATCTCGCCGACCGCCATCACGACGCCCACCGCATCGCCCGTCAGCGCCGGGCGCAGGCGCGCCAGGTACTCGTCGTAGCCCACCTGGCGGAACGACTTGCCCTGCATCTCGGGTGCGCCCCGCTTGATCATCATGTCGCGGATTTCGTCGCGCGTTTTCAGGCCATCCACCAGCTTCGCATTGACGGCCAGCTTGGCGAGGTTGCCGCCGGCCGCCTGCAGCAGTTCCGGCAGGCGTTCGATGTCCGCCGCGATCGTGCCGGCCGGGAGCTTGCGGGCCGTCTCGACATCCTTCAGGTAGCGGGCCCACAGGTCGTTGTTCAGGTAGGCCTCCGCTTCCAGCGCGGCGGGCGACGGGCCATTGGCGATCAGCGGCTCGGCCGCGCTCTTGAACGTGCCCACGCGCAGCAGGTTGACGGTGACGCCCAGTTTATCGAGCGCGTCGCGGTAGTAGTTGCGGTATTTGCCGAAGCCGTCCAGCACCACCGTGCCCATCGGATGCAGGTACACCTCGCTGGCGTGGGCGGCGATCTGGTACTGGCGCTGGTTGTAGCCGGAGCCCCAGGCCACCACGCGCTTGCCGGTGGCGCGGAAGCGGTCGACGGCCGCGGCGATCTCGCGCTGCACGGCCTGGCCGCCGCCTTCCATCTCGTCCAGCAGCAGCACCACGCCGCCGATCTGCGGATCCTTGGCGGCCGTGTCGAGCACCTTCAGCACATCGCGCAGCTGGATGAAGCGGCGCGGGTTGTCCTCGCCGATATTGGCCAGCGCGGCCAGCTTGGCACCGCCCGGCGCCTGCTCGACCAGCTGGCCGTTCAGGTTCAGCACCAGCATCGTCTTCTCGCCCAGCGGCTTGGCGCCGCCGCCGAAGATCACCATCAGCAGCCCGACGACGATGAGCAGGAAGATCAGGTTGATCACCGCCCTGCGGCTGGCATCGATGAAGCGCCACGCGCGGCCTAGGCCGCCACGCACGTACGAAAACACGGATCGGGACATCGGTACTCCTGGTTGTTTGACTGTTATGCGCACTGTATCAGTTTGCGGCCAGCGTTGCCCCACGCCGTTCGGGAGACGAGATCGCATACAGCCCGGCAAACACGAACAGCCCGTTGATGACCAGCAGTTCGAGGCCCAGCCGGTAGCTGCCGAACAGCGCCTGCTGCCAGTGCTCCAGCAGCGCGCACAGCACCGGCCCGGCAATCACGACCACGGGCACCCACCCGTCCCGCACGGTGCGGCGCGTCAGCAGGCCGAAGCCGAACAGGCCGAGCAGCGGGCCATACGTGTAGCCGGCCAGCTTCAGGATCACGCCGATCATGCTGGCGCTGTCGATCCATTTGAACACCATCACCAGCAGCAGAAACAGCGCGCAGAACGCCAGGTGGACGCGGTGACGCAGCCGCACGCGCGTCTGCTCGGCCAGGTCGTTGCGGTGGATGCCCAGCAGGTCGATGCAGACGGACGACGTCAGCGCCGTGATCGCGCCATCGGCGCTGGGGAACAGCGCCGACACGAGCGCGATGAAGAAGATCAGCTGGATCGCGGCCGGCAGGTGCTCCATGACGATGGTGGGGAACAGCTTGTCGCCGGTAGCCGTCACGCCGGCCTGCGGCGCGTACAGGTGCAGCAGCCCGCCGAGGAACAGGAACAGGCCCAGCACCATCACGAGAATCAGCGTCAGCAGCAGCATGTTCTTCTGCGAGTCGCCCACCGTCTTCACCGAGATATTCTTCTGCATCATCTCCTGGTCCATGCCCGTCATCGCGATCGTGATGAAGGCGCCGGCGACGATCTGCTTCCACAGGTAGCCGGGGCTGTCGATGTTCATGTCGAAGACGCGGGCAAAGCCGGCGCTGTGCATCTGCGCCAGGCTGTCGGGCACCGACAGGTTCATCTCGCCCAGCAGGAACCACACGCAGGTGACGAGGCCCAGCAGCATGCCCGTGGTCTGCAGCGTATCGGTCCAGACGATCGTCTTCACGCCGCCCTCGTAGGTGTACAGCAGGATCATCAGGATGATGACGGCGCTGGTGACCCAGAACGGCACGCCGAGGCTGTCCAGGATCGTCGCCTGCAGGATGTTGACGACGAGGTAGAGCCGCGCCGTGGCGCCCAGCGTGCGCGACACGATGAAGAACGCCGCGCCGCTCTGGTAGGAACGGCGGCCGAGGCGCACGTCGAGATAATGATAGATCGACGTCAGTTTCAAACGGTAGTACAGCGGCAGCAGCACATAGGTGATGGCCAGGTAGCCGATCACGTAGCCGATGGTGATCTGCAGGTAGCCGAAACCGTCGCGGCCCACGGCGCCCGGCACGCTGATGAAGGTGACGCCGGACAGCGTGGTACCCACCATGCCGAAGGCGACCAGGGCCCAGTTCGAGCTCTTGTTACCGATGAAGAAGCTGTCGTTGTTGGCGTTGCGGGACGTGAGCCAGGCCACGAACAGCAGCAGTCCGAAGTAGGCGAAGATGACGAAAAAGAGAAAAACCGGCGACATGGCATGCATCCATCAAAAATCAATCGGCTGCAATATACACCGGCGCCGCGGGCGGTCGGCTAGAATTCCCGCTGCACTGAAAGGATCGCCATGTACGCACCCACCACCATCGCCTTTGCGCAAGACCAGGAAGCGCGCATCCTGCCGCTGGAATACCGCGTGCACGCGCAGAAGGATGGCCGCGCCGCCGGCCGCGAGGAATGCATGCGCGACTACGCCCGCGTGCTGTATTCGGCCTCGTTCCGCCGGCTGCAGGGCAAGATGCAGCTGCTGGGCGTCGATGCCAACAACTTCAACCGCAACCGCCTGACGCACAGCCTGGAAGTGGCGCAGATCGCCCGTTCGATCGCCGCCGACCTGGGGCTGGAGCGCAGCGTCGTGGCGGAAACCTGTTCGCTGGCGCACGACCTGGGCAATCCGCCGTTCGGCCATTACGGCGAGAAGATCCTCGACGAACTGGGCAAAGATTGCGGCGGCTTCGAAGGCAATGCGCAGGCCTTCCGCATCCTGCGCACGCTGGAAAAGAAGCACCATGCCTACCCCGGCCTGAACCTGACCGTGCGCACGCTGGCCGGCATCACCAAGTATTTTTATCGCCGCACCGACAATCCGCGCAAGTTCCTGTACGACGAGGATTACGCCTTCCTCGAAACGGAGCTGGCGCAGCATGGCCTGGGCCGGCAGAAGAGCATCGACGCGCAGATCATGGACCTGTCCGACGAAATCGCCTACGCCGCCCACGACCTGGAGGACGCGATGAGCTTCGGCATCATCACGTGGGGCGAGATCCTGCACGAGTTCCGCATCAGCCGCGAGTTCGCCGCGGCGTTCCAGCCGTTCTCCGACATCGCGCACGGCGCGCATGAAGAGGCGCTGAAGTCGGAGGCGCAGGCCAGTTCCGAGGAATATTCGATCGTGCTGCGCAAGGAGATGACGTCGCAGATCGTCCATGAGCTGTGCCGCGACATCACCGTCGTCGACGGCACACATGGCAAGGAACTGGGTTACCGCAGCATGGGACCGCTGGCCACCGGACTGAAAAGCCTGCTGTGGAAGGCGATCCTGCGCAAGAAGGACGTGCAGCTGTACGAAAAACGGGGCGAGAAAATCATCCGCGGCCTGTTCGAGGTGCTGACCGACCGCCGCTACAACCGCGACAACGTGCTGCTGCCGCCCGAGCTGCGCTGCCTGCAGGACCCGCGCGAACGGCTCGTCATCGACTACATCGCCGGCATGATGGATTCGACGGCGGCGCTGGAATATGAAAAATACTTTGGCAAGGGCAGCCTGGACCGCATCTATGACCGGCCTGCCGGACCGGCCACGGTGGCGCCATGACCATCATCGACCGGCATGCACTGGCCCGTGCGCATCGCTCGCTGGATGCCAACACGCGGGCGACACGGACTGCCGCCGTGTGTCTTTACTACTTCCTGGTGCAAGGTAGCGCATCGGCGGACGTGCGGCGCAGCCTGCGCATCGATGTCTTCCATGACCTCAGCGGTTTTGACTGCGCCGCCAAGAAAGGGCGCGACTACAAGAGCATCTGGGCCAAGACCAGCCTGGCCGCCAGGCTGTTTGCCGCCCTGCCCCAAACGGCGTTGCTGCAGGCTGCCGGTCCACTGGAGGATGCCGGCGGCGCCGTGGACCGCTTGCAGCACCACCTGGAGTCGCTGGGAATGCGTACCAGCGACAGCATGGCGGACTACTGCGGCGCGGCGTCCAACAACAGCCGCCGGCAGGAGTCGGCGGCAGACTACCTGACAAAATACCAGGGCCGTTACGCTGAAACGGATACGGGGCATCGGATGACCGTCGGCGCGCTGACGCTGCTGATTCCGTATGGCGCCGCACTCGAGGACATCAAGAAACTCGTCCGGCAGCTCAACGATTATCATGACAACCAGCAGCTGCACGAGGCTGACGATGCGTGACGGCTTACCGGGCTTTCTCCACGCGGACCAGCAGGCGCTGATCCACGAACGCAACTGGCTGCGCATGCTGGCGCCGAAAACGGCGGGCGGCCTGGAACTGCCGCTGCCGGACGTGGTGCGGCTGGAAGAAGCCGTCGCCACGACAGACGGCAGCCTGGGCTGGGTCGTCACGCTGTGCGCCGGCGCGGGATGGTTTGCCGGCTTCCTGCCGCCATCCGTCGCCAGCGACATCATCGCGACACCGAACGTGTGCCTGGCCGGCAGCGGGGCGGCAACCGGCCACGCGGACCGCGACGGCGACGATTACGTCATCACCGGCCGCTGGGATTACGCCAGCGGCGCGCCGATGGCCACGCACTTCACGCTGAACGCGATCCTGCGCGAGCGCGGCGAAGTGCTGTCCGATGCAGCGGGCAAGCCCCGCATCCGCGCCTTCGTCGTGCCGGCGCGGCAGGTGATCATCGAGCCGGCAACGGGATGGATCGGCATGCAGGCCTCCGGCTCGTATAGCTACCGGATCGACGGGGCGCGCGTGCCGGCGTCTCACGGCTTCACCATCGATGCGGCCCATGCGACGGCGGATGGTCCGCTGTATCGCTTCCCGTTCATGGCGCTGGCCTTCGTGACGCTGGCCGCCAACCTGGCCGGCATGGCGCAGCACTTCGTCGCACTGGCGCAGCCGGCCATCGCGGCACGGCGCCAGCACACCACGGGCGTGCCGTTGATTGAAGTGCCGGCGGTGGCTGCCAAACTGGCGCAGGCGCAGCAGGAACTGGCCAGCACCCGCCTGCACTTCTATCGCTTGCTGGACGAAGCGTGGCAACAGGTGCTTGCGCATCGCGAACCGGATGGCGAAGCGCTGCGGCGCGTGTCGCTCGACCTCGTCGAAACGAGCCGCGCCGCCGTGGACGGGCTGTATCCGTTTTGCGGGCTGCAGGCCGCGCGGCATGGCACGGAACTCAATCGCGTGTGGTGCGATTTTCACACGGCCACGCAGCACACGCTGCTCGTGCCGGACTAGTTCAGGCTGTGCTGCCTCGGACGGAGCTTCTCGCGCACCGTCCGCGCAAATTCCTCGGCATACGGCAGCAGCTCGAACACGAAGATCGCACCCATCAGCCACAGCACGTATTCGCGCGGCAGCGGCGAGTCCTTCCAGCGCAGCGTCCAGTCGGCGCTTTCCGGCCCGGCGCCGAACAGCGCGGCAAACTGCGGCCAGTGCAGCAGCGCCATCATCGACACGGCCATCAGCGGCAGCATCTCGAGGAAGCTGTGGATGTGCTGCTCGATCGGCGTGACGGTGCGGTGTGCGCTGGCATAAGTGACATCCCACAGCGCCGTGGCTTCATGCAGGAAGAACGCGCCGACCATCAGCAGCAGTACCAACGCATTCACTTCGAGGAACAGCGCGGCCAGTACGGGCGCGCCCATCTCCACCAACATCAGGATGTGGATGGCCGATTCCTTCGGCCCGCTGGTGTGCTCGATGCCGGAACGGCGGTGGCAGAACCAGTCCGCCATGCCGGCCGCCAGCCACAGGGGCACGATGAAGTACATCAGGTACAGCTCGGACAGGTGGGGTAATTGCATTGCTCGCTCCGGTACGCAAAGCCCCATGCTAGGGATCGCTACCGGCTGTGTCATTAGGCGCACGACCAACAGGCTTGTCGGACAAATGCCGACAAGCCTGCCTCTGTCAGTGCGCCACGGCGTGCACCGACTTGCCCTTCGACACCGGCCGCGGATTCAGCCGGTCCAGCCGGCCGCTCAGTGCCGTCAGGCCGAATGCACCCAGTACCACCAGCGCACCGATCCAGCCGGTATGCACGAGGCCCAGCCGGTCGACGATGTGGCCGCCGCCCCACGCGCCGCCGGCAATGCCGAGGTTGAACGCGGCGATGTTCAGGCCGGACGCGACGTCCACGGCGCGCGGCGTGTAGTGCTCGGCCTGCTGCACGACATATACCTGCAATCCGGCCACATTACCGAAGGCGACGGCGCCCCAGACCAGCACGGTGGCCACGACGAGATATTTGTTCGGCGCGGTGAACGTCAGCGCCAGCAGCACGGCAGCCAGGCCCAGGAAGATGATCTTCAGTGCAGGGATCGGGCCGCGTTTATCGGCGAGCTTGCCGCCCCAGATATTGCCGACGGCAACGGACACGCCATACACCAGCATCACCACGCCGACGGCGCTCTCGCCGAAGCCGGCCACCTGCTGCAGGATCGGCGCCAGGTAGGTGAAGGCGATGAACGAGCCGCCGTAGCCGACCGCCGTCATCGCATACACCAGCAGCAGCCGCGGCTGGGCCAGCACCTGCATCTGCTGCAGCAGCGACGCGGGCTTGCTGTGGGCGATGGTCTTCGGCACGAACAGCAGGCTGCCGACGAACGCCACCAGGCCCAATGCGGACACGGCCAGGAAGGTCTCGCGCCAGCCGAAGTGCTGGCCGATGAACGTCCCCAGCGGCACGCCGGTCACCAGCGCCACCGTCAGGCCGGTGAACATGATTGCAATCGCGCTGGCCGCCTTTTCCTTCGGCACCAGCGACGTGGCGATGGTCGAGCCGATCGAGAAGAACACGCCGTGCGCCAGTCCGGTCAGGATGCGGGCGGCGATCAGCGATTCGTAGCCGGGCGCTTGCCACGCCAGCAGATTGCCGGCGGTGAACAGCACCATCAGCGACAGCAGCAACAGTTTGCGGGGAACTTTGCCGGTCAGCGCGGTCAGCACGGGCGCGCCGATGGCAACACCCATCGCGTACAGGCTGACGAGCAGGCCGGCCGACGGCAGGCTCACATTGAGGTCGGCGGCAATGGTGGGCAGCAGCCCGACGATGACGAATTCCGTCGTTCCGATGGCGAAGGCGCTGATCGTCAGCGCCAGCAGGGCAATGGGCATGATGACTCCTGTTAAAGTGATGCCTCGCAGTATCCCGGAATCCATTGTTCCGAAAAAGACGCACTCAAGCAGAAGATATTTGATCCCACCGCAACAATCACATGAATTCCGACGCCCTCGCCCTGTTGCTCACCCGTGAAATGCCTTACGGTAAATACCAGGGCCGCAAGCTGGCCGACCTGCCCGGTCATTACCTGGGCTGGATGGCCCGCGAAGGGGCGTTTCCGAAGGGAGAGCTGGGGGCGTTGCTGGCGCTGATGTACGAGCTGGACCACAACAATCTGCGTGGGTTGCTCGATCCTCTACGCGGGCGCTAGGCCGGCCTGATCGTCAGCTCCGGGTAGCCGGTGCGCGGGTCGAGCTCGCGGCTGAAAGCCTGGGCAGGCAGCAGCGCGAACAGCAGCTCGACCGTCGTGCGGACGATGCAGCCGGGTGCCACGTGGCCGCCGCTCACCCTGCCCTCACGATCCGACACCGACATGTGCAGATGCGCGCCGTCCGGCGACACCGAACCGGCCAGCGTGAGGATTTCCATGTCGCCATGCAGTTCGGCCGGCTGTGCCATGCCGGCGTAGCGCAGCCGCGTCACCGACAGCGAACCGATGCCCTGCACGACGAAGGCGGCGCCGTGCACGCGCAAGGCGGCCTCGATCGCGCCGCGCAGGTCGTCGCCGGGGACCAGGCGCAGGGCCTGCATCGTCAGCCCTGCCGCGGTGCGACGAGCAGCGGGCCGAACTGGCCATCGTCGACGAGGCGCTGCAGTTCGGTGGCGCCGCCGACCAGCGTGCCGTTGACAAACACCATCGGGAACGTCGGCCACCCGCTCCACAGCTTCAGCGCCAGCCGCGGTTTCCATTGGCTCAGGTAGCTGCCGTATTCCAGGTAGGTGTAGGGCGTGCCGAGCTTGTCCAGCAGGCGGCGCGCCTTCGTCGGAAAGGGATTGAGCCGCATGCCGACGACGACGACCTGGTGCTGCGCGATGGCCGCCTCCACTTCCTCGACGATGCCGGCGTGATAGGCGCCCATGCTCTGCTGAATGGCGGGATGAATGTGGTGTTGCGCGAGCAGTTTGCGGGACATGCGTGGCCTTTCTGGCAGTGGTTCAATCAAGGTGTCGACGACGAAAGATTCGCTATTGCTGTGTTACTTTTCAATGGCGTGTTGTCCTACAAAGTGGCTTCCTCGGGTCTTATAAAATTGCCCAGCCAACGCGCCTAAGATGAGTATTCCTCTGCGCGACCTGCACGCCAGGCGAGGACGTGAAGACAGGTCACGTACAGGGCGTGCAATGTTCGCATCATACTAGGAGAGCATCATGGCATCATCGAATCAAGGCGGCAATAACCAGGGCGGCAACAAGGGCACCAGTCCCGGCACCAGCGACCAGGCCCGCAGCAAACAGAGCGGCAACACCGGCAACCGCGGTTTCGCTTCGATGGACCCGCAACGCCAGCGTGAAATCGCATCCGAAGGGGGCCGCGCGGCCCACGCGTCGGGCAATGCCCACGAGTTCACGTCGGAAGAGGCCCGCAGGGCCGGCAGCATGAGCCACAAGAACGACGGCAACCGCCAGTCCGGCGCCGGCGGCACGCAGGGCTCCACCACCGGCGGGAATACTGCCGGCACCACCGTGGGTGGCGGCACCCGCGGCGGCACGCCCGATCAGTCCGCACAAGCGGGCCGGCAGGGCAAGAGCGACGACAAGCGCTGAGCGCCCACCACCCATCCCGCGCCCAGGCGCACTGTTCCCCCGGCAGGGAACATTTAACGAAGCCGCTCGCGAGAGCGGCTTTTTCGTCTTACGGCCGCTACAGCTCAGCCCGTGTCCACCGTGGTGTCTGACACCGACAGCGACACAGGCTCATCCGAATGGACGGGTTGGCAGGCGTGACGGCCTGCATGCCGCCACCGCTTTGCAGGCACGGAGCAGGCTCCGCGAAACCCCCGCAGAGCTCCCAAAGTTGGAACGGGCTATGCAGTCGAACAAGTCAAGTGCGGTTGAGCTCGTGTCGACGTCGGTGTCTGACACCATGGTAGACACGGGCTGAACAGTAGCGCTAGCGGGCGGCGAGCAGGAGGCGCCGGCCGTCGCGCAGCATCCGCTCGAAGTCGGCGGCGGGCACGGGCTGGCTGAACAGGTAGCCCTGCAGCTGGTCGCAGCCCAGTTCGCGCAGGAAAGTCATCTGTTCGATGGTTTCGACGCCCTCGGCAACGATTTCCTGCCGCAGCTGCTGCGCCATCGTGACGATCGCGCGGGCAATCGCGCAGTCGCTCTCCTCGGCCGGCAGTCCGACGACGAAGGCGCGGTCGATCTTCAGCGTGCTGATCGGGAATTTCTTCAGGTAGGCCAGGCTGGAATAGCCGGTGCCGAAGTCGTCCAGCGCCAGCGCGAGGCCCATCGCCACCAGTTCGTTCATGATGGCGGTGACGGTCTCCGCGCCGCGCACCAGCAGGCTCTCGGTGATCTCCAGCATCAGCTGCTCGGGATGCACCCGCTGCCGCGCCAGCACGTCGGCCATCCGCTGCGGCAGGCCCCGGTCGAACTGCCGCGCCGACAGGTTGACGGCCACCGGCGGCATGGCCAGGCCCGCTTCCTGCCACGTGCGGAGCTGCCGGCACGCTTCCTCCACCACCCAGTTGCCCAGCTCGACGATGAGACCCGTCTCCTCCGCCACCGGGATGAACACGCCGGGTGAAATCAGGCCGCGCACCGGATGCCGCCAGCGCAGCAGCGCCTCGGCGCCGACGATGCGGCCGCTGCGCAGGCTTACCTTCGGCTGGTAGTACAGCAGCAGCTCGCCATTGGCCAGCGCATCGCGCAGCTCGCTTTCGATGCGCAGGTGTTCCTTGGCGCGCTGGTTCATCTCCTCGGAAAAGAACAGCAGCGCCGGTTCCATGCTGTGGCCGGCGCGGGTGGCCGCCACGTCGGCACCGCGCAGCAGCGCGCCCGGCTCGTGCGCATCTTCCGGGTAGACGGCGATGCCCACGTGCGTGCCCACCTGCAGGCTGTGCGTGCCGACGACGATCGGCGCGGCCAGCGCTTCCACCAGCTTGCGGGCGACCAGGGCCGCATGCTCGCGCCGCTCGATGCGCAGCAGGCCGATGGCGAACTTGCCGCCGTCGAGCCGGGCGAGGATGTCGCCTTCGCGCAGCCGCGCGCGCAGCAGCCGGCCGATTTCCACCAGCAGCGCGTTGCCCACATCGTGCCCCAGCGTGTCGGCGATCGCGCCCAGCCGGGCGATTTCAACGACGAGTACCGCGCCATGGTCGCGGCTGCGCCGCGCTTCCGTCATCGCCTGCCCCAGCAGCTGGATCAGCAGGCCCTGGTTCGGCAGGCCCGTCAGCGCATCGTAATTGGCCATGCGCTGCATGCGCGCCTCGGCATCCTTGTGCTGGCTGATGTCGGTGAACAACGAGAAGGTGTGGCTGACCTTGCCCGCTTCGTCGCGCACGGCGCTGACCGTCACCGCCTGCGGGAACAGCTCGCCGCTCTTGCGCTTGCCGACGATCTCGCCGCGCCACGGCCCGCCGCCCTGCATCGCCGCGCGCACCCGCGCGCGCAGGTCGGCGTCGGGCACGCCGGAGCGCAGCAGGTCCGGCGTCTTGCCGATCGCTTCCAGCGGCGTGTAGCCGGTGATGCGCGTGAACGCGCTGTTGATCGACACGATGCGCTCGCTGGCATCGGTGATCAGCACGCCCTGGTCGCTGTCCTCGATGATGCGGGCGTGCAGGCTGACCTTGTCGGCCGGCGACAGGCCTTCGTCGACGGTGGCCAGCCGCACCTGCATGCCGCACGCGTCGCCGCCCGCATCGCGCACCAGGGCGATCGCCAGCTGTACCCAGATGGCGTCGCCGGATTTCTTGCGCCGCCGCACCTGTGCCACCGCGCTGTCCGCACCGACGACGAGTTCGGCGATGTTGCCGGCCTCGTCGTCGTCGGTGTACAGGAACAGCACGTGCTGGCCGACCGCTTCGGCGGCCGCGTAGCCGAACATCTGCTCGGCGCCGCGGTTCCAGCCCGTCACGTAGCCGGCGAGGTCCAGTTCCATTGCCGCTTCCACCGCCGCTTCGCCTTGCAGCGCGGTCAGGCAGGCCTCCAGCTCGGCCAGCGTCTGTGCCCGCGCGGCGCCCCGCTGCGTCCGGGCCTGCCGCAGCAGGGCCAGGCTGCGCCGGAGCCCGCTGTCATGCATGGGACGGCTCCGCTGCGGCATCCGTCACGCTCAGCATCCACAGATACGCTTCGGCGACCAGCGCGCCGAATTCGTCCGCCGGCAGCTGTACCGCCTTCAGCGCCAGGGCGACGGCACCGAAATCGCGCCGTTCCGCCGCCGCCACCAGCGCCAGCAGTTCGCCCAGTTCGCCCTGCTGCGCCAGCAGCGCCCGCTCGACGGCATCGCCGATGGCCAGCGGCGCCAGCACGTCGGCCAGCGGACTGCCGAACAGCGCGCCCAGCAGCGAGAACATGCCCGTCATGAACGCCTGCTCCTGCGTGTGCTTGTCCAGGCCGGCCGCGCGGGCCAGCAGCTCCATCAGCCGCGCCCGCACGGCCACGCGCGCCAGCAGCATCGCCGAACGCACGTCGCCTTCGCGGGCGGCAAACAGCATCAGGTTCAGCCAGCGGCGCAGCTGCTGCCGGCCCAGGATCAGGATCGCCTGCGCAAAACTGGTGACCTTGCGGCCGGTGCCGATGCCCAGCGAATTGACCAGCCGCAGCAGGTGATACGACAGCGTCGGATCGCGCCGCAGCAGCGCCTCGATCGCGTGCGTGTCGGCATCCTCGTTGACCAGTTGCACCAGCTGCAAGGCCAGCGCCCGCGAGGCGGCCTGCGCGCCCGCCTGGCTGCCGGCGGATCTGACAGGCATGGCCAGGGGCCAGTCGCCTTCCAGCCAGTCCACGTCGGCCGGCAGTTCGGCCCTGAACGGAATATCGGTGTGCAGCACGCGCGACGCCGGCAGCGGCTGCCAGCCGGCGCCCGCCAGCGCGCCGGCCGCGGCGGCCGGCAGGCCGGCGCGGTAATGGCAAGGCAGCGCGTCCGCCAGTTCGGCGAGCGCGGCCAGCAGCGGCGCCGGCAGACGGCCCGGTCCGGCAGCCGCGTCGAGCACGAGACCGGCGGGCATGCCCCGCCGGTCGGCCAGCAATTGCAGGAAGAGCGTCGTCATGGCAGTCGCGCATACGGCCGGAAGTTGTACCGGAGGCTATGGTCCCCGCAACAGTTGGCACCAGTCAACAGTTTCCGCGCAACAATATTGCACTCAGCATCGCGCCTTGACGATGCGCAATCAGATGCTTGGCAGATGCGCGCACAGGCGCCCGAACAGGCCGCCGGTGCGCATCCGTTCCAGCCACCATTGCAGTGCCGCGCCCGTTTCGCCGGTGCGCCAGGCGAGGTAGAAGGTCTCGTCCGGCTTCGGTTCTGCCACGGCCTTCTCCACCAGCAGGCCGGCAGCGATCGCGGCGCGCGCGCACGGCTCGGGCAGGAAGCCGAAGCC
>DKJA01000116.1 GCA_002454505.1 Oxalobacteraceae bacterium UBA6704
TCGGCATCAGCCGCACGACGCTGTGGCGCCGGCTGCGCGAGGAAGGCGGCAACTGAGCTCGCCGCTCGTCACGGCTTTCCGCCGTTCGTCACGCCGGCCGTTGGCGGCAATGCCGCCGGATGCGACGATGCGTTTCAAGGAGGGTCCATGACCATGAAACGCAAACTGTCCGCACTCGTTGTATCGTTGTTCGCTGCTGCCGCCGTCCATGCCGCCCCGGCATTCAAGGCCCAGGTCACCGGCAGCGGCGCGCCCGTCATCCTGATTCCCGGGCTCGCGTCATCCGGCGAGGTATGGGACGGCACCGCGCAACACCTGTGCGGGCCGCGCCAGTGCCACGTGCTGACGCTGGCCGGTTTCGCCGGACAGCCGGCCGTCGAAGGGCCGCTGCTGCCGCAGGTCGAGCAGCAACTGTCCGAGTACATCGCCGCGCACAAGCTGGACAAACCGGTCATCGTCGGCCACAGCCTGGGCGGCTTCGTCGCACTGCGCTTCGCCGCCGATCATCCGGCGCAGGTGGGCAAGCTGGTGATCGTCGATTCGCTGCCGGCGCTGGGCGCCACGCAGATGCCGGCCATCACGGCGGAGCAGCTGCAGCAGGTGGCGGCCGGCATGCGTGACCGGCTGCTGGCGCAGGACGATGCGGCCTATGCTGCCAGCCAGCGCCGCACGCTGGCAACGATGGCCAGCCGGCCGCAGGATATCGACCGCATCGCCGGCTGGGGCCAGCAGTCGGATCGCAGGACTGTCGCCGGCGCGATGTACGAACTGCTGTCGGCCGACCTGCGCAACGACGTGGCGCGCATCCAGGCGCCGACGCTGGTACTGGGCACGTGGGTCGCCTACAAGGAGTTCGCACCGCGCGCCGCCATCGAACAGGTGTATGCGGGCCAGTACAGCAAGCTGCCCGGCGTGAAGATCGAGATGGCCGACACGGCGCGCCACTTCATCATGTACGACGATCCGGCCTGGCTGTATGATCGCGTCGATGCCTTCCTGAAGTGACCTCGCGACCGCCATGACCAGCCCCGCCCTGCCCATGCCCCATACCGAGCGGCCGCCCCCTTGCCGCGCGCATGAACTGGTACTGGCTGTGCCAGCTGGGCGGCTGGCTGGTCGTCGCCATGTTCCAGCTGGCGCTGTATCCGGCCGGTCCCGGCTTGCCGGTGGTGGTGGTCTGGACGCTGCTCTCCGCGCTGTGCGTGTCGGACCTGTGGCACCGCTTCATCAAGCGGCGCGGCTGGGCGGCGCGGTGGTTCGACTGGCGACTGGCCGCCGGTTCCGTGTTCGTGCTTGCGCCGGCGATGGTGGTCAGCGTCGCCACGGCGATCCACCTGTTCATGCACCCGGTCCGCAACATCGACTGGCTGCCGCTGGCCTGGCTGTCGTGGGCCGGCAATTTCATCGTCTGGAACCTGTGCTATGTGATGGCGCTGTCCTTGCGCCGCGCCAGCCGCGCCGAAGCGGCGGCGCTGCGCCTGGAACTGCAGGCCAAGGACGTGGAACTGCGCGCCTTGCAGGCCCAGGTCAACCCGCACTTTTTCTTCAACAGCCTCAATAGCGTGCGTGCGCTGATCTACGAGGACCCCGAAGCGGCCGCGCGGATGATCGACCAGCTGGCCGGGCTGATGCGCTATGCGCTGCAGTCCGGGCATGCCGAGACGGTGCCGCTGGCGCTGGAACTGGAAGCGGTCGAATGCTATCTGGCCATCGAGAAGATCCGCTTCGAGGAAAGGCTGCGCGTACAGCTCGATATCGGCGCGGGCCTGGACGACGTGCGGATTCCGCCGATGGCGTTGCAGACGCTGGTCGAGAATGCCGTCAAGTACGGCGTCGAGACGAGCACCGGCGGCAGCGACATCCGCATCCATGCGCGCCGCGACGCGCTGGCCGCGCACATCGAGATCGCCAACACGGGCACGCTGCGCAGCGACACAGGCTCCACCCGCGTGGGACTGGTCAATACCCGCAAGCGGCTGGCGTTGTCGGTCGGTGCCACCGCCACGCTGGACCTGTCGGAACACGACGGCTGGGTGTGTGCGACGCTGCACCTGCCGCAGCAGGCAACCCCGGAGGCAAGCGCATGATGCGCATCCTGATCGTCGACGACGAGCGCCTGGCCCGCGCCGAACTGCGCCGGCTGCTCGCCGCGCATCCGGAGGTCGAGGTCGCCGGCGAAGCGGCCAATGCGGCGCAGGCCATCGAGCAGGTCGCGGCGCTTCGGCCGGATCTGCTGCTGCTCGACGTGCAGATGCCCGGCGCCAGCGGCTTCGACCTGCTGCAGGCGCTGGACGCCGCGCCGGAAGTGATCTTCACCACCGCCTTCGATGAATACGCCTTGCGCGCGTTCGAAGTCAACGCGCTCGACTACCTGCAGAAACCGATCCAGGCGCCGCGGCTGGCAGCTGCGCTGCAACGTGCCGCGCAACGGCTCGGCATGCCCGCCCCCGCCGCCATGCCGCCCCCGCAAAAACTGTTCATCAAGGATGGCGACCGCTGCTGGTTCGTGGCGCTGGAGCGCATCCGCCTGTTCGAATCCGAAGGCAATTACACCCGCGTGCATTTCGACGACCAGCGCCCGCTGATGGTCCGCTCGCTGGCCCAGCTGGAGCAGCAGCTGGAGCGGGCCGGCCCCCGCTTCTTCCGCGCCAGCCGCCGCCACATCGTCAACCTCGACGCCGTAGCGACGATAACGTCCAACGATGCGGGCGGCCTGGACCTGCGCCTGGGTGACGGCGCACTCGTCGAAGTATCGCGCCGCCGCGCGGCCCTGCTGCGGGCGTCCGCAAAAACGGTGACAGGCTCCTGATACCGGCTTCGCGCGGTGACCGTCCACTGGCCGACGCATGGCTTCCAGACTTCCCGCGCGACATTCCCCATGCCCAGAATAGGGACAGGCCGCTTACCGGAAATTTCCTCAAAAACAGGGTCTGTCCCTATTTTTACACTGCATTAACTTATGGCAGCGAGGCGCTAGCACAGCCGGCAGTCGTTGGCAGAACATCACACGCGATTGCAACAAATGTAAGTATTGTTGTTTTTGCACTTGACAGACTTTTACTATCAAGCGGCTGTACCCACCAACCACAAGGAGAAATGCAATGATGAGATTTACCGTCGCACGCTCTACCGCCGCCTGCCTGGTCGCCCTCGCGTTCGCGCTGCCCGCCAGTGCCGAGTCTGTTACCGCCGCTGCCGGCGTGCAGGGCTGGGTCAACAGCAATGGCGGCAGCAACGAGGCCGCGCCCTTCGGCAATACCTTCACGGGCAACGAGTTCGGCGCACGCTTCAACAGCTGGGCCGCCTTCTTCATCCCGGCCGGCACCACGTGGCAATCGGCAACGCTGTCTCTGGCGCCGTCGGTCTACGGCGGCGCACCTGCCAGCGTGATCGGCATCTTCGACTTCACCGCCGGGCTGGAGCCGCTGCTGAACACCTTCCACCCGGGCGAGGATGTCTACAGCGACCTGGGCTCCGGCGCGCAATACGCTTCCGTGACGGCTTACGACAGCCCGCTCACGTTCAACCTGAACAGCGCGGCGCTGGGCGACATCAACGCGTCCGCCGGCAGCTATTTCGTGATCGGCTTCACCAACCAGACGCTGAACGCCCTGCCCTCCCTCGAAGATGAGAGTATCGGCATCTACATGGGCGGCATCGGTCCCGGCGGCGCACCGATCGAGCTGACGTTGTCGACGGTACCGGCCGTGCCGGAACCGGCCACGTACGGCATGCTGCTGGCGGGCCTGGGCCTGGTTGGCGCGACGATGCGGCGCCGCCGCCACGGCTGAGGCCGTGTCCAACCGTGGGGTCAACCCTGTTTTTGGACACGAGCTCAGCTATTGAACGGCTGAGCCTGTGTCCATGTCGGTGTCTGACACCAGGGTCGACACGAGCTCGGCAGTAGCCGGGCGGACGTAAAAAAACCCGCTCGAGCGAGCGGGTTTTTTGTGCGGACCGGGAAGCTTATTCGACTTCGACGGTTTCCGGCGGCGGCAGCGGTGCGGCGTCCGGTTCCGGGAAGTCCAGCTTGATCTGGTCCTTCTCGTCCAGGTCGACCGTCACGCGGCCGCCGGAGACGAGGCGGCCGAACAGCAGTTCGTCGGCCAGCGCCTTGCGGATCATGTCCTGGATCAGGCGGGACATCGGCCGCGCGCCCATCAGCGGGTCGAAGCCTTTCTTCGCCAGGAACTTGCGCAGGTTTTCCGTGAAGATCGCTTCCACTTTCTTCTCGTGCAGCTGCTCTTCCAGCTGCATCAGGAACTTGTCGACGACGCGCAGGATGATCTCTTCGTCCAGCGCGCGGAAGCTGATGATCGCGTCGATCCGGTTGCGGAACTCCGGCGTGAACATGCGCTTCAGGTCGGCCATCTCGTCGCCGGTTTCCTTGGTGTTCGTGAAACCGATCGGCGCCCGCTGCAGCGCTTCCGCCCCCGCATTGGTGGTCATGATGATGATCACGTTGCGGAAGTCGGCCTTGCGGCCGTTGTTGTCCGTCAGCGTGCCATGGTCCATCACCTGCAGCAGGATGTTGAAGATGTCCGGATGCGCCTTCTCGATCTCGTCCAGCAGCAGCACGGCGTGCGGCTTCTTGGTGATCGCTTCCGTCAGCAGGCCGCCCTGGTCGAAGCCAACGTAGCCCGGCGGCGCACCGATCAAACGCGACACGGCATGACGCTCCATGTACTCGGACATGTCGAAGCGGATCAGCTCGATGCCCAGGATAAAGGCCAGCTGCTTCGCCACTTCCGTCTTGCCGACGCCGGTCGGGCCGGAGAACAGGAACGAGCCGATCGGCTTGTCCTGCTTGCCGAGGCCGGCACGGGACATCTTGATCGCCGATGCCAGCGCCTCGATGGCCGGATCCTGCCCGAACACGGTGTTGCGCAGGTCGCGGTCGATCGTCTGCAGCTTGCTGCGGTCGTCCTGGTTGACGGTCTGCGGCGGGATGCGGGCGATCTTCGAGATGATTTCCTCGATCTCCGTCTTGCCGATGGTTTTCTTCTGCTTCGACTTCGGCAGGATGCGCTGCGCGGCACCCGCTTCGTCGATCACGTCGATGGCCTTGTCCGGCAGGTGGCGGTCGTTGATGAAGCGGGCCGCCAGCTCGGCCGCCGTGGACAGCGCCGATGCCGAATACTTGACGCCATGGTGCTCTTCGAAACGGGACTTCAGGCCGCGCAGGATCTGCACCGTCTGCTCGACGGTCGGCTCGTTGACGTCCACTTTCTGGAAGCGGCGGCTTAATGCATGATCCTTCTCGAACACGCCGCGGAATTCCGTGAACGTGGTCGCGCCGATGCACTTGAGCTGGCCATTGGCCAGTGCCGGCTTGAGCAGGTTCGACGCATCCAGCGTGCCGCCCGAGGCGGAACCGGCGCCGATGATCGTGTGGATCTCGTCGATGAACAGGATGCCGTTCGGGTTGTCCTTCAGCTGCTTGAGCACGGCCTTCAGGCGCTGCTCGAAGTCGCCGCGGTACTTGGTGCCGGCCAGCAGCGCGCCCATGTCCAGCGAATAGACGACGGCGTTCTGCAGGATTTCCGGCACGTCGCCCTGCGTGACGCGGTAGGCCAGGCCTTCGGCGATGGCCGTCTTGCCCACGCCCGCTTCGCCGACCAGCAGCGGATTGTTCTTGCGGCGGCGGCACAGGATCTGGATGACGCGGTCCACTTCGTCCTCGCGGCCGATCAGCGGATCGATCTTGCCTTCCGCGGCGGACTTGTTCAGGTTCTGCGTGAACTGGTCCAGCGGGCTTTCCTTCGTCTGGCCTTCGGCCTGCGCGCCTTCCTCGACGCCTTCGGATGCCTTCGCCGTTTCGCCCGACTGGTCCTTGCGGACGCCGTGCGAGATGAAGTTGACGACGTCCAGGCGCGTCACGCCCTGCTGGTGCAGGTAGTAAACAGCGTGCGAATCCTTCTCGCCGAAGATGGCCACGAGCACATTGGCGCCCGTCACTTCCTTCTTGCCGTTGGAGGCGGACTGGACATGCATGATCGCCCGCTGGATCACCCGCTGGAAGCCCAGCGTGGGTTGCGTGTCGACCTCGCCCGTGCCTGGTACGGTGGGGGTGTTGTCGCCGATGAAGTTGGTCAGCGTCTTGCGCAGATCTTCGATATTGACCGCGCACGCCCGCAACACTTCGGCTGCCGAAGGATTGTCCAGCAGCGCCAGCAGCAAATGCTCAACCGTGATGAATTCATGCCGTGCCTGCCGAGCCTCGACAAACGCCATGTGCAAACTTACTTCCAATTCCTGCGCAATCATACTTCCTCCATCACGCACTGCAGGGGGTGCCCCGCCTTGCGCGCATGCGTTAAAACGAACTCCACCTTGGTTGACGCTATATCTTTCGAGAACACGCCGCAGACACCTTTACCATAGCGATGCACACTCAGCATAATTTGCGTGGCCGTTTCACGGTCCTTGTTGAAATATTCCTGGATGATTGCAACGACGAATTCCATTGGGGTGTAGTCGTCATTTAACAACGCCACCTGATACATCGGCGGCGGTTTCAGCGTCTGTCGCTCCAGGACGGTTTCAGTATCATGCTTGGTTGCCATACGCTTATATTCTAATGCTTTCGTGTTCGATGCAACGTCCGTTTAGCTGGGCGTTTCCATATGTCCTCAATCTTACGCGCTTTCCCGTCCCGCCGCAGATGGCGGCCCCTTCCCCAAAATCAAGAGGATCGTTGATTTTCCGTGTTGCAAAAAACTTACTATTGCATCGACAAAAATCTTGACATTAAAAATTGTTGCGCCAACAATGACATATCGACTCGTGCAGAAATGTACATGTTGATAAGAAGGAGTTGTCGAGGAGGGGGCAGGAAGCTTCTTGCTTTTATGGCTCGTGTGATTCGTTAAAATTTGAAAGTTCTTTTTATTATGGCAACTGGTACCGTCAAGTGGTTCAATGACTCCAAAGGTTTCGGCTTCATCACGCCTGATGATGGCGGCGAGGATTTGTTCGCACACTTCTCCGCGATCAACATGAACGGCTTCAAGACCCTGAAAGAAGGTCAAAAAGTCCAGTTCGAAGTCACGCAAGGCCCGAAAGGCAAGCAAGCTTCCAACATCCAATCGAGCTGATCTGCTCCCCCGGATGTGAAAAAGCCTCGCGTTGCGGGGTTTTTTTTCGCCTGGCGTTTTGCCTCGCGCCGATGAAAAAGCCCGCACACACGGCGCGGGCTTTGCATGCAGGTCAGCCAGCGGCAGTCGCTACATATTGCCGATGATCGCCTCGCCGAAGCCGGAGCACGACACCTGCGTGGCCCCTTCCATCAGCCGGGCGAAGTCGTAGGTCACGCGCTTCGATGCGATGGCCTTGCCCATCGCGGCGATGATGACATCGGCCGCCTCGGTCCAGCCCATGTGGCGCAGCATCATCTCGGCGGACAGGATCAGCGAACCGGGGTTCACGTAATCCTTGCCCGCATATTTCGGCGACGTGCCGTGGGTCGCTTCGAACATCGCCACCGAGTCCGACATATTGGCGCCCGGCGCGATGCCGATGCCGCCCACCTGGGCCGCCAGCGCGTCCGACATGTAGTCGCCGTTCAGGTTCAGCGTGGCGATCACGCTGTACTCGGCCGGGCGCAGCAGGATCTGCTGCATGAACGCATCGGCGATCGAATCCTTGATCATGATGTCGCGGCCCGTCTTCGGGTTCTTCACCTTGCACCACGGGCCGCCGTCGATCAGTTCGGCGCCGAATTCCTGTTGCGCCAGCGCGTAGCCCCAGTCGCGGAACGCGCCTTCGGTGAACTTCATGATGTTGCCCTTGTGGACCAGCGTCACCGACGGCTTGTCGTGGTCGATCGCGTACTGGATCGCCTTGCGCACCAGCCGCTCGGTACCTTCCCGCGAAACGGGCTTGATGCCCAGGCCCGACGTTTCCGGGAAGCGGATCCGGCTCACGCCCATCTCGTCGCGCAGGAAGGCGATCAGCTTCTGCGCCTCCGGCGAGCCGGCCGCCCACTCGATGCCGGCGTAGATGTCTTCCGAGTTCTCGCGGAAGATGACCATGTCGGTCTTTTCCGGCTGTTTCAATGGCGACGGCACGCCGGCGAAGTAACGCACCGGCCGCAGGCACACGTACAGGTCCAGCTGCTGGCGCAGCGTCACGTTCAGCGAGCGCATGCCGCCGCCGACCGGCGTGGTCAGCGGGCCCTTGATCGACACCACGTAATCCCTGACGATCTGCAGCGTCTCGGCCGGCAGCCAGGTGTCGGCCCCGTACACGCGGGTGGCCTTCTCCCCGGCATAGATTTCCATCCAGCTGATCTTGCGCTGGCCGCCATAGGCGCGGGCCACCGCCGCGTCGACCACCTTGATCATCACCGGCGTGATGTCGGCACCGGTGCCGTCGCCTTCGATGTACGGAATGATCGGGTTGGCGGGGACCTGCAGCGCGAAGTCGGCGCCGACGGCAATCTGCTGGCCGTCCGCAGGGACGGTGACGTGTTGGTACATCGTGTTCTCCATGTGTCGGGGCAATGCACAGTGCCGGATCCGGCCGGCGATCTGCTTTACAATGCGGATCGCCGCGCACCGCAGCCGGGAAACTGAGCAGGCAAGTGTTGCATTATGCCCCAGTATTTTGCGGGCTGCCACGCCAGTGCCGGGCGCCGCCCACCGTTACGATCCACGCTCCATGCCACTGATACTATTCAACAAGCCATTCCAGGTGCTGTGCCAGTTCTCGCCGCAGGACGGCCGCGCGTCGCTGGCCGACTATCTGACCATCCCGAACATCTATCCGGCCGGCCGGCTCGATGCCGACAGCGAAGGCCTGATGCTGCTGACCGACGACGGCAAGCTGCAGCACCGGATCGCCCACCCCGACCACAAGGAAGCGAAGACCTACCTGGTGCAGGTCGATGGCGTGGCCGATGCCGCCGCGCTGGCACGCCTGCAGGCGCCGCTGAACCTGGGCGACTTCGTGACGAAGCCGTGCCGCGCGGTGCGCATCGCCGAACCGGAATGGCTGTGGCCGCGCAATCCGCCGATCCGCG
>DKJA01000083.1:0-45102 GCA_002454505.1 Oxalobacteraceae bacterium UBA6704
ACCGTCGAACGGCCCGACCAGAAATGGCCGCGCGCTTCCCGTGACTGCATCTGAATCTGCGCGTAGTACTGCGCATCGCGCGGAATGCCCGCTTCCTGCGTACAGTCGGCAAACAGCACAAGGCCATGCCCGACTGCGGTCTGTTCGACACGCCAGGCGATGCCCTCTTCGGTCAGCAGGCGGAGCACGAAATCGTAATCGGACTCGCGGTACTGGCAGCAGTAGCTGCGTGCCGGCACGTCGGCCAGGAAGGCCCGGGTATCGTCGCTCCAGCGCCACTGTGCCAGCGGCGCGTAATCGCCAAACACGGACTCGACGATCTCGATGACCGTCCTGTCCTGCCACACGCGGCTGTTGCGGCCACGGGTAAGGCGCCACAGCCACGGCGTCAGCTGCAGCCGGTAGCGGGCCAGACCGCCGTCGCTGCCCAGCATGGCGGCCTGTGTGATGTCACCGTTAAATGTAGTGCGGGCGCCGTCCGGCAGGCTGATCGCCAGCGTGGCCGGCTTGCCCAGCAATGTCCGCAGGTCGATATGTGCATCGGTCGACAGCGCGATGATGTCGCGCGCGCCAACCTCCTGCACCCCATCCTCCGCCATGAAGGCTTCGACCAGCAGGTCGGGACTGTCGTCCGACAACTGCAATTCATACAATCGGGTGACACTGGAATACCCGCCCAGCGCCGTTAAAACTATTTCACTAAGTGCAATACTCATGTATTGGAAGCAGTTTTAGCCGGCTTGCACTCGGGTTCCTTCCTGGCATCCGTGGCGCAAAGACGGGCGCGGCATTGTTCTTCGCCCGCCGCGTTGTACTGTTTGCAAATTTTTAATTGTTCGGCCGGCGTGGCTTTTTTTCCACGCGGTTCCATGTGGGCCATCAGTGCCGCCAGCAGCGTCACGTCGTTATCCGCCGGCTTCGGCGCGGGCCTGGCCGGCGCCTTTTCCTTCGGTTTTTTCGCTGGCGGCTTCTTGTTCTCGGCCAGCCTGTGTTCGCGGGGCTTGTCCTTCGAAGGTTTCTCCAACGCCTGCGTCAGGTGATCCTTCTTGGCTGGCGATTTGGGCGGCGGCGGCGCCATGTCCGCCAGGGGATTCGCGGCAGCCGGATCGGGCGTCTCGCGCAGCTCGGCTGCGGTCGACGGGGCCGGCGCAGGCTCGGCGGCCACCGGCGCCTCGACGGGCGCAAGCGGCTTGGGCACGGGCGCTGCGGCCACCGGCGCTGCGGCGACCAGCGTCGGCGGCGCGTCGGTAGCGTTGTCACCTAGCAACGAGTACAGACCCGCAGCGATGGCCAATGCGCCCAGGCCGACACCGCCCCACACCAATGCGCCGGGCTTGCCCGACGGCGCGGCGGCGGCTGGCGCGGCGGGCTTGCCGTCGAGCGAGCTGAGAATACGCTGCCGTTCCGGTTCCGCCTGCGGTGCAGAAGAAATCAGACTTGGCCGGCCTGGTCGCGCCGGACGATCCCCTTGGTCTTGCAACATTAGCTCCTTATTAATTTCGCAGTACTTTACTAGAATCAAGAGATTTCTGCTGCAAGTTTGCGCTTAAATCGTGCGCGATACCACAATTAATAGTTCAACTATTTTCCAATCGTGCTCCACATTGACATATCAGTAAGTTATACTCCTGGGCAATGCTTTTAAGATATAAGTAATGCAACGGGGGAGTCTGTCGTGTGGGTGCTGCTGGTAGCCCTGTATTTCGTGCTGGCCTGCGTGGTCAGCTGGATGATCCTGTTCCCTGCGGGACGCGAATTCATGCTCAACGCGCTGGCCGGTGCCAGCCAGCGGCTGCAGCGTCGCGCGGGTGCGCTGGCGCAGCGGCGGCTGCAGGACGCGGGGGCGCTGCGCCAGACCGGCCGCGCTTCCGCCGGCGCGCTGGGCGCATTTTTCCGGAAGCATTACCTGCTGTGCCTGGGTGGCGGTGCGCTGATCTGCCTGCCGCCGCTGGCGGCCGTGCTGCTGGCGGGAAAGTCCACCTTGAACGGGTACGAGCCGTCCACCCGCGAGATGAATACGCAGGTGGCCGACCTGCTGCAGGGCGAGCAGCTGGCGCCGCCGCCCGCGCTGCCGCCGCTGGTGTTCGCGTCGGCCGAGGTGGCGGAGGAACGGCCGATGCTCGTGTCGGCCAGCCGCGACTGGGCGCTGATGAACGCGGCCTATACGCAGCGCTTGCTGATGGTGTTCAAGATCATGAAGGAGCAGCACGGTTACGACATGGCGATCCTGGAAGGCTACCGCAGCCCGGAACGCCAGGACCGGCTGGCGTCGATGGGGCCGAACGTCACGAATGCGGCGGCGTTCCAGAGCTGGCACCAGTACGGGCTGGCCGCCGACTGCGCCTTCCTGCGCGACGGCAAGCTGGTGATTTCGGAAAAGGATCCGTGGGCGATGCGCGGGTACCAGTTGTACGGCCAGGTGGCCGAATCGCTTGGCCTGACCTGGGGCGGGCGCTGGAAGATGATGGATTTCGGCCACACGGAACTGCGCATGGCCGGCGTGATGAAACGATAGGAGCGCAACGATGGCAGCACCTTTGATCCGCCCGCCGGCTGCGCGGCACGATTCCCACGGCAGGCTGTGAAATGCTGACCTGGATGAAGAAGCTGTTCGCGGGCGCCGCCACGTTCGGCGCCACCTGGATCGGCGCCGTATGGTACTGGCGCGAAAACAACCGCATGCCCGACACGGGCGACCTGGCGCTGTACCTGCTGGTCGTGCCGCTGCTGCTGCTGGCCGCCTTCTGGGCCGGCCGCAAGGTCTACCGCGGCATGGCCGCCGCCGGCGTGGCCGCTGCCGCCACGGCATCGGCTGCCGAACCAGCCTTGCCGGCAGTCCCTCCGCCGCCGCCGGCCGTGGCCCTGTCCATCGTCGCCGTCGCCATCCGCGCTCCCCATGGCGGCTCGGCGCAAGCGCTGCTGGCCGCCGTGGCCGAAGGCGAAGCCCGGCCGTCACTGGATCCCGAACTGGAAGACGATGCCGGCTATCCCGTGATGACGGCCCGGGTGCAGGAGCTGGACGAGCCGGCGCTGCGCGACGACCTCACGGACTGGCTGCGCAAGCGGGGCACCGAACCGGGCGAGCTGGCCGACGAGCAGCTGCGCGCACTGGCCGCGGGTGGCGCGGTGGCGGCCGAACTGGCCGGCCACCTGGCCGTCCACCCGCAACTCGAAGCGCATGCGGCGCATGTCGCACGCCGCGAACCTTCGCCGCTGCCGATGCTGCAGCTGCACGCCGCACTGACGCACGGCTGGACGCCACCGCACCGCGCCATCGCCGGCGAATGGCTGCGCCATCTGGTGACTGCCGCCGGCTGGCCAGCTGACCGCATCGCCGCCGCACCGGAACAGCGGGACGCCGACGATATCGTGCCGATCCTGCAAGGCCTGCTGGCGGCGGAGCAGCCGTTCGCCATCGTCGTGGCCTGCGGTTCCCATATCGGCCCGGACGCCATCGACGGCATGACGGCCGCCGGCACGCTGTTCACGTCGCGCCGCCAGCAGGGCCAGATTCCTGGCGAGGGCGCGGCCGGCCTGCTGTTGGCCGCCACCGCGCAGGCGAAACTGCTTGCCCTGGATGATGCCCCATTCCCTGCCCTGCGCGCCGTCGCCAGCGAACGTCGTGCCGATTCCGCCGATGCCGCGAAAAAGCCGGATGCCCAACCCTTGCTGGCGGCCTGCACGCGGGCGCTGGATCAGGCGCACTGCGCGCCGGACGCGGTCAAATTCGTGGCGGCCGACACGGATCACCGCACCGGTCGCGTGATGGAGCTGATGGGCGCCGTATCGGCGGCACTGCCGCAACTGGATCCGGCGGCCGACGTGGCCGCCATCGGCGCCACGTGCGGCGCCTGCACGCCCGTCACCTTCGTCACCACGCTCGCACTCGGCAGCCGGGAAGCGCTGCTGCGCGAAGCGCCGGTGCTCTGCATCGGCAATCTCGATCCTTACCGGCGCGACGTGGCCGTCATCGCGCCCGCCAGCCCGGCTTAATTCACCCGCTTTCCAATCAACCAGTTCATCATGCAAAAAATCTGGCAATTCCTGACCGCGCGCACCAGCCTGATCGTCATCGGCTGGGTGGCGTTCACCGCCCTGCTGCTGATCGTGGCGTACCTGCTGCAGTGGCCGGCCAGCGTGCCGTGGATCGTCCTCGGCCTGGCGGTCGTCATCAGCGCCACGCTGTGGCTGTGGCGCCGCTACCGCCGCAAGCGCAAGGCCAACCAGCTGGGCGACATGCTCGACCAGCAGGTCGGCAAGGCCGATCCGGCGCAGCGCCAGGAAACGGAAGTGATCCGCAAGCGGCTGCAGGAGGCGATCGCCACGATCAAGGGTTCCAAGCTGGGCCAGTTGTCCGGCAACGCCGCGCTGTACGAACTGCCGTGGTATATGGTGATCGGCAATCCGGCGGCCGGCAAGAGCACGGCGATCGCCAGCTCCGGCCTGCAGTTCCCGTTTGCCGACACGAAGATCGTGCAGGGTGTCGGCGGCACGCGCAACTGCGACTGGTTCTTCACCACCGAAGGCATCCTGCTCGACACGGCCGGCCGTTACTCGGTGGTGGACGAAGACCGCGCCGAATGGTTCGGCTTCCTCGACCTGCTGAAGAAATACCGCAAGAAGGCGCCGATCAACGGCATCATCATCGCCGTCAGCATCGCCGAGCTGACGCGCAACCGGCCCGAATTCGCCATCAACCTGGCCAAGAACCTGCGCCAGCGCGTGCAGGAACTCACCGAGCGCCTGGAGGTGCATGCGCCCGTGTACGTGGTGTTCACCAAGGCCGACCTGATCACGGGCTTCAACGAATTCTTCCACGACAGCGAACGGGGCGAGCGCGAAAAGGTCTGGGGCGCCACGCTGCCGTACAACCAGAACGCCACCAGCGAACAGCTGCTCGACCAGTTCGACGCCCGCTTCGACGAACTGTACGACGGCCTGAAGGACCTGAGCCTGGCCAATATGGCACTGCAGTGGCGCGACAAGATGCCGCCCGGCGTGTTCACCTTCCCGCTCGAATTCTCGTCCGTCAAGCCATCGCTGCGCGCGTTCATCGCCACGCTGTTCGAGGAAAACCCGTTCCAGTTCAAGCCCGTGTTCCGCGGCTTCTACTTCACCAGCGCGCTGCAGGAGGGCGAGACGGTGTCGGCATCGTCCACCCGCGTGGCGCAGCGCTTCGACCTGAAGCTGCAGCCGGTCGAACACGAGGATCACCAGCAGCAGCAGGGATACTTCCTGTTGAATTTGTTCCGCAAGGTGATCTTCGCCGACAAGGAGCTGGTCGCCCAATACGCCAGCCCGGCCAAGATGCGGCTGCGCTACGTGGCCTTCTTTGCCGCCACCGCCTTCGTCGGCCTGGCGCTGGCCGGCTGGAGCTGGTCGTACATGAACAACCGCCAGCTGGTGGCCAATGTGCAGGCGGACCTGGACCAGGCCATCAAGCTGCAGGCGAAAAGCCTGGACCTGCAGTCGCGCTTCCAGGCGCTGGAGATCCTGCAGGACCGCATCGAGCAGCTGGACCGCTACGAGGAAGACCGGCCGCTGTCGCTGGGGCTGGGCCTGTACCAGGGCGAACTGCTGAACCGCAAGCTGCGTGAAGAGTATTTCGCCGGCGTGCGCGAAGTGATGCTGAAACCCGTCGGCCAGTCGCTGGAAGCCTTCCTCGCCGAAGTAAACAGCGGCGCCGACCAGCTGCAGCCGATGACGAAACCGGTCAGCACGACATCCGCGGCCGCGCCGGCCGCCGCCGAGACGGCCGCCGTCAACAACGGCACGCAGCAGTTCAAGGATGCGTCGCCGGACAACGCCGAAGACGCCTACAACGCGCTGAAAAGCTACCTGATGCTGGGCGATAAATCGCGTGCCGAGGCAGCCCACCTGAACGACCAGATCACCCGCTACTGGCGCGTGTGGCTGGACGGGAACCGGGGCTCGATGCCGCGCGAGCAGATGATCCGCAGCGCCGAACGGATGATTTCCTTCTACCTCGCGCAGATCAACGATCCGTCGTGGCCCGGCCTCGATGCGAAGCTGGCACTGGTGGACCAGACGCGCGACAACCTGCGCCGCGTGGTGCGCGGCATGCCGGCGCGCGAGCGCGTGTATGCGGACGTGAAGGCGCGCGCCGCCACCCGCTATCCTTCGATCACCGTGGCCCGCATCGTCGGCGACCAGGACAAGGAGCTGGTGCTGGGCAGCTACGCAATCCCCGGCAGCTTCACCCGTCAGGCCTGGGAAGGCTTCGTGCAGGATGCGTTCCGCGACGCGGCCAACCGCGAACTGCAAAGCGCCGACTGGGTGCTGAAGACGTCGTCGAAGGACGACCTGACGCTGGAAGGCAGCCCGGAACAGATCCAGAAATCGCTGGTGGAACTGTACAAGAACGAGTATGCGAAGGAATGGCAGAAATTCATGCAGGGGATCACCGTGCGCGACCTGGAAGGCTTCGATGGCGCCGCCAGCGCGATGAACCGGCTGGGCGACCCGCAGAATTCGCCGCTCGGCAAGGTCATCACCACCGTCTACGAACAGACGTCGTGGGACAACCCGTCCCTGCTCGACACCGGCCTGCAGCGCGCGCAGAAAGGCCTGGCCGGCTGGTTCCGCGAGACGATCCTGCGCCAGAAGCCATCGCAGGTGAACGTCAACATCCCTTCCGGCGGCACCGCGCAGAATGCGGCACTGCCGCTGGGTCCCGTGGGCCGCGAGTTCGCCGGCGTCACGCGCCTCGTCGTTGCCAAGGACAACAACGCGTCGCTGCTGCGCGGCTATATCGACCAGATGTCGAAGCTGCGGGCCCGCTTCAACCAGATCAAGAACCAGGGCGATGCAGGCCCCGGCGCGAAGCAGCTGATGCAGCAGACGCTGGACGGCAACGGTTCCGAACTGGCCGACGCGCTGAAGTATGTCGACGAGCAGATGCTGGTCGGGATGACGGATGCGCAGCGCCAGGCGCTGCGGCCGGTACTGGTGCGGCCGCTGATGCAGACGTTTGCCGTCATCGTCAAGCCGACGGAAGCGGAGATCAACAAGGTGTGGGCCGCCCAGGTGCTGGAGCCGTTCAACAAGAACCTGGTGATGAAATACCCGTTTGCCACCGAGTCGCGCGCCGAGGCAAGCAATGCCGAAATCGGCGAGGTGTTCGGGCCGGACGGCGCCATCGCCAAATTCTTCAACACCACGATCGGGCCGCTGGTGGTGCGCCGCGGCGACTCGCTGAGCGCCCGCACGTGGGCCAATATGGGCATCACGCTGGCGCCGAGCGTGGCCGCCAGCTTCCCGAACTGGGTGGCACCGCTGGCTGCCGGCGGCGTGTCCAACGCGGCCGCATCGAGCGGCGGCGAAGCGCAGACGCAGTTCGACGTGCAGGCGCTCGGTGCCGTCGGCGCGACCGAATTCACGCTCGAGATCGACGGCCAGTCGCTGCGCTGGCGCGGCCAGGCGCAGCCGTGGGTGCACATGGCGTGGCCGAATCCGTCCGGCGCGCCGGGTGCCAAGATCACGGCCATCACGCCGGCCGGCCAGTCGGTGCTCGTGCTGAACGAGCCGGGCCACTTCGGCCTGAAGAAGATGATCGATGCCGCGCAGCGCAAGCGCAAGGACAATGGCGTGTTCGAACTGGCCTGGCAGGCCAATGGCGTGACCGTCACGGCCAACCTGAAGGTGCTGCCGGCGGCCGCGCCGCCGCCGCAGGCACCGCAGCCGCAGGGCCAGGGCTTCAAGCGCCTGCGCCTGCCGGAAGTGGTGACGGCACCGGCTGCGCCGCCCGCGCCCGCTCCTGCTCCCTCGCCTGCCCCTGTGCCCCCGGCACCGGCGCCGACACGCACCACGGCCGTCGCCGCACCAGCGGGAGCAGTGCAATGAGCCGCGTCACCACCGCCGTCAGCGTCGGTTATTTCGGCAAGCTGCCGACCCGCGGCGATTTCGTCAAGGGCAGCACCAGTCCCGCGCTGATGCAGGTGCTGGACGACTGGCTGGCCCAGTCGATGGACCTGCTGAGCACCAACGCGCGCTGGAAACTGGCGTACGACGCCGTGGCGCCGCTGCACTTCGCCTTCGTCGGCCCGCGCCGGCGCCATGCGATCGGCGGCCACATCGTCGCCAGCAGCGACCAGTCCAGCCGCCGCTATCCCTTCCTGATGGTGGGTGCGATGGAAGTGGCCGACCCGGCCGCCTTCGTGCCGAACGCGCCGCTCGTGTTCACGCGCCTGTGGAGCCGCCTGGAAGCGCTGACGGCCACCGTCCGCGACGCTGGCGATCCGGCCGTGCCGCTGCAGGCCGCGGCGTCGAAGCAGATCGACCTGGACCTGCGCGCCGCCGCCTACGATGCCGCGTTCGAGGATTTCCTGGAACTGCAGACGCTGGGCGCGCTGGATGCGATGCTGCAGCAGGCTCGCTTCCAGGGCTCGGCGCGGCAGGTGCTGCTGGCTCTCGGCATGCTGCTGCAGCCCGTGATGGCCAGCAGTTCCAGCCGCCTGGAGAAAAGTCTCGTGCTGCCGCTGCCGGACGACCCGATGTACCGCAACCTGGTGGCCGCCTTCTGGCTGCACCTGATCACGCCGTTCCTGGCGCGCGCCGACTTCGAACTGGCGCTGTTCGTCACGCGCATCGACGGGCGGCCCACGCTGGTGGTGGGCTTCTCCGGCGCGTCGGCACAGACGCTGCGGGCGATCCTGGATCCGCAGGCGGCGCTGGAGCACCACATCGGCTTCGAGGACCTGGACTGGGTCGAGGAGCAGATCGATGCGGATTACGCGATCAAGAAGCTGTCCACCTACCTGGCCCAGCCGGATCTGTCACTGAAGTCCGCGCTCGATTCCGTCGGCACGGCATTTATCGGAACCTGACCATGCGCTTCAATCAATCCATTGCGGCCGTTTCGCTGGCCCTGCTGTCCGCCGGCGCCGTTGCCCAGAACGTCGGCCCGGCGCCGGCCACGCCGCTGCCCGGCCAGGTGCTGGCCAGCGGCACGGTGCCGGACGAAGGCACCAAGGCCGCCGTGCTGGCCAAACTGCGCGAGATCTACGGTGCGGACAAGGTGGTCGACCAGGTGGCCATCGGCCCCGTGGCGATGCCGGCCAACTGGAACGGCTATGTGCAGAAGCTGATCACGCCGGACCTGCGCCAGATCAGCCGCGGCCAGCTGAAGATCGACGGCAGCACCGTCAGCCTGCGCGGCGAAGTGGCCAACGAAGCGCTGCGCCAGCGCATCGCCAGCAATGTCGCCACCAGCCTGAACCCCACCTACACCGTCAACAACGGCCTGCGCGTGTCGGCCGCCGACCAGGCCGTGCTGGATTCGACGCTGGCCAACCGCACCGTGGAATTCGAAAGCGGGCAAGCGACGCTGACGCCGGCCGGGCGCGCCATCCTCGATGAAATGGTGGCCGCCATGCTGAAGCTCAAAGGCCGCCGGATCGAAGTCATCGGCCACACCGACAGTGCCGGCCTGCGCGCCAGCAATGTGAGCCTGAGCCAGGCCCGCGCCGCCACGGTGAAGGCCTATCTGGCCAGTCACGGCATTGCCGAGGAGCTGCTGACGGCCTCCGGCCAGGGCCCGGACCGGCCGATCGCCAGCAACGACACGGCCGACGGCCGCGCGCGCAACCGCCGCATCGAATTCCGCATGGCCCAGTAGAACAGAAAAGGACATCATGTTTACCGCAGAACAGCTGCTCATCCCCATCAGTTCCACCAGCCCGTCCGGCGCCGACACGTCGTTCTCGTCCGACCTGGACGCCATCGCGCAGGCGCGCCGCTTCGACGATCCTTCGCTGGCGCAGGGCGAATGGGTCACCGACCTGAAGGAGGCGGACTGGGAATTCGTCGTCAAGCGCTGCACGGCGCTGCTGACGGAAAAGACCAAGGACCTGCGGCTGGCCGTGTGGCTGACCGAAGCGGCGGCCAAGCAGTACCAGCTGCGCGGCCTGGCCGAAGGCTTCCGGCTGCTGGCCGGCCTGTGCGACCAGTACTGGGACCTGGGCCTGTATCCGGAAGCGGATGGCAGCGACCAGGAACAGCGCATCGGCAATATCGCGTGGATCCTGTCGCGCACCCGCACGCTGGTGCGCGAGATGCCGCTGACGGAAGGCCGCGACAGCGCGTATTCGACGATCGACTTCGAAGCGGCCCGCAAGCGCTCGACCGCCGGCGACGAGGCCGGCGACGCGCCGAAGCTGGCGGACATGGAAGCGGCCAAGCGGAGCAACACGGCGCAGTTCATCGCCGCGTTCAACGCCGATGCGCAGTACTGCCTGGAAGCGCTGCAGAAACTGGAAGAAGTGGCCGATGCGAAGATGGGCCAGGACAGCCCGGGCTTTGCCGCCGCCCGCGATGCGATCAAGGGCATGCTGCACGTGATGCCGGCCGTGACGAATGCCGCGCCGGCTGCCGCTGCGACACCTTCCGCAACCGCGACGCCGGAAGCCGCGACGCCTGCCCCCGCTGCGCCGCCAAGCGCGCCGGGTGCGATCGCCACCCGTGCCCAAGCGATCGCACAGCTGCGCGCCGTCGCCAAGTTCTTCCGCGATACGGAGCCGCACAGCCCCGTCTCATACTTTGCCGAAAAGGCCGCGCACGCCGGCGAACAGGATCTGCATACGTGGCTGCGCAGCGTCGTCAAGGACCAGGCGTCGCTGGCCCATATCGAGGAATTGCTGGGCGTGCCGCCGGCGGCCTGACGGCCGTCAGTGCACGCCGCCTGATGCGAACGGCGCCAGGTACCACGCGCCGTACGGATTGGCCAGCATCGAATCGCGGTCGTAGGCGATGCCGGGATGGGCGCGGATGGTGTACACAGGCGACTGCTCGCTGACGGCGAAGCGCTGGCCATCCTTGATTGCGGGCTTTGCCGTCAGCAGGTAGCGCGTAAAGGCCTTCAGCAGTTCCGCCGCATCGGCGCTGCTGCCGTTGCCGGCCGTGATCGCATCCTTCAGGCCGAAGTTGTGCATGCCGCACGAGTAGGTTTCTTCTCCGCCCACATAGACCACCAGCGCCTCGTGCGCCGCATGCGCATTATGGCGATGCAGCCGGTCCGTCCAGGCCAGCCAGTCGGCCGGCGCATGGGCGATGCCGGTGGTTTCCACCAGCACGCCCAGGCCCCCTGCCCGGACCAACACCGCGGCGGCCCGCATCATCGCTTCCGCATTCTTCGGCGTGCCGCCATAGCCGTACAGGAAAGCACGTGATTTATGCCTGGCGATGGCCGCCATCGCCGGCGTGTCCTGCCAATGGGGGCCGGCGGCGGCGAAGATATCACGCAGTTTCCGTTTGCCGCCATGCAGTTCGAGGTCGCAGCCGAAGCCGGAGGCCGTGTGCATCAGGGCCAGGCCCATCGGCTCGTAACCGGCATCGAGCGCCAAGATCTGCTCGGCCATGGCCTCGTGCGTGCGCCACGGGCCGGGCACGCAGAGGATCATTTCGGGGTGGGGAATCCGGGCTGGCATCATGTCTCCCTTCGCGGTGGCGGGAGGATCAGGTTAGCAGCCCACCCGCGCCGGATGACGAGGCAGATCAAGCCACGGCGGAGCGCCGCCGGTCAGTCGCCGACCAGCTGTACCGACTCGACTTTCTTGTAGTCGTGCTCGAGGTTGTTGGCGAACGTGATCTTCACGCCGTTGGCCTTGTAGGCCGTCTTGTCGAAGGTGCGGATGAACCAGGTGCGGTTGCCCCGCTCGTCCTTCTTGACGTCGCTGATGCCGCTCCACGCGGTCTGCCACTTGCCGTCCGCGTCGTGCAGCTCGACCTTGCTGATGGCGGCGGCGCCCTGCGCGTAAGGGACGACGATGCGCACCTCGGTGGCGTTCACCGGTTTCGCATAGGTCAGCTCCAGTGTGTCGAAGCCCCGGTCATAGCCGCCGCTGGTCCACTCCTGGCTGTCGCTGGGGCCGGCGGCGTTCTTCGCCAGGTTGCTGGAACTGGGTTCCTTGCCGCCCTCGTCGCCGAACACCGAGCTGGCCTTGGCGGTTTCGGCCCACTGCGCACGCGGATCGTTGATGTATTTGTCTTCCATCACGCTGTAGTCGAGTAGTGCCTGCTTCTTCGCCAGCGCACGCTGTTCGTCGGTCTGCTCCGCCGCCGGCGCAGCCGGTGCCGGGGCTGGCGCCGGTACCGCCGCAGCGGCGGGCGCCGGTGGCGCTTCAACTGGCGCCGCTTCTTCCTTCTTCTTGCAGGCGGCCAGCGCGGTGGCGCAGATCAGGACAGCAATGGCTTGACGCTTCATGGTCTTCCTTTTCATTTGACGGTGTACTTGAACTGACCCTGCTTGCTGGCGCCCACCTTGATCTTGGCGATCGGTGCGCCTTCCGCCATCCGCGCCAGCACGGATTCGGCGATTTCCGGCAGCAGCGTGCCGTTGAGGATGTTGTCCACGTTGCGGGCGCCCGAGTCGACTTCCGTGCAGCGTGCCAGCACCGCCTCGACCAGCGCGTCGTCGTAGCTGAATTCGGCCTTGTGGTTGGCGGCCACGCGGCGCTTGATCTTGTCCAGCTTGAGGCGGATGATTTCCACCAGCACGTCGTCCGCGATCGGGTAGTACGGCACGACTTTCAGGCGGCCCAGGAAGGCAGGCTTGAACTGCTTCATCAGCGCCGGGCGCACCAGTTCCTCCAGCGCTTCCGGTGTCGGCAGTTCTTCCGGCGTCTTGTTCAGGCAGGCCTGCATCATCGTGCTCGACGCCACGTTCGACGTCAGGATGATGATCGTGTTGCGGAAGTCGATCTCGCGCCCTTCCGCATCGTCCATCACGCCCTTGTCGAACACCTGGAAGAACAGCTCCATCACGTCCGGGTGGGCCTTCTCGACTTCATCGAGCAGCACCACGCTGTACGGATTGCGGCGCACCGCTTCCGTCAGCACACCGCCTTCGCCGTAGCCCACATAGCCGGGCGGCGAGCCTTTCAGGCCGGAGACGCTGTGCGCCTCCTGGTATTCGCTCATATTGATCGTCACCAGCTTGCGTTCGCCGCCGTACAGCACGTCGGCCAGCGCGAGCGCCGTCTCGGTCTTGCCGATGCCGGATGGGCCGACAAACAGGAACACGCCCTTCGGCTTGTTCGGATCGTCCAGGTTGGCGCGCGACGTGCGCACGCGCTGCGCCACCGCCTCGATCGCGTGCGACTGGCCCAGCACGCGCTGCTCCAGCAGGTCCTTCAGATTGAGGACGGTCTTGATCTCGTCCTTGACCATCTTGCCGAGCGGGATGCCGGTCCAGCCGGCGACGATCTCCGCCACCACATGGCCATCGACCTGCAGCGGCACCATCGGCGTCTCGCCCTGCAGCGTTTTCAGTTCCGCCTGCAGCGCCTGCAGGTCGCCGGTCTGGCTCGCATCCGGCTTGCCTTCGCCGCCACCTTCCAGCTGCGAGCGTGCGGCAATGATCTGCTCCGTCAGCGCCTTTTCCTTTTCCCACCGTTCGGACAGCGTGGCCAGTTCTTCCTGCGCCACCGTGCGGTCCGCATCCAGCTCCTTCAGCCGTGCGCCGTGCGTTGGGTTACCGGCGCCCTGCTCCCGTTCCAGCGCCGCGTATTCCGCGCCGATGCGTTCCAGCTTGCGGGTGAACTGCTCGATGCGCGATGGCGTGGCACTCTGGCCCAGCGCGACCTTGGCGCAGGCGGTATCGAGTACGCTGATCGCCTTGTCCGGCAGCTGGCGGCCGGAGATGTAGCGGTGCGACAGCCGCACGGCCTCCGTGATCGCCTCGTCGTAGACGCGCACATTGAAGTGCTTTTCCATCAGCGGCGCCATCCCGCGCAGCATCGCCGCGGCCAGTTCCTCGGACGGTTCCTCGACCTTGACGACCTGGAAACGCCGCGCCAGCGCCGCATCCTTTTCAAAGTATTTCTTGTACTCGCCCCACGTGGTGGCCGCGATCGTGCGCAGCTCGCCCCGCGCCAGCGCCGGTTTCAGCAGGTTGGCCGCATCGTTCTGGCCCGCCTGGCCGCCCGCGCCGATCATCGTGTGCGCCTCGTCGATGAACAGGATGATGGCGTGCGGGCTTTTCTTCACCTCGTCGATGACGTTCTTCAGCCGGTTCTCGAACTCGCCCTTGACGCTGGCACCGGCCTGCAGCAGGCCCATGTCCAGCGTGTGAATCTCGACACCTTTCAGCACGTCCGGCACGTCGTCCTGCGCGATGCGCAAGGCCAGGCCTTCGACGACGGCGGTCTTGCCAACGCCCGCCTCGCCCGTCAGGATCGGGTTGTTCTGGCGGCGGCGCATGAGGATGTCGATCGCCTGGCGGATTTCCAGGTCGCGGCCGATCACCGGATCGACCTTGCCGTCGCGGGCGCGCTGCGTGAGATTGGTGGTGAACTGGTCCAGCGCCGGCGTTTTCGCCGCGGCCTTGCCGGCCAGCTCGCCGACCGGATCTCCGCCCTCTTCCGTTTCGCCTTCGGCAGCGGGAATCGCCGTGGCTTCCTGCGAGCCGGCCGTGATCTTGTCGAAGTTGTGCTTGATCTGGTCCACTTCGAACTTGCCGAACAGTTTCGAGGCACGCGCCGCCAGTTGCGCAAGCTCCGGCGCCGTCAGCAGTGCCTGCAGCAGATGGCCGCTGCGGATCTGTGCCTGCTGGCCGGCGCGCAGGTCGAGCGATGCGATCAGCCACGCGTGTTCGAACAGTTTCGGCAGCCGCTCCGAGAACACCGGCGTGCGCGCATTGCCGTTCTTGAACTTGGCCACTTCCGCCTGCAGGTCCGCTTCCAGCATGCTGGTGCTGATGCCGCTCTGCCGCGCGATGACGACGAAATCGCTGGCCGGCTGCTCCAGCAACGCGAGGAACAGGTGCTCGATGTCCACTTCGTACTGCCCGAGCGACACGCAGATGCTGGCGGCGCGTGTTGCGGCAGCGCGCGTGGTGTCATTCAGTTTGCCGATCAGCGTTTTCAGGTTGATGCTCATGGTTTCCTCTTATAGGGAATGAATTTCGTAGCGCACGTCGGCGCGATCCGCTTGCTGCGGCCCCTCCACCAAAAATCCGTCCCAGCCCAGGCGGCCGCCGACCCGGTCGTCGGTCAGCTGCACGCCCTGCACGTCGGCAGCGCGCAGCACGAGCTGCACTTCGTATTCCAGCGACAGGCCGGTAAACATCGTCAGCATGCTTTCCAGCGCCCGCGCCGCACGACCGCCGGGCAGGAACGACTCGTAGGCTGCCAGGTCCATCGGGCCGACGACGAGCCGCAGCCGCAGGTCGCGCTGCCACACGCGCGCGCCGGCCATCGCACCGGCACCCAGCATCGCGTTGCCGACGCCGAGCACCGTCTGCTGCGCCGCCGGCACGTCGTACCAGCAGCCGACGAACTGCTCGGCGCGGATGTGCTGGGCAAAATATTCGGACAGCACGCGCGCGATCTGCACCGCCGACGCGGGCCGCTGGCGCATCGCCGTGGCGAAGTAGGCCACCGATTCGTCCAGCACGCCCTCGCCGTGGTCGGACAGCCGCCGGCGCAGCGAGTCGTTGCCCATGCCGGCCAGCGACAGCAGCAGCGGCAGGAAGCCGTCCTTGCCCTTGCCGTTGTATTTCAGCTCCAGCCGGTACTTGCGCCACGCCTGGTAGAACAGCGCCAGGGCCCGGTTGGAAAACGTGTCGAGGAAGGCGCGCGGGCCTTCGTCCCGGTCATACAGCGCATGCGCGGCGATTCGTTCCGTGTAGTGCGCCGGCAGCGAGCCGGTGCTGCCCAAAAAACCCATGAACGCGGGCGTCATGCGCAGGTACTTCAGTTCGGACGTCTGCAGGGCCGCCGCCAGCGCGTGCCGGTCCGGCGCCACGTTGCGGGGCTCGGGCTGCAGCGCCTCGATCTCGCTGGCGGGGAACGCCAGCGTCGTCGTGTTCTGGAAGCGCACGTAGTTCGCCACTGCGCCCTCTTCCGGCACGCCGCGCCGCTTGAGCCACAGCTCCAGCATGCGCACGGCCTGGAAGTACTGGAAGCGGTACGGCTCGGCGAACAGCCGCTCGATTACAGCAGGCTCAAATCGCCGCTTCGTGGCGTGCATCGCAGCAGCTCCTCTCCGGTTTTGTTCGATACGATCACCAGCTGCGTGAAACTGTTGGCATGCACGTACAGGCCGAGAAAGCGCTCGACGATGTGCGCGAATGCGTCGATGCCGCTGCCGACAAACGCTTCCTCGTCGATCGTCAGCCGTACCTCGATGCCGCGCACCAGGCAGGCGAACGGATTCCCCGCCAGCCACGTGGTGGCCGCCTTGTGCGCGACGGCGACGATGCCGCCGATCTGCCGCTGCGACGACGGCGAGCGTGGCAGGTCGTACAGCGTCAGCATTTCGCGGAAGGCATCCACGCCGCCGCCGGACAGCGACAGGTGGTTCAGCGACAGGTGCGAGATCAGCCGCCAGTGCGCGCCGCGGCCCCGTTCGAAGCGGTGCGACGCCGACGGCTTGCGCAGGAAGCTGATGCTGCGCACGCTGGAGCCGCCTTCCAGGAACAGGTCGCCGCCGCGCAGGCCGTAGGACAGCGATGCGGGCAGATCGCGGTTCGTGCAAGTGAGTTCGATGCTGAGCGTGTCCGTCTCCACCTCGGCCGGATCGAAATCGATGTCCACCAGCGCGATCTGCGTCTCGAAGCCGGGGCTTTTCTCGGCCAGGATGTCGTTGCGCCGCATGATCCAGTAATGGCCGTTCGTTTCCGGGATCTGGCCATGTCGCAGCGAATAGAACGGCCGGAATTCGACGATGGATTCGCCCTGCGGCGTCTGCCGCACCAGCTTCACCGAGTCGATCGCCTGCACTTCGTAGGCAAACGCGCGGCGCGCGTCGGCCAGCACGGGATAGCTGGCCGACGTGTGCGTCAGCCGGATCGGTTCGCCCCGCTGCTTGAACAGGTTCACCACCGGCGTGCAGCCCAGCAGCATATTGTTGGCCGACAGCGTGCCGAGGATGCGCGACGTGTTCGAATCCGTGCGCAGGCCGGACAGCGCCAGGTGCAGCGTGATCGTCTTGCAGCCGAACGGCAGCGCGGCGGCCAGCGCCTGCAGGTCGATGTCGAAGAAGTTGAATTTATCCGGGAAGCAGAAGTACTCCGTCAGCAGCCGGTAGGCCGCATGCGAACGGGCCGAGAAATCGATCAGCGACTCGTCTTCGCCGAAGCCGGCGGGCGTCACGGGCAGCTTGTGCAGCGGGATCCAGCGGCCGTTGTTGTCCGCCTCCACATAGGCGCATACGCCGCGCATGAAGAGCGCGTCGCGCAGCGCGGCGCAGAACGACGGCTCGCCGTCGATGAACACGCGCAGGCTTGGCAGCTTCAGCTGCGGGATGCCCACCTGCGCCGACGTGCTGGCCAGCGTGATGCTGATCGCCGACGTGGCGCTGACGGGCGGGCGCACCGCTTCCGGCGCATCGATGATCGGCGAGAACACGGCCTGCGTCAGCGCAAGCGGCGCCACCGTCACCGGATAGGCGGTGCGGAACGTGCAGACCGCGCCGCGCACGGGGCGCGTGGTCAGCTGCGTGCCGCGGGGGATTTCGCTGGCGTTGGTCAGCTGCGCCGCGGCGCCGCTGAAGTCCATCCGCGCGATCGAGCACGATGGAAACGGCCGCAGGTAGTGCGGGTACAGCACTTCGAACAGCGCTTCGGTGAATTCGGGGTAGTCGTCGTCGAGCCGCTTGGCGATGCGCGAATTGAGCAGCGCGTAGGACTCGATCATGCGTTCGATGTGCGGGTCTTCGCACACCTCGCCGCCGATCAGCAGCCGGCCGGCGATCTTCGGATAGCGTTCGGAGAATTCGCGCGAATAACGGCGCAGAAATCCCAGCTCCTGTTCGTAATACGGTAATAACTGGTCCAACTCATGCTCCCGGCGCCGGCGCGCGGCGCGCTTTGCTGATGGTGTAGTGCAGGCTGGACGGCTGCAGTACGGCGTCGAAATTGACCGGCTCGTGGGCCGCGCTGATCACCAGGAGCGCGGTGATCGCGAAGTTCAGGCGGTTGACGGCATCGTCGCGCAGTTCCAGCCTGGCCTGCACATTGCGCAGGCGCGGCTCGTGGCGCGCGATCGCCTGTTCCAGGCTGCGGCAGATGAAGGCGCGGTCGTCCGCGCTCGACAGCGACAGGCCGGCAAAATCATGCAGGCCGTACGTCACGATCGAGCGCGCACACTCGGGAAACCGCTTCAGGAGTTCTTCGGGCAGGACGGTGCGCGTGTTCAGCAAAGCCTCCAGGTCGCGCGCCACCGAGTCCTTCATTTCCTCGAGCGATGCGCGCGGCACGGTGCCGCTGGACTGGCCGCTGCCGCCCGGCCCCATCAGCCGGTCGAACAGGCCCGGCGTGAATCCTTTCATCGGGTTCCCGTCAGCCGGCTATCAGGCCACCTTGTTGGACGACAGGTCCCAGCCGCCGGACGTGTTGCCGCCCGAGCCGCCGCCGACCTTCTGCTGCGTGTACTTCCACTTCACTTTCGAGTACTTGATCGCGACGTCTTCCGTCAGGATATTGCCCGGTTCGACGGATGGCGACACGCTGGAGATCAGCACGTTTTCCAGTTCGATCTCGAAGTACTTCACGCGATCGCCCTGGCCATCGGCGCGCAGGAACTCGAACTTCGCCTTCGGAATGGTTTTGCCGGAGGAGCAGGTTTGCAGCAGGATCGGCGTGGCCAGGTCGGCCAGTTTCGACACGACGATGTCCTTGTGCTCGGTACGTTCCGCCGTGTGACCGCCGCCGGTGGATGCCGTAGCCGATTTCGGCTGCAGCACTTCCCACTGGACGCTTTTCACCTCGATCCAATCCTTGTGGGTGGTATCGGCGGATTCGCCCTTGATACCATCGATTTGCAGATAGACGTCGATTGCCATGTTCTTCCTTTCAGATTTTTAATGAACTACGGGTTGCTTCAGGATTTGGTCGATGCGGGGAGCTCCGCGACCAGACGGAGGGAAACCGACAGCTCGTCGAGCTGGAAATGGGGGCGCAGGAACGACACGGCGCGGTACACGCCCGGCCGGCCAGGCACTTCGGACACCTGCACCGACGCTTCGCGCAGCGGGAACTGGGCCTTCTGTTCCTGGCTGGCGTTATCGTCCAGCAGCACGTACTGGGTCAGCCAGCGGTTGAGGAAGTCCTCGACGTTCGACGCGGCGGCAAAGCTGCCGATCTTGTCGCGCATCATGGCCTTCATGTAGTGGGCGATGCGCGACACGGCGAAGATGTACTGCAGCTGCGCGGACAGCACGGCGTTGGCGTTGGCCGCATCCGTGTTGTACTTGCGCGCCTTCTGCGCCGACTGCGCGCCGAAGAAGGCGGCGTAATCCGTGTTCTTGCAGTGCACCAGCGAGATGAAGCCCAGGTCCGACAGCTCCTTCTCGCGACGGTCGGTGATGGCGATCTCGGTCGGGCACTTCAGCGCCACTTCGCCTTCGTCCGTCTTGAACGTGTGGGTCGGCAGGTCTTCGACCAGGCCGCCGCCTTCGACGCCGCGGATCGCCGCGCACCAGCCGAAGTCCTCGAACGCGGCCGTCAGCTTCGTGCCGAACGCGTAGGCGGCGTTACACCACAGGTATTTCGAATGGTCGGTGCCGTCCACGTCCTCGACGAAGTTGAAGCCTTCGGTGGTGGCGCCATCGGCCGGGTTGAACGGCAGGCGGCCCAGGAAGCGCGGCAGCGTCAGGCCCACGTAGCGGGAATCCTCGGACTCGCGGAACGACTTCCACTTGGCGTATTCCACCGTGTCGAACACTTTCGACAGGTCGCGCGGCTTGCCCAGGTCCGCATACGTCTCCAGGCCGAACAGCTCCGGCGCGGCCGACGAGATGAACGGCGCGTGCGCCGCCGCGGCGATGTGCGACATCTGCTCGATGAAGTACATGTCTTCCGGCTGGCGGGTGATTTCGAAGTCGCCCAGCAGCGCGCCGAACGGGGCGCCGCCGAAGGTGCCGAATTCCTCTTCGTAGACCTTCTTGAACATCGTGCTCTGGTCGAACTCGATCGCGCTCTGGAAGTCCTTCACCAGTTCGCGCTTGGTCGCATTGAGCAGCTTGACCTTCAGGTTCGGGCCCGTGGCCGTATTGCGCACCAGGTAGTTCAGGCCCGTCCAGCTGCCTTCCAGCTTCTGGAATTCCGGCGCGTGCATCACGGCCGACAGCTGGGCGGAGATCAGGCGATCCAGCTCCGCCACGCGGGCGTCGATGGTGGCGGCCAGGTTGTCGGACACGACGACCGTGCCCTCCATCACCTGGCTGACCAGTTCCGTGATCAGGTCCTTGGCGCGCGCATGTTCGGCGCTGGACTTGGCCACCTTGCTCTGTTCGACGATCTGGTCGAGCAGGCCGGTTTCGAGGGTTGCAGTGGCGCCGCCAACGGCGCTGGCATTCGATTGCGCGGACATGGTCATTCTTTCGTGGTTTGCTGGCCCAGTTCGGCCAATTTCTCGGTGCTGTTCAGGACGTCGTTGAGCAGGTCTTCCAGCTTGTCGTTGCCGGCCAGCTTGTTGCGCAGGTCGGCCAGCTTGGTGCGCGCTTCGAGCAGCTTCTGCAGCGGCTCGATCTGCTGCACCACCGCTTCGGGGCGGAAGTCTTCCATCGACTTGAATTTCAGGTCGACGGCGAACTGGCCGCCCTCGTCCGACAATTCGTTTTTCACGCGGTAGGCGGCGCGCGGTTCGACGCCTTTCATGACCTCGTCGAAGTTATCCCGGTCGATGCCGACGAAACTGCGCTCTTTCAGCTTCTTTTGCGCCACTTCAGAATTACCGCCGAAATCGCCGACGACACCCACCACCATCGGCAGCTCTTTATTCTCTATGGCATCACCTATTTCCACGTCGTAAGTCATTTGAACGCGTGGCGGACGGATTTTCTGCAGTTTTTTCTGGACGCTGGAGTTTTTAGCCATGGGATGCCCCTGTGAAGATGTGACGATGCATGAAACGATGCGAAATACGGTTATTTCAACGCGTCGAAAGGATCGGCGCGCGGACGCTCCTCGGCCTTGGCGCGCGACGGTTTCCTGGCCTTGCCGGCAGCCGCTTTTGCCGGCGCGGCCGGCGCCGCGGCCGGGGTCGGCACCAGCACCGTATCGCCGAGGCTTTCGCGCAGCAGCTTGGCCAGGTCCTGCGATTCCGTGCGGATCGACCCGGACAGATTGTTCTGGCGGCTCAGGTCGGACAGCGCGCGGGTCGACAGCCGCAGGCCGCTGATCGCGATGATGCTGTTGGCTAGGCGGTCGTTCGGGTCACGGATCAGCACTTCCTGCGCGGAGACGATCGCTTCGCCGTACTGGCCTGCCTCGTAGCGGGTCTGGGCGATATTGCTCCACGGTGCCTTGTCGGCCGGATAGGACTTGGCCGCTTCCTTCCACAGCGTGACGGCCTGCTCCTTTTGACCCGATGTGTCGGCCTGGCTTGCCTTGGACAACAGCTCCTCCATCGACGGCAGCGCAACCTTCTGGGCGACCGGCGACGTGGTCGTACAGGCGCTCAGGGAAATGGCGCAAACGGCGGCGCCGACAAAACGGAAAACGGCGCCGGCACGGCGAAACGGAATTGCTGAATTCATGCTGTCCTCAAGCTGGTAACAAATAAAATACCTGGAATATAATACCCCGAATTCGCAGAATATTATCAGATACTCATTGTTGACGCCATTCAATTCATTAATGAAATGTGCGCACCCCTTAATGACTTCGCCGGGCAAGGAAAACTCACAAATTGTCACACGAATAAGTTTACAAAGACACCATTGAGTTATTTCCCGATTAATTTGGTATCATTTTTTTCAAGTTTGTTGTTGGCAATTCAATTATCTCCAATTCTCACACCCTCTTTATCCTCCTTGAAGAAATCGTTGTTTCAATTGCGCGCAATATATAGAAAAGAAATGTTACTCTTCAGCCATTTCAACGCGGCAGCACGAAGGGTACGTACAGCATGAGCAGCAAGATCCTATGGGGCGAAGGGCTTTTCCTCCGTCCCCAGCATTTCCAGCAGCAGGACCGCTACCACGAGGAACGCCTGCATCAGAACGTTGGCGTGTTGCACCCTTACGCATGGGGCGTGGGCGCGCTGCAGGTGGACCGCGATGCGCTGGCCAACAATGCGCTGCGCCTGCTCGAACTGTCGCTGCGCTTCCAGGATGGCGAGCTGTACACCGCACCCGGCGCCGACGAGCTGCCGGACACCATCGACCTGAGCCAGTTGCCGCAGACGGCGCAAACCGTCACCTTCCACGCCGCCCTGCCCGCCTTCAAGCCGTTCGGCGGCAACTTCGGCGATGCCGCCGGCAATGCCGTGCGCTTCCAGCAGGCCAACCGCGACACGCCGGACCTGTACACGCAGGCCGCCGCGGCGCAGCTGTCCTACCTGCGCAAGTCCGTGCGCCTCGTTTCCGATGCTGAGCCGCTGGACTCTTACGTGCACTTTCCCGTGCTGCGGCTGCGCCGCGCCGCGACGGGCGGCTTCGAGCTCGATGCCGCGTTCATCCCGCCCAGCCTGTCCATCCGCAGCGCGCCGTTGCTGTTCCTGCAGCTGCGTCGTCTCGTCGACGCGCTGCAGGCGAAAGTCAGTGCGCTGTACGGCCACCATCGCGAGCCCAGCAAGCACGTGATCGAATTCCGCTCCGGCGACATGTCGTCGTTCTGGCTGCTGCACACGGCCAGCACGGCGTATGCGTCGCTGTCGCATTATTTCCACCATCCGGCGCTGCATCCGGAGCGGCTGTACGAACAGCTGCTGGGCCTTGCCGGCAGCCTGATGACGTTCTCGAAAAGCTGGACGCTGGCCGACCTGCCCGCTTACCAGCACGCCGATCCCGGCCCGGCCTTCGCCACGCTGCACCAGATCATCCGCGAACTGCTCGACACGGTGATCTCGTCGAAGTATTTCGCCATCGCGCTGCGCGAGGTGAAGCCGTCGTACCACCACGGCATGCTCGATTCGCAGAAGATCGACGACAAGACGACGTTCTTCCTGGCCGTGTCGGCCGGCCTGCCGGCCAGCGAACTGGTCGACGTGGTGCCGCTGCGCTTCAAGATCGGCGCGCCGGACGACGTGGAAAAATTCGTGCTGTCCGCGATGCCGGGCGTGCGCCTGACCCATGCGCCGCAGGTGCCGGCCGCCGTGCCGGTGCGCCCGGACGCCGTCTATTTCGCCATCGAAGCCAAGGGCCAGATGTACGAACGGATGCTGCAGGCCCAGTCGATCTCGATCTACGTCCCCGGCAGCATGCCGGACGTGAAGCTCGATCTCGTCGCCGTCACTTCGTAAGCAAAGGAATTCGTAGATGAGTACCGCCTCCGCACCTTCCCTGATGGGCGCCGCCCCGCCCGCAGCCGCTGCCACGCCGCAGTCGCTGCTGGACCTGATGTACGACGGCTTCTATGCGCTGTTCATGCTCAAGAACGGCAACGGCCCGCAGGACGACGCCGCTTTTGCCCGCAAGATGGCGCAGTTCCTCGACGACTTCGGCCGCAACGCGAAAAAGCACAATGCGTCGCCGGACGATATCGACGCCGCCAAGTATGCGTTCTGCGCAGCGGTCGACGAGATCATCCTGCGCTCATCGTTCACGATCCGCGATGCGTGGGAACGCCGCCCGCTGCAGCTGCTGCTGTTCGGCGACCAGCTGGCCGGCGAAAACTTCTTCAACCGCCTCGAGCAGTTGCGCGCGCGCGGCAGCGCGCACCTGCAGGCGCTGGAAGTGTTCCATATGTGCCTGCTGCTCGGCTTCCAGGGCCGCTACATCCTGGAAGGCACGGAGAAGCTGAACTACCTGACGTCGCGCCTCGGCGACGAGATCGCCCACATGAAGGGCAAGCGCGGCGGCTTCGCGCCGCAGGCGGACCGGCCCGACCAGATCAAGCACAAGCTCCGTAGCGACCTGCCCGTGTGGGTACTCTGTTCCGTGTTCGGGTTGATCTGCGTGCTGGGCTACATCGGCCTGCGCACGTCGCTGGGCCACACCACCGAAAATCGCATGAATGCGTACAGCGATGTGGTGAAGATGGCGCCCCGCGCCGCCAACCTGACGATCACACTGCCCTGATGGACAGGCCGACCGAACTCCCAACCGCGCTGGGGATCTTCGGTACCGGCCTCTCCCAGCATGCGCGGCTGGTCACGCTGGCCAGCGCACAGGCATCGGCACTGCCCGAATCGCTGATGCCGGAACGGTTCGCTGGTCGCGAGGCCGTCAACGAGCTGTTTGCGTTCGACGTCGATGCGCTCAGCACATCCACCGATCTCGACCTCTCCGCCTTCATCGGCGAAGAACTGACGGTGATGCTGCTGCAGCCGGACGGCAGCCGCCGCGCGTGGCATGGCCAGTGCACCAGCGCCGGCTGGCTCGGTGCCGATGGCGGCGTCGCGCGCTACCGGCTGCAGCTGGAACCCGCACTATCGCTGCTGCGGCTGCGCCGCGACAGCTATATCTTCCAGGACCTCGACGCGCGGCAGATCGTCACCGAACTGCTGGCCGACTATCCGCAGGTGCGCTTCGAGTTCGACATCACACAGCAGCTTTCGCCCCGCCCCGTGTGCACGCAGTACCGCGAGAGCGATTACGAATTCTTCATGCGGCTGCTGGCATCCGAAGGCCTGTCGTGGCGCTTCGAGCACGACCAGGCCAGCGAAGAAAGTGGCGATGGCCAGTCGCGCCACAAGCTGGTGATCTTCGACAGCCAGGCCAAGGCACCCGACACACCCGACGGCGCCGAGCTGCGCTTCCACGGCATGCGCGCCACCGACACGGATGACGCCATCGACCGCTTCAGCGCGCGCCGCCGCGTGGCGGCCAATGCCGTCAGCATCGCCAGCTGGGATCCCGCACAGTTGCAGGCGCCTGCCGCCGAACAGCGGACGAGCCTCGATGCCGGCGAACTGCCGCTGCTGGCCGTGTACGACGGCAGCGGCGAGCGCATCGCCAGCGGTTCAGACAACGGCGCCGACTCCGACCCGCACAGCCGGCTGATGCTGCAGGCACTGGAGCTGGACAACAAACTGTTCGAAGGTGCCGGTGCGATGCGCCGGCTGGCCGCCGGCCACGCCTTCCGCCTGACGCAGCATGAACTCTATGCCGACGGCAGCAATAGCTTTACCGTGCTGTGGGTGGAGCACGAGGCACGCAACAACTTCGCACCGCAGATCAAGGCACTACTCACCGGCAGTATCGAGAATGGCACCTATCGCAACACCTTCGGCTGCGTGCGCGACACGGTCGCCATCGTGCCGAAGGCAATCGCTGCACCAACGCCGGCCACGGCGCTGGGTCCGCAGACGGCCATTGTCGTCGGCCTGGCCGATGCCGTCGCCACGACGACGCGCGACCACCAGGTGCGCATCCAGTTTGCCTGGCAGCGCGGCCAGGGTGCCAACGCCGGCGGCCTCGCGCACAATACTGACGATGCGGGCAACGCACCCGGCGACGAACGTTCCGGCACGTGGGTCCGCGTGGCCGAAGCGCTGGCGGGCCCGAACTGGGGCTCGCAGTTCACGCCGCGCATCGGTACCGAAGTGCTGGTCGATTTCGTCGAAGGCGACATGGACCGCCCGCTGGTCGTGGCGCAGCTGTACACGGGCAGCGACGTGCCGCCCTTCTCCGCCGGCGTGGACTCCGGGACGAATCACGCAGGCACGCTGTCCGGCATTCACAGCAACGCATTCGACGGCGCCGGCTACAACCAGTGGCAGCTGGACGACACGCAGGGCCAGGTGCGCATGCGCCTCGCCACCAGCACCGCGGCCACGCAGCTCAATCTGGGTTACCTGATCCAGCAGGCGCCCGGCTCGGCCCAGCGCGGCGCGTATCGGGGCAGCGGATTTGAATTGCGCACCGATGCATGGGGCGTCGTGCGCGGCGCGGAAGGCGTGCTGCTGACGACGACCCCGCGTAACGGCGCCGTCTCCACGCAGATGGATGCGGCCGAGGCGCTTGGTTCGCTGAAGACAGCGCGCGACCTGGCGCAGGCACTGGCGGACGCGGCCACGCAGCAGAAAGCCTTGTCCAGCAAGGATGCGCTGACGGCCCATGCGGACGTCATCACGCAGCTCGACCCGCAGGAAAAGGGCAAGCACGAGGGGGACGTCAACGGGCAGACGGCACAGAAGGCGCAAAGCGGTTCACGGGAACTGGATGCGGCACAGCCGGTCGAAAAATTCGGCACGCCGCTGGTGGTGATGGATGCGCCATCGAGCATCAACTGGGCGACTCCCGCATCGACCGTGCTGTTCGCCGGCCAGCAGCTGCAATGGACCACGCAGGGCGACGTGCATATGACGGCCGGCGCCACGATCGCCTCCGTTGCGGCAAATGCCGCCACCTACTTCAGTCAGACCGGTGGCATCCAGGCGATCGCCGCCAACGGCCCGGTATCGCTGCAGGCGCACACCGACCAGCTGGAGATCCTGGCCGATAAATCGGTGACGGTGATTTCCGTGAGCGACAGCATCGACATCAAGGCCAACCAGAAGATCGTGCTGCAGGCGGGCGAATCGGCGATCACGCTGGAGGGCGGCGACATCACGTTTGCCTGCCCCGGCAACTTCACCGTCAAGGGCGGCCAGCACGTGTTCGAGACGGGCGGCAACGGGGCCGGCGCCATGCAGCCGCTGCCGGACAGCCGCCTGAAGCTGTATGACGAAGGCTTCGTGCTGAAGGACCGCGACACGGGCGAGCCGATGCCGCGCCAGCCTTACCGCATCAAGCGCATCGACGGCACGTTCGAGGAAGGCATGACCGACGACAAGGGCCTGACGCACGTCATCGCGGCCGCCGCAGCCGAAGCGCTGGTGATCGAGCTGCTGAAATCGCGCGGCGGCGCTACCGCCAAGCAGGAACCGACGACGCCATCGCGCCCCGAACCGAAGTACAAGCCGGCAGGCGAATCGACCACGACGCCGACGGACATGAAGCGGCGCAAGGAAGTGCTGGCCAAGCGGCCCGCCTGCTGGATCGAGGATTACGAGAAGGAGATCAAGGTTTCCTCCGTCCCCGGCTACAACAACACCTACGATGCGCGCGGCAAGGCGCACGATTATTTCGATCTGGTGCAGTACAAGATCTACGTGCCGGTCAAGTCGAATACCGCCGTCATCGCCGAATTGCGTGTCAAGACGGTGGCCGTGCTTGACGCCGTCGAACAGGCCGCCGACGAGCAGCAGAAAGGCACGCAGGCGGCCACGGACCGGGCCCGGCACCGTGCCAATGCCATCAAGAACGCCCAGCAGGTCGCCACGCGGGGGCTGGAGAAATTCTGGAACAACCAGCTGAAGATCGAGATCACCGACCCGGAATGCGGCACGAAAGTGCTGCCGATCGTGTACCGCGTGGTGTGGGTGGACAGCGGCCAGCATTACACCATGAACCTGCACAAGCGCTATCCCCGTGAAGGCGTCACCGACGACGTGATCGACGTGTCGGTGAATACCGACGAATGGACGTACGCGCACGAATTCGGCCACTGCTACGGCCTGCCGGACGAATACTCTTATACTGAAAACGAAGACGAAACGGTACGCTACGTGAAGCCGGACGGCACGCTGGACGAACCTATCATGACGCCATGCCTGGAACGCGACGAGACAGGCCTGCCCCGCGTGATCATGTGGGCGACCGACTCGCCCATCGTCAAGCCGCGGCACGGCTGGCAGATCGCGATCGAGGTACAGCGCCTGCTGCGCGACAAGATCGGACGGAAGATCAAATGCGATATCCTCATGTAAAAACACTGCTGACCGGACTGGTCGCCGTCCTGCTGCACACGCCTGGAACCGCCATGGAACAAAACATCATTTCTATCACCGCGCAGTGCGTGGACAACCCGACCTGCGTTTTCAAGGGCAGCGACATGTGGATCGACGTCGTCGTCAAAAACGTCGGCAGCGAGGAGATCGGCTTCCCGGCCGAATACATGCAGCAGCGGGGCCCGAGCATGCGCCTGATCGACAACGTCACGCAGGAATCGCAGCAGCTGAAAGTCGAACGGCCTCGCGCCAGCAAGGACAAGCTGGTGCGCCTGCAGCCGGGCCAGTCGTTCACGATCAATACCGTCATCAAGGATCGCGAGATCCTGCGCGTGCGCCGCGAGTTCGTCGACGTGACGGCGGAATTGAACGTGTCGGCGGAAATCCAGGTCGGCAGCAGCGACGAGCGCGTGCGCACCAGCGACAGCCAGCGGATCAGGATCGTCGGCAGGGATACGCTGGAGCGCGATGCAAAGCTGGGTCTGTGATGGGGCGCCGACTCAAGCCCCGATCAGCCCCTGCCCGCAAACCCGGATCGTCTGCCCCGTAATGCCATATGCCCCCGGCGTGGCGAGAAAAGCAATGAGTTCCGCCGCATCGCGCGGCCGGCCCCCCTGCTTCAGCGCATTGAGGCGCCGGCCGATTTCGCGGGTCGCGAACGGCATCGCCTCCGTCATCGGCGTTTCGATGAAGCCCGGCGCGACGGCATTGATGGCGATGCCCCGCCGCGCCAGTTCCGGCGCGCGCGCCGCCACATAGCCGATCAGCGCGGCTTTCGACGTGGCGTAATTGGCCTGCCCCACATTGCCGGCGATGCCGCTGATCGACGACAGGCAGACGATACGGCCGAAGTCGCGCAGCACCTGGGCGCCGAGCAGCGCCTCGTCGATGGCGGCAATCGCAGCCAGGTTGATGTCCAGGACCAGCTGCCAGTCGCGCTCCGGCATGTTGGCCAGCGTGCGGTCGCGCGTGATGCCGGCGTTGTGCACGACGATGTCCACGCCGCCGAATTTCTCGCGCAGTTCGCGCAGCAGCGCGGCCGGCGTTTCGGGTGCCGCGATGTCCATCACCAAGGCCGTGGCGCCGATGCGGCGGCAGGTTTCGTGCAGCTGCTGCGAGGCCGCCGCGACATCCAGGCAGACGACGGTGGCGCCTTCCTGGGCCAGCCGTTCCGCCGTGGCCATGCCGATGCCGCGCGCGCTGCCTGTCACCAACGCCACCTTGCCGGCCAATACCTGGCTGGCGGGCAGCGCCGCCGGCGCGGGCACCTGCGCCGTCACGTGCACCACCTGGCCGGACACATACGTCGTTTGCGGGCCGCAGAAAAAGCGCACCGGGCCGGCCAGACGCTCCACGGCATCCTGCGCCGCCTGCGCGAGATTGACGGTGATGCCCTTCCGGCCCAGCTCCTTGCCGAGACTCCTGGCAAAGCCTTCGATGCCCCATGCGCTGGCGGCAGCCAGGGCGGTATCGGCAGCCGCCGGGGGTGTGGCAACGATCAGCACGCGGCCATTGGTGGCGATGCGGCGGGCCAGCGGATGGAACGCGTCGTACAGCAGTTGCAGGTCGGCCGGCGTGCGGCAGCCCGTCGCATCCAGCACGACGATGTTGGCCTTGCCGTCCGCCCCGTCCAGCAGCGGCTGATGCCGGCCGCCGCCAGCCTCGATGGCCGTCGCAATGGCTGCCGATGCGTAGCCGGCATGGCCGGCAATCAGCACGATGCGCTTGCCGGCAAACGGTTGCGCGTCGTAGCCGCCGTCTGCACGCAGCAGTTCGACAGGATCGGGCAAGCCCAGTGCCCGGGCGAACGGACGGGACAGCGGGTGGCGGTGCAGCCTGGCAAAGAGATCGGTCATCGGGGCTTTCGGTGGACCAGCGGTGAAAAAAGAACGGGCGTGCGATGCTAGCATGCCCTTCCTGCCGGCTCAACAGCGCTCCTATAATGGCGTATTGCCCCGCTGCGCAGGGGCGCCACAGAAAGGTCACGATGCAGCGTTTTCCAACTCCCTTCCGGACAGCCGTCATCACGCTGGCGGCGGCGCTGTCGTTGCCGGCAGGTGCGGCCGACTTGCCCGGCAAGGCCGCACCAGTCACGCGCAAGGTCAGTCCGCTGCCGTTCGATCCGGCCGGCTTCGCCACGCAGTGCATCCAGCATATCCCCATGCGCCGGGGCGTGCCGCAGGCAACGCAGAAATGCGCGCCGGCCTACTTCCCGTACGTCGCCGATGCGAAAAACGCCGATGTGCTGGCCAGGTCGATCGGGCAGCACGATTACGCAAAGGGTGGCCGCGACCACGCCCAGGATTACGCGCCGCCGTTCGCCAGCGGGCTGCATCCCGTCTTTCTCGTGCTGCCGCCGCTGCAGGACGTGCAGCTGGTGCGCGTCGAGGACCTGGAGGGCGGCGACGAGCAGCGCGATACGATGTCCGGCGTCTACCTGGCGATCAGGAACGGCAAGGTCACCGCGCAACTGAACGAAGGCTGCACGATCGACGCCACCTACACCTGCGTCGACGAGGACGGCAACCAGCTGTATCGCCTGCAGGCCAGCGGCCAGTTCCGCAAGCTGCGCTGACCGCCGGCCGGCGCCATCAGGCCTTGCCGCCCAGCCCCTTGATCAGCTCGCGCAGCGCCTCGATGCCGTAAGGTTTCACGAGCAGCCGCGCACCCGGCACGCCGGTGCCCATGCCGGAGGCCAGCGCAACCTGCAGGTGCGGCACGCGCGCCTTGGCCACCTTGATCAGTTCGTCGCCCTGCATGCCGGGCAGCTGGCGGTCGGTGATCAGCAGGTCGATCCGTTCGTCGAGCAGCGGCACCGCCTCCTCCGCCGTGGCCACCGCGATCACGTCGTGGCCGATCAGTTCGATCAGGTCGCGCGTGTTCAGGCGAATGTCTTCTTCGTCCTCCACCAGCAGGATCTTCAGCTTGGTGACGACGGGCGGCAGCACCTGCGGCACGCTGGCCGCCAGCACCTCGGGCACAGCCGCGGCGCGTTCCTTCTCGAGGGCCAGCACGTGGCGGATCTTGCGGGCCAGGCTCTCCTTCGTGTACGGCTTGCCGATCAGTTCGACGCCGGCATCGAGCCGGCCGCCGTGCACGATGGCGTTTTCCGTGTAGCCCGACGTGAACAGCACGGCGATGCCCGGCAGCCGTTCGCGGGCCTTGCGGGCCAGGTCGGGACTGCGCAGCGGTCCCGGCATCACCACGTCGGTAAACAACAGGTCGATGTGGATGCCGCTGTCGATCACCGTCAGCGCCGCCGACGCATCGCTGGCCTTCAATACCCGGTAACCCAGTTCCGCCAGCAGGTCGACGACGGTGGCGCGCACTTCGTCGTCATCCTCGGCCACCAGCACCGTCTCGGTACCGCCCGCCACCGGCTGCGTGTCGAGCGCCGTGTAGCTGTCTTCCGCCTCGCGGGTGCGCGGCAGGTACAGCTTGACGGCGGTGCCTTCGCCCAGCTCGCTGTAGATCTTGATGTGGCCGCCCGACTGCTTGACGAGGCCATACACCATCGACAGTCCCAGCCCGGTGCCCTTGCCTTCCGGCTTGGTGGAAAAGAACGGTTCGAAGGCCTGCGCCATCACTTCCGGCGTCATGCCGCCGCCGGTGTCGCTGACGGCGATCACCACGTACTGGCCCGGCGTCACGTCCGGATGGGCGGCGCAGTAGTCGCTGTCCAGCAGCGCGTTGTTCACTTCGATGGTCAGCCGGCCCTGGCCGTCCATCGCGTCGCGCGCATTGATCGCCAGGTTCAGGATCGCATTCTCCACCTGCGCCACGTCGATCGACGCGCTCCACAGGCCGCCCGAGATGACCGTCTCCACTTCCACTTCCTCGCCCAGTGTGCGACGCAGCATGTCTTCCATGCCGGTGATCAGGCGGCTGACCTTGACCACTTTCGGTTCCAGCGGCTGGCGGCGGGCGAAGGCCAGCAGGTAGCTGGCCAGCTTGGCGCCCCGCTCCACGCCGGCCAGCGCATTGCCGAGGCGCTGCTGTACGGCCGGACGGTCCAGCACCAGCGGCGCCATCAGCTGCAGGTTGCCGGAGATGACCTGCAGCAGGTTGTTGAAGTCGTGCGCCACGCCGCCCGTCAGCTTGCCGATGGTTTCCATCTTCTGCGCCTGCTGCAGCGCCGCCTCGGTGCGCCGCATCGCGTCCGCCTGCTGCAGGTCGGCAGTGATGTCGCGGCCGATGGCGTGGATGTATTTCGCATCCGGCGAGGCGGTCCACGACAGCGTGCAGTACGTGCCGTCCTTGCGGCGATACCGGTTCTCGAAGCGGAACACCTGGGCACCGGCGCTCAATGCGCCCACCTGCCGCACCGTCGTGTCGCGGTCGTCCGGGTGCACCAGGTCGAGGAAGGAGGTGCCGACCACGTCGCTGGTCTTCCAGCCCAGTACCGACGTGAAGGCCGGGCTCACGGCGCTGATGCTGGCGTCGAAATCGGCCACGAGCAGGATGTCCTTCGACAGCCGCCACATGCGGTCGCGCTCGGCGGTGCGCTGGGCCACGCGGTCCTCCAGCGTGGCGTTCATCAGTGCCAGCGATTCGGACGCGGATTTCTGGTCGTCGATGTCGGTGCTGCTGCCGATCCAGCGCACCACCTTGCCGTCCGCGTCCAGCATCGGCACGGCGCGCACCAGGTGCCAGCGGTAGGTGCCGTCATGGCGGCGGATGCGGTATTCCGTCTCGTACGGCGTGCCATCGCGCACCGCGGCGTTCCAGCGGCGCTCCGCCGCGGCGATATCCTCGGGGAAGGCCACCGTCGTCCAGCCATCGCCGTCCAGTTCGCCCCGCTCCATGCCCGTGTATTCATAGACGCGGTCGTTGAACCAGTCCAGCCGGCCGTTGGCGGGCGCCGTCCAGATGTGCTGCGGCGTGGCCTGGGCAAACGAGCGGAATTTCGCCTCGCTGTCGCGCAGCGCCGTTTCGGCGGCGATGCGCTCGGTCACGTCGGACCCCTGGATGAACAGGCCGAACACGGTGCCGGCGCTGTCCTTCAGCGGCTGGAAGACGAAGTCGAGGAAACGCTCGCGCTGCGGCGCGAGCGACGTGGCATGCAGCGTGAACGGCGCGGCGATGCCGGAGACGGGCTCGCCGCGGCTGTACGCTTCGTCCAGCCGTTCGAACACGCCCTGCCCGCCCAGTTCCGGAAACACGTCGCGCGTGGTGCGGCCCAGCAGGTCCCGGTGGCCGGCGATTTCGCGGTAGGCGGCATTGACCAGCTCGTATTTGTGTTCGCGGCCCGTCACCAGCGCCATGAAGCCGGGCGCCTGCTCGAACATCGTGTCCAGCCGCGCCCGTTCCTCGCTGATGCGGCGTTCCGCCTTCACCTTGGCCGTCGTTTCCACCACGACGGCAAACACGCCGCCGATCGTGCCATCGTCGTAGGTGACGGGCGAATAGTCCAGGTTCATCCACACCGGTTCGGGCACGCCGCTGCGGTGCAGTTCCAGCTGCTGGTCGGTATAGGTCAGCGTGCCGCCCTGCATCACGACTTTCATGACGTTGTCGTTGAAATCGGCCACCTCGGGCCAGCCCTTGCGCACTTCCGAACCCAGCAGCGTGGGGTGCCGGCCGCCGGCAAACACGGAATAGGCGTCGTTGTAGATCATGTAGCCCGGCTCGCCCCACAGCGTGACGATCGGCACCGGCGACTGCAGGATCAGCGCCACGATCGCCTTCATGCCGGGATGCCACGTGTGCGGCGGGCCGATGGACGTATCGTGCCACGGGAAATTACGGATGAGTTCGGCAGTCATGCTGCCGGCCGGCGGGAACGTCAGGGAGGTGTGCGGCATTGTGCTAACGGCGAAATGATGTGCGGACATTTTAACCGCTTGCCGCCAGTCACCCTACCATGCCGCGCGTCCCCGGTCATTTCGTAGCTTGAAGACAACGCCATGAATTTCCGTCTTTACATGGTAACGCACGCCGATCTGTTGTCTAATAGCGTCTTTCCATTGCTGAGCGAACATTATGAAGATTGCCGCCTCCCTGCCCGTCTGGACGATCGTCGCCCCGGTGGCCGCCTGGCTGCTGCTGGCCGGCAAAGCCGCCGGCCTTGGCGACCTGCTGGGCGGCGCCTACATCCTGCTGCTGGCCGCCGGCCTGTTTGCCGGCGTGCTGGCCGCCGTGTTCCACGCGGAAGTGGTGGCCCACAAGATCGGCGAGCCGTACGGCACGCTGGTGCTGGCCGTGGCGGTGACGTCGATCGAGGTGGCGCTGATCGTGTCGCTGATGATTGCCGGCGGCGAATCGACGACGGGCCTGGCGCGCGACACCGTGTTTGCCGCCGTGATGCTGATCCTGAACGGCATGGTGGGCATCTGCCTGCTGGCCGGCGCCCGCCGCCACGGCGAGCAGACGTTCACGCAGACGGGCGTGTCCGCATCGCTGGCCACGCTGGCGGCGATCGCCATCCTGACGATGGTGCTGCCGAACTACACGACCACCACGGTCGGGCCCGTGTACAGCACCAGCCAGCTGATCTTCATCGCCGTCGTGTCGATCGTGCTGTACGGTACCTTCGTGCTGGTGCAGACGGTGCGGCACCGCGATTACTTCCTGCCAGAGACGGCGGTGGACAACGAAGACGTCCACGCCGCCCCGCCACCGGCCAACCTGGCGTGGCGCAGCGGCGCGCTGCTGCTGGTGTGCCTGGGCAGCGTGGTGCTGCTGGCCAAGTCGCTGTCGCCGCCGCTGGAAGCAGCCGTCATCGCGATGGGTGCACCAAAGGCGCTGGTCGGCATCATCATCGCGGCCGTCGTGCTGCTGCCGGAAGGCATCGCCGCCTTCCAGGCCGCCCGCGCCAACCGCCTGCAGACGAGCCTGAACCTGGCGCTGGGTTCGGCGCTGGCCAGCATCGGCCTGACGATTCCCGCCGTGGCCATCGTGTCGATCGCCAACGGCTGGACGCTGTCGCTGGGCATCGACGTCAAGTCGATGGTGCTGTTGCTGCTGTCGATCATCGTCGCCACGCTGTCGCTGGGCAATGGCCGGACCACCATCATGCAGGGCACGGTGCATTTGGTGATCTGCGCGGTTTACCTGTTCATCACGATCGTGCCCTGATCCCGGTCGCCTGCACGGCTGCCCGCCCAGGCCGCCGTGCACGCCAGCAGGAGCAGCATGGCATCGACGCCGGCGACGGCCAGATTGCCCGCCGCAACCGCACGCAAGGGATGGTCGCCGGTGGTCACGGCATTGAGCACCACGCACGCTGCGGCCAGCAGGCAGATCGCCCACGCCTGCTCGCGCCAGGTCCGCATGCCCCGCACCCAGGCATGGACAAATGCGACAATCCACGCCAGATGGAAGGTGCAGACCTCGAGACCGGCCCGGTCGGTGCCGGCATAAGCGGCATCCGCCGGCAGCAGCCGGTTCGCCGCCAGGAACGCCAGCGTGGCGATGATGACACCCGTCATGCTGCCCACCGCCAGCCCTTCGACGATGCGCACGCCGGCCAGCCGTTTTTCCGCATGCCTCGCGCGGCGCGCCGCCAGCCACACAACGAAGCCGGTGCCGATCAGCACGCAGCCGGCCAGGCCGGCGCCGAAATACAGCCAGCGCAGGAGCCAGTGCTCGAACTGGATGAAGTGCATGCCGGAGATGAAACGCTGCACCGACATCACGGGCGCCGCCTCGAAGCGGTTCAGGATGGCGCCGGTGGCTGCATCGAAATAGATCTGGTCGAGATTCATCGTCACGTCGCGCGCATAGGAACGGCGCAACTCGACATAGCTGTTGGCATCGCCCGGATGCCACACGCGCACGAAGTATGGCCTGCCACCCGCCCATTCGCGCTCCGCATGCGCGGCCATCGCATCGAGCGAAGCCAGCGTGCCCGGCGCGTCAGCCTTCGGCCGGCTGAATTTGCCGTAGGCCTCGGCCGTGAAGGCGACCCTGGCCCCTTTGCCATCGCCGTACGCGCCCTGGTAAGCCTGGGGAAAGTAAATCGTGATGAAGATGACGAGGCCGGACAGCGTGATCGCGAAATGAAACGGCAGGGCCAGCACGCCGGTCAGGTTGTGCAGGTCCAGCGCGCTGCGCTGCAGCGACTTGCGGGGCCGGAACGTGAAGAACTGCGCGAAAATCTTGCGGTGGACGATCACGCCGGACACGAGGAGCACAAGCATCGCCATTCCCGCCGCGCCGACCAGCCACTTGCCCAGCTCCAGCCATTTCAATTGCAGGCCGTAGTGGAACGGATATAGAAACCCGGTGGCCCCCGGTGTGCCCTGCTCCGGCAGGAACACGTGGCGTACCGGGTCCATCTGGCGCGGCGCCACCTCATCGGCGCCGGCCTTGTACGTGAAGCGCAGCACCGGCACACGTTCGGTCGGCAGGTCGACGCGCCACTGGCTGGCCCTGGCCGGCACGGCCGGCGCCACTGCGCGGGCGATACTGTCGAGGGACAGCTGCGCCGGCGCGGACGGCAGCCGCGTGGCCGGCATCATCCACCGGTCGAGCTCGCGGTCGAACACGCACAGCGTGCCCGTCCAGAACACGACGAACAGCACGCTGCCCAGCACCACGCCGGCCCACGTGTGCAGCCATGCCATCGATTTGCGGAACGTCTCTTCCATCGGTCTAGCGCAGTGCCCAGAGAAGCAGGCCAACCGCCGCGCTGGCGCCCGCCAGCACAAGCCATAACCGCATCACGCTGCGCACGCTGAACGCCCACAGCAGCAACCCGAGATAGCCGAGAAACCCCAGCATCGCCGCCAGCACCACCGCCTCCGAGCGGGCCATGCCGGCGCGAACCATCAGGGCGCCCGCCGCGACGACGGCCAGTGCCGTCAACCCGTAGCCGCCGGCCACCGCAGCCAGCACGCGCGCCGTCGTGGCGATCCTAGAAGCCAAGCGAGTAACCGAGCGTCACGGTGCGGCCCCGGCCGGCGAAATAGCGGGCCGGTTCGACCAGTGCGCTTTGCGAGTAGTAGGTGATGTAGTCCTTGTCGAACAGGTTGGCGACGCCGAGCCGCACTTCGCCCTTGGCCAGCTTGTAGTTCAGCGCCGCATCGGCCAGCGAGTAGCCGGAGAATTCCTTGGCCGGATCGTCGAAGGTCTGCGAGAACGCATGCTGCACCTGCACCAGCGACGACAGCCGGTCCGTCCAGCTGGCATTCCAGCTGGCGATCACGCGGTTCGGCGCCACGTTCAGGCCATCCAGCTTCGCATCCAGGCTGCCGTCGTTATTGCTGTCGTAGCGCCCTTTCGTGTACGCATACGCGACGCTGGCACGGTGCGCTGCGTTGAAGCGATGGGCCAGGCTGGCCTCATAACCTTCCAGCCGCGTCTTTTCGCGTGCCATCGCGAACACGCCATTGACGGACACCACGCGCGCGCCGAAATCGGAATCGGAACGGTAATAGCTGGCATCGAACTCCCAGCCGCCCTTCTTCACGCGCGTCCCCACCTCGACGCCGTCGGTCAGGATGGATTCGAGGGCGCGCAGGCTGCCGATGCTCTGGCCCGGCGTGTTGATCGAGCGGAGCGTGCGGCCGATGTCGGGCAGGCCGAAGCCTTCCGAATAATTGGCATAGAACGTCACGTCCTGCACCGGCGTGACGACGATGCCGGCGTTGAGCAGCGTTTCGTTGAATTCGAGCTTGCCGCCCTGCACGAAGGTATTGTTGTAGGCCGCCAGCGTGCGGTAGCTGTCCACTTTCAGGTCGGCTTTTTCGCGGCGCGCGCCGGCATGCAGCGTCACCGTGTCGAGCAGCTTGTACTCGCCCTGCGCGAACAGCGACAGGTTCTTGTATTTCGATTCCGGCACGAAGGTGCGGCCCGTGCCGTACATGTCCTGCTTGCCTTCGTCGACCAGCGTGTCGAAGCCGGCCGTCACCTTCAGCCGGCCGTCGAACAGGTCGGACTTGGTCAGCCCCACCTTGCTGCCGTATTTCGATGCGACGGCGCGCGACTGGTCGTACAGCGTGCCGCGCGGGGCGATCGCCACGTCCTGGAACGTGGCCGAATTGTCCGCGCCGAACAGCCCGACGAACTCCTGGCTGAATAGCATCGCCACCAGCTCCATGCCGTACAGGTCGGTGTGGCTGTAGCTGGCGCTGGACGTCCACGCATCGTTCCACGCCGGCGTGCCGGGCGGCGTGCCTTCGATGGACGTCGACGGCGTGCCCAGCGTGCGGTTGCCGGCCACGGCCAGGTAGCTGGCCTTGGACTTGATGCGGTAGTGGTTGACGGAGAACTGCAGCCGTTGCCGGTCGTCCGGCCGGTAGCCGATCTTGGCCAGCACGTCGTAGCTGCGCGAGTCCATCAGGTCGCCCTGCGTGATGTCGACGCCGATCGGCCGGCCCGCGCCATCCAGGTACAGGCCCTGGTCTTCGTAGCCGGCCGAGATCAGGTATTCCAGCTTGTCGCCGCGGCCGTCGAGCCGGTAAGTCGTCTTGTAGTTCAGCACGTCGCCGTTGACGTCGGACGTGGGCGCCGTCACCTGCACGTCCACGTGCTGGTTCAGCGAACCCTTCTGCGGGCGGCGCGTGATGATGTTGATCGTGCCGCCCGTGGCGCCCAGGCCGTTGACGGCGTTCGGTCCCTGGACGATCTCGATCCGCTCGACCATCGAATAATCGATCGTGTGCGCCTCGCGGCCGGTGGGCCGTACCGGGTTCGACTGCGGCACGCCGTCGATCAGGATCAGCGGCGTACGGCCCCGCAGCGTTTCGCCGGAGCCGTTCATCTTGCCCCGGTTGGGCGTATAGGACGGCAGGATGTTGCTGAGCACGTCCGAGGAATTGGTGGTGATGGACAGCTGGCGCTCGATGTCCTCTTTCTTGATGACGACCACCGTCTGCGGCGCCTTCTCCACCTCGACGTTCGAGCGCGAGGCGGCGATCACGACGACGGCATCGGCAGTGTCAGCTTGTTGGGCGTGGACTGGCGCCGCCAGGGCCAGCAGCAGGGCCGCCAGCAGCGGGCGGGGTTGGAATGGCAAGGACTGATACGGCTGCACTGGACTCTCCCGGCTCGTCGAAGGCGACTGGGCTGGCGTCGCGGCGAAGGCGGTTGCGCATGGCGGGCTGAGTCGTTGCATGAATAAAAAGGTTTCGCAATTTTATTGATACCGATAGTAACTGTCAACGACCTCCGTTCGGCGCGGGAGGCTCCCTTCTCCCCCTCGGCGGAGGCTTTACGACGCTTAACCGGATTTAACCGTTCGACCGTCCGCAGCAGTACAGGCCGGTTATAGACTTTATTGCAATCGCCGCATTCTGCTGGCTGCGGGCGGCGATCCGGCAGCGGGCCCCAGCCGGGCCTGCGCACCTCCACGCTGCACCCATCCAAGGGAGAACGCCATGCCATACCGAAGCATCAATCCGGCCACCGGAGAACCGAACGGCGCCGGTGCAGCCCCGCGCGGCGCTGCTGAACCGCCTGGCCGACCTGATCGAGGAACGCACCGAGGCGCTCGCCCGGCCGAGGCCCGTTTCGAAGTAAGCGTGACGGCCGATATCGCCAGGTACTACGCCCGCAACGCCGCCGCCTTCCTCGCGCCCGAGAAACTGGCGCGGTTCGGACGCATCGACGTACTGGTCAATAACGCGGGACTGATGCCGATCCGGCCGATGGCCGAAGTCAACACGGACGAATGGGACGCGATGATCGACATCCACGTCAAGGGCGTCCTGTACGGCATCGCCGCGACGCTGCCCGTCTTCCTGCGCCAGAACAGCGGCCACATCATCAACCTCAGTTCGGTGGCGGGCACCAAGGTGTTTTCCCCTGGCGGCACGGTGTATTCGGGCACCAAGTTCGCCGTGCATGCGATCTCCGAGGGCCTGCGCCACGAGGTGGGCAACGCGGTACGGGTGACGTCGATTGCGCCCGGCGCCGTCGACAGCGACCTGAAGCTGTCCACCAACGGCACCGCGCAGGCGGCCGTGCAGGACTTCTACAAGGCGGCGATCCCGGCCGCCTCCGTGGCCCGCGCCATCGGTTTCGCGATCGAGCAACCGGCCGACGTGGACATCAATGAAATCGTGCTGCGCCCCACGGCGCAGGAATTCTGACGGGAACGGGAGGCAATCATGACAGCCAACGGAAAGGTTTTGCTGATCGGCTCGAACGCGCGGCGCATCGAAGTGCAAGGCGGCGGCTGGGGCGCCACCGGCCAGTATCTGAACGAAACGGTGGTGCCCGTGATGGCGGTGCGTGCGGCGGGCTACACGGTCGTGCTGGCCACGCCGGACGGCAGCAAGCCCCACATCGATCCGGTATCGGACTCGGCCCAGCACTTCGAAGGCGACACGGCTGCCTACGAAGCCGGCAAGGCATTCTGGGACACCGATCCGGCGATGCAGCAGCCGCGCACCTTCCGCGCCGTGCTCGACGAGGGCCTGGACGGCTATGCCGGCGTGTTCGTGCCCGGCGGCCAGGCGCCCGTCGTGGACCTGATGCAGGATGCCGAGCTGGGCGAGATCCTGCGCCACTTCCACGCCCGCGGCAAGCCGACGGCGCTGCTCTGCCACGGCCCCATCGCCGTGGCAGCAGCCATGCCGCACGCCCGTGAATTCCGCGCGGCGCTGATCGCCGGCGACAAGGGCAAGGCCAGCGACTGGACCGGAGGCTGGCCGTACCGGGGCTACCGGATGACGGTGTTTTCCGACACGGAAGAGAAGGTTGTCGAGGATAATATCCTGCACGCCAGGCTGTACTTCAACATGATCGAGGCGCTGCGGACGGCCGGCGGCAACGTGATCAAGGGCGGCCCGGACTTCGCGCCCCACGTGGTCGAAGACCGCGAGCTGATCACCGGGCAGAATCCCCGCTCGGACCATCTGCTGGCGGAAAAATTCGTCCGGGCCCTCGATCGGGCAGCCTGAACGCTGCCGGCCGCCTGCGCGGTGATGTCGTACCGCGCAGGCGGCCGGCTTTTCACGAGAGGAATGAAGATGACCGCATCCGTAAAAACCGCATCCGTAAAGATCACCGCCGTGCTGACGGCCCGTCCCGGCCAGGCCGACGCACTCCGCGAACTGCTGTTCGGCATGGCGCCCCACTGCCGTGCCGAACCCGGCAACCTGCGCTGGGACGTGTGGCAGGACCAGGCCGAGCCGGGCCGCTACGTGCTGGACGAGCTGTACCAGGACAATGCGGCCGTGGCCGCGCACCGGGCCACGCCGCACTTCAGGGACTACGTGGCGAAGATCGGCGACCTGGCCGAGCGCAGCGCCTTCGTGCTCGATCCCGCCCAGGTCGCCTGAACGCGTTCAGGGAACGCGCCGCACGAAGGCTGCCGCCAGCGCCTTCAAGCCATCGCTGTAAATCCCCTGGAACAGCCGCGTCGCCTCCTGCTCGCTGACGCCGGCCGGCGTGAAGCGGCCCGACCATTCCACCGTCGACGCTGCAGCACCATTGGCGTGTACTTGCAGCGTGGCCAGGTAATCGGTCACGGGGAACGGCGCCTGCAGGATGGCATAGCTGTAGCGGCGCGCCGTCTCGTCGAACTCGACGAGGCGTTCGACGATCGGGTCGCCGTTCGGATTGACCAGCGAGCGCACGCGGCCGCCTTCGCTGAGCACGCTTTTCGGAATGTACGGCAGCCAGTCGGGCAGCGAGTCGAAGCCGCCGATCAGCTGCCACACCTGTTCCGGCGGCGCGGGAATGTCGATTGTTGCGGAGGTGTTGGCCATGTCGTCCTCCGTCAGCGGCCGGCCGGCGTTGGCGCCGCCGGTGCGATCAACTGCCCGTCGCGCAGTTCCTGCCAGAACGCGGCGGGAATCCTTGCGGCCAGCGCGGCCTGGTCCTCGGCGATCCGTTCCGGCCGGCTGGCACCGGGAATCGCCGCGGCAACCGCCGGATGGGCCAGGGAGAACTGCAGCGCGGCCGCCTTCACCGGCACGCCGTGGCGCTCCGCAATGCTGCGGATGCGTGCCACTTTCGCCAGGATTTCCGGCGAAGCGGGCTGGTACTCGAAGTGCGTGCCGCCGGCCAGCACGCCGGAACTATAGGGCCCGCCGACGACGATGTCCACGTTGCGCGCGGCCGCGGCCGGCATCAGCCGCTGCAGTGCCCTGTCGTGATCCAGCAGCGTGTAGCGGCCGGCCAGCAGGAAGCCATCCGGCCGCGCTTCGGCCAGATCCAGCGTCAGTTCGCACGGTTCCACGCGGTTCACGCCCAGGCCCCACGCCTTGATGACGCCCTCGTCGCGCAGCCGTGTCAGCGCGCGGAACGCACCCGTGCGCGCCACTTCGAACTGCGCCAGCCAGTCGTCGCCGTAGAAATCCTGGGCGATGTCGTGGATCCACACGATGTCCAGCCGGTCCATGCGCAGCCGCTTCAGGCTTGCTTCCACCGAGCGCAGCGTCGCGTCCGCCGTGTAGTTGTTGACGATCTTGTTCGGCCGGCCGAATTCGAACAGGCCGCCCTTCTCGCCCAGGTTGCGGGCACCGGCATCCTCGGTGGCATCGAGGATCAGCCGGCCCACCTTGGTGCTCAGCACATAATCGCTGCGCGGATACTGCGCCAGGATCTGGCCGAGACGGATCTCGGACAGGCCGGCGCCATACAGCGGCGCCGTGTCGAAATAGCGCACGCCCGCCTGCCATGCCGCCTCGACGGTGGCCGTGGCTTCCTCCTCGGGGATGTTCCGGAACATATTGCCCAACGGTGCCGCGCCAAAGCCCAGTCGGCCGGGCGGCAGCTTGTCTGTCAAACTCATGATCTCTCCTGCATCGCATTGACCCCGTTCCTGCTGTCTGGCGGCACATGGGGCGGGAAGCGTGCTGCCACGGAGACAACTATAGGGACGGGCCAGCATACGGCACAGTTAAGCGTGGTTAATTAGGGTTGCGGCACAGCGTCTTCCGGCTTTTCTTCGGCCAGCGCCGTGCGGGCGCGCCGCAGGTCGGCCGTGTCGCGGCCTTCGGCGAACTGTACGTACACGCTGGCCAGCAGGCGCCGCCCCTGCTGCTCGCGGCCGTGCCGCCGCCACAGCCTGGCCAGGCTGGTGGCAAGCCGCAACTGCCAGGCCAGCGCATCCTGCGCACGGGCCACGTCCAGCGCCTGCTGGTAAAGCAGCTCCGCGGCGTGGGGATCGGCGCGCTCCAGCAGTTCGCCCTTGACGCGCAGCAGCTCGGGCAGGCACCACCGTTCCTCGCTGACTTCGCAGCAGTCCAGCGCCTCGTCGATGGTTGCGATGGCTTCTGCCTGGTGTCCCTGCCCGCCCAGTGCGGCGGCCAGCGTGCCCAGGTAAGCGGGATAGCGCAGGCGGAAGCCGGCCTGGCGCAGCTCGTCCAGCGCTTCTTCGAGCATGCCCAGGCCGTCGGGCTGGCCACGGCGGACCAGCAGCACGCCGCGCAGGCAGCGCCACAGCGATGTCCACATGGTCAGGCCATGCCGGGCCAGGTGGTCGTACAGCTCGTCGAGCACGCCTTCGGCCGCCGCATCGTCGCCGACATACATGAACACCGGGCACGCCGCGTGCGCATACGCATTGAGCAGCGACAGCGCATGGCCGGACTCGCGGGCGCCGTGCAGCGCCGCATGCACCGCGTCGACCGCCTGGTCCGGATAGCCCTGCAGCCACAGCACATTGGCCAGCGTGCCCAGCGCGGCAGCGCGCTGGTCCAGCTGGAAGCGGCCGATGTGCGAGCGCTGCACGGGCGCGGCATAGCGGCCCAGCATCGCATCGAGGTGGCGGCGCGCCGCCGGCTGGTCGCCCAGGTAGTGCAGCGCGGTGGCGATCAGCCGGTCGACGCTGACCAGCGCGGCGCGGTCGCCCTTGCTGGCCGCCACGGTGCGGAACCGCTCCGCCAGCACCAGGGCCTGGCGGTACTTGCCGACATAGCTGCGATGCACGGCCAGCCCCCACAACGCGCGCAGCTGGTATTCGCTGTCGTCCAGCCGCCGCGCCAGCGTCAGCGCGCGCAGCCAGGAGGCGCCGGCGCCGCCCAGGGGGCCGCGCGCATACTGGATCGCCGCGGCCCGCGCGGCATGCAGCTTCATCGCCTCATGGGGTGCCGGGCGGGCGGCCAGCGCCTGTTCGACGCAGCGGCGGCATTCGTCGAGCAGCGACAGGTGCGTCCACAGCGGGATGGCAGCCACCGTCAGCGCGATGCCGATCCGGCCGTCGCCGGCGGCCGACGTGGCCCACGCCAGCGCGCTGCGCACGTCGTCGATGCCGCGACCGTGATCGGCCAGCCAGTCCTCCGTCGGCCGCGCCTCCCATTCGACGGCGGCCCGTTCGGAAATGGCGCGGAACAGTTCCGCATGGCGCCGGCGCACGGCGGCCGTCTCGCCGCACTCGTCCAGCTTCTGCAAGGCATATGCGCGCGTGGTATCGAGCAGCCGGTAGCGCATCACGGCCGCACTCGCATCGGCCGACAGCAGCGACTTGGCGACCAGGTCGGCCACCGCGTCGACGATGGTCGCCGCCGTGCCGGTGGCGGCGCACAGGGCGGCCGCCGCATCGAGCGTGAACGCGCTGGCGAATGCGGCCACGGTGCGCAGTACCGTCTGTTCGATGGCGGGCAGGAAGGCATAGCTCCAGTCGAGGGCGGCGGCCAGCGTGCGGTGCCGGCTCTGCGCGCCGCGCCTGCCCCGTTCCAGCAGCTGCAGCCGATCGTCCAGCCGGGCCGCCAGTTCGCGCGCGCCGAACGCATCGATGCGCGTGGCGGCCAGTTCGATGGCCAGCGCGATGCCTTCCAGGCGCCGGCAGATCTCCGCCACGGCGGGAGCATCCGTGTCGGTGACGCGATAGTCTTCCACGCACTCGGCGGCGCGCTCGGCAAACAGCCGGACGGCCGGGTACTCCATGGCCGCCGCCGCGGTCAACGGGCCCGCGCCAGGGGGGAATTCGAGCGGGGCCAGCCGCTGCACCACTTCGCCGCCGGCCCGCAACGCTTCGCGGCTGGTCGACAGCACCAGCACGCCGGGCGCGCCGGCCACGATCCGTTCGGCCAGCACGGCGGCCGTATCGAGCACGTGTTCGCAGCTGTCCAGCACGATCAGCAGGCGCCGGTCGCGCAGGCAGGCCAGCAGCGCCGGCACCGCGTCGCTGGCATGCTGCGCCAGGCCCAGCGCCGTGGCCACCGCGCCGGGCACGAACCGCTCGTCCTGCACGGGCCCCAGGTCCACGAAGCACGTGTCGAGACCGTGCTGGCCGGCCGCCGCCGCGACCGCCATGGCGACGGTGGTCTTGCCGATGCCGCCCGGCCCGACGATCGTCGCCATCCGGCGCTGCATCACCACCCGCAGGATGCCCTGGATGACGGCATCGCGCCCGATCGGACGGCCGCCCGGCAGCGGCAGGTGATGCACGTTGCCGCCTTCGACCGGGCCGGCAGCGGACGGCAACGCCGGCGCGCGGCAATCGACGGGCGCGACGAAGCGGTAGCCGCGGCCATTGACGGTGCCGATGTAACGTTGGCCATGGCCGCCCTCGCCCAGCGCGCGGCGC
>DKJA01000083.1:45307-48802 GCA_002454505.1 Oxalobacteraceae bacterium UBA6704
CCTCGCCCAGCGCGCGGCGCAGCGCCGCCACGTGCACCTTCAGGTTGCCTTCCTCGACGACGCTGTGCGGCCAGGCCCGCGACATCAGCTCGCGCTTGCTGACCAGTTCGCCGGGCTGCTCCACCAGCACGGTGAGGATGTCCAGTGCGCGATTCCCCAGGTGCAGCGGGGTATCGCCATGCAGCAGCCACTGCTGCGCCGGAATGAAACGGAACGGTCCGAACAGGTATTCCCGCTCCGCGCCGCCGTCGGCCATCGCATGCCCGGCCCTCATGACAGCTGCCCGTGCGCCGTTTCCGGCATGCGGGCGACGGCCAGCGCCGTGATGGCACAGGCCGCTGCGAGATACAGCGCGGGCGAGGTTGTCGAACCGGTGCGCCCGATCAGCCAGGTGGCCGCAAACGGCGCAAAGCCGCCGGCGAGGGCGACGCCGGCACCGTAGGCGACGGACACCAGCAGCGCCCTGCCCTGCGTCGGGAACAGTTCGGCCACGGCCACCGGCCCGGCGCCATGGAACATCGCCACGACGAGCGCCAGCCCGGCCTGGATCGCCAGCACCGTGCCGATGCCGGGCGCCGCGCCGACGCAAGCGAACGCCGGCCCCGCGGCCAGCAGCACGGCGACGCTGGCCGCCGCCAGCAAGGGCCGGCGGCCGATGCGGTCGGACAGCGCGCCCATTGCCGGCGTGCAGACCATCAGCACGGCCAGCGCCGCCGTGTTCGCCGCCAGCGCGGCGGATTCGGCCAGCCCGCCATGGCGCACGGCAAACGCGGCCAGGTAGGTGAACAGCAGATATTGCGCCGCGACGGGCCCCGCGATCAGGCCGATGGCCAGGCCCAGCCGCGGCACGGTGTTCGTCCGGGCCGCCGGCTGCCGGCGCGCGGCCAGATACAGCGGCGTCTCGCCCATGTGCGCACGCAGCCAGATCGCCACCGGCAGGATCGCACCGCCCAGCAGGAACGGCACACGCCAGCCCCAGTCGGCCATCTGCTCCGGACTCAGCACGCCATTGAGGGAAGCGGCAACGCCGGAACCGAGCAGCGTGCCGCCATGCGTCGACGCCTGCTGCAGGCTGACATAGAGGCCGCGGCGTCCTTCGGGCGCCCATTCGGCGAGGAAGGCCAGCGCGCCGCCCAGCTCGCCCCCTGTCGACAGGCCCTGCAGCAAGCGGCACAGCACCAGCAGCACTGGTGCCCACATGCCGATGCTGGCGTGGTTGGGGATGAAGGCGATGGGCACCGTGCCGGCCGCCATGACCAGCAGCGTCAGTTGCAGTGCCGCCTTGCGGCCGTGCGTTTCGCCGATCCAGCCGGCGGCGCAGGCGCCGATGGGGCGCATCAGGAAGCCGGCGCCAAAGGCGGCAAAGGTCAGCAGCAAGGTCGCGTCGGGCGCACCGGCGGGAAAGAAATTCAGGCCGATATACGTGATGAGGAAGCCATACACGCTCCAGTCGTACCACTCCAGCAGATTGCCCGCCGCCGCGGCGCCGATCACTCGGACCGGGCCGCTCGCGGCGGCCGGTACATCGATGGCAGCGGTCATCTGTGTCACAGGCGGCTCCGTGAAGGCGCGCGGCGCGCGCGTTGTGAAAAATTCTTTTCAAAAATTCTATGCTGCAAGCCGCGGAGCGTCCAGCCCCATCGGGCAGCCTCATCCTTCAGGGAGATTTTTTTTCGGCGCCGCGGATCGTATCGTGCCGCCAGCGACTCTTGTAGTCCGACATTGAACCGCTTGATACAACTTTGGAGTGATATGGATCGCCGCAATTTCATGACCGCCAGCCTCGCCGCTGCTGCTGCCACCGGGACGGCCGCCGCCGCCCCGCAGAAAACAGAAACCGTGCTGACCACACCGGATGGCCTGAACCCGGTGGGCATCCGTACCGCCGGCGTGAAGATGATTCCCGTCGCCGGCGGCAAATACAAGGTGTGGACGAAGAAGATCGGCAGCGGGCCGGTCAAGGTACTGCTGCTGCACGGCGGCCCCGGCTTCACGCACGAATACCTCGAAGCGATGGAGTCCTTCCTGCCGGCCGCCGGCATCGAAATGTATTACTACGACCAGCTCGGCTGCGGCAATTCCGACCAGCCCGACGATCCGTCGCTGTGGAACCTGCCCCGCTACCTGCAGGAACTGGAAGAAGTGCGCGTCGGCCTGGGCCTGAACAATTTCGTGCTGTACGGTCACTCGTGGGGCGGCGTGCTGGCCATCGACTACGCGCTGCAGCACCAGCGGCACCTGCGGGGACTCGTGATCTCGAACATGACGGCGGGCATCCAGTCGCTGCTGCGCCACCTGGCCACCATCAAGGCGACGCTGCCGGCGGAGACGCAGGCACGCCTGCAGGTGCTGGAAGCTGCCGACGGGTTCGAAACCCCGGAATACGAGCAGATCATGATGGAGCAGCTGTATCCGAAATACATCTGCCGTACCGATCCATGGCCGGATGCGGTGAACCGCACCTTCCGCCACGCGAATCTGAAGATTTACCACCGCATGCAGGGCAAGAGCGAGTTCGTGCTGACGGGGAACCTGAAGGACTGGGAGCGCTGGGACCGCCTGCATGAAATCAAGGTGCGCGCGCTGACGATCGGCGCCCGTTACGACGAGATGGATCCGGAAGACATGCGCCGGATGGCCGCCCTGATGCCGCGCGCCACCGCGGCGGTGTGCGACAAGGGCAGCCATCTGTGCATGTGGGACGACCAGGCTTACTACTTTGAACAGCTGCTCAAATTCCTGAAAAGCGTCTGACCCGCCTAGCCGACCAGGAATTCGCGTGCCAGCGCCCTGGCCCGGTGCAGCCGGCTTTTCGCGGCGGCCACCGAAATGCCCAGTTCGTCGGCAATCTCGGCGATGCTGCACTGGGCAAAATCGCGCAGCAGGATGATCTGCAGGTAGTTTTCCGGCAGGCTTTCCAGCACGTTGACGAGATCCGTGCGCAGGCCCGCATCGTCGTGCGACGCGAGCCACTGTTCGGCCCGCGCCTCGTCGAACGGGTCGTAGTTCAGCGTGTGCCGGCCCAGCCGGCGGCATTCGCGCTGGACGACGCGGAACATCCAGCCGGAAAACGCGGCCAGTACCCGCACGGACGCCAGCCGGCGCGACAGCACCAGCAGCGATTCCTGCACGGCGTCGTCGACATCGCTGATCAGGCAGGAGCGCTGCGCATAGCGGCGGATGTCGGGCTGGCACAGCCGCAGCAGTTCTTCCAGCGCGGCCGGATCGCCGCCGTGGGCGGCACTCAGGATGGGCAGGTGTTCGTCAGCGAGTGCCATGGATCCCCGCCTGGTAGCGCTCACAGCGTCGTGTTTTCAGATTCAATATTGCCAACAGCATTGTCACCTCTTTCAGTGGGTCGGAAATCTCTCCACGGCAAGAGGCGGCGGCGCGCCAAAAGGATTCGCGCCATGTGAAATATTTGGCTCTGTCCCCCGAACTTATTGAAACGGCCTGAACTTTCCTGCTGTTGCGTTGTCTGAACCATATCGACCA
>DKJA01000082.1 GCA_002454505.1 Oxalobacteraceae bacterium UBA6704
GACAGTCCCCAGCCGACGATTACAAGGAAAATTCATGCAAGCGAACGAACCGCAGCGCGACCCCGGCTTCAGGATTCCGGACGAGAAATCGCCGCAACCTCCCGGCGGCGACGGCACCCTGTCCACCACGCCGCCGGCAGCTGGCATCGAGGTAGCGCCCGAGGGCGCGGCACCGGCCACCGACACGTCCACGCGCGACATCGCCATCGGCGGCGCCGTGTTCGTCGTGCTGCTGGTGGTGTTCTTCTTTGCCCGCAATGCCTTCGCCAACTACCTGGTGCGCCGGCGCGTGGCGCCATCTTCAGCCGACACGGCCGGCTGGCTGCTGTTCTTCGGGCTGGCCTTCCTGTCCGCCGCCGTCGTGCTGGGCTTCGTGAACTCCACCAAGTTCCTCAACGTGGCGATCACGGGCACGCTGCTGGTGTTCGGCATCGCCGCGATTGCCGGCGCATTGATCACCGGCCGCAGGTAAGGGGAAAACATGGATCCGGTCACGAAGAAAACCGAACTGAAGATCGACCTGCGGCCCACGCTGTTCATCGGCACGGGCGGCACGGGCATGGAAGTGATGATGCGCATCCGGCGCCGCATCCTGTCCGCCGTGTGGAACCGCAACCACCCGACGCGGGTGGAATCGATCGGCGAATTCCCCGTTGCGCGCTTCCTGCACATCGACCTCGATAACGGCGCCGTCATCGATGAAGGAAAATCGCAGCGCACCGACCCGTGGTATGAACTGGTCAAGCTGGGCGACGAGGAACGCCTCGTCGAACCGATCGACCTGCAGCAGTACCACGAGTCGGACGACAGCCTGGCGCGCTTCCCGCTGATCGAAAGCTGGATGCCGCTGCGGCCGAAAAAACTGCGCTCGCTGGGCATCGATCCGTCGCTGGGCGCGGGGCAGATCCGCGCCGTCGCGCGGCTCTACCTGTTCGACAAATATCCGAAGCTGCGCGGCCGTATAAAAGGTGCGCTGAACTTCCTCGCATCGAACGCGGGCATCGAACGCAAGGACAATTACCAGCGCCTGGGCCTGCAGGTGGACACGTCGAAGTTCCGCATCGTCGTCATCGGCTCGAATGCCGGCGGTACCGGTGCCGGCACGGCGCTGGACCTGGGCTGGATCGCCAAGGCCATCGCCCGGCAGGAAGTGGCGGACAGCCAGGTGGACCTGGTGATGTTCATGCCGAGCGGGTATGCGCGCGCCAACAAGGAGCGTACCGAGGCCAATGCCTACGCCACGCTGATGGAACTGGAAACGGCGATGCGCGACATGAACGCGCAGGTGCGCTGGGCCGATCCGGACAGCCTGACGGGCCGCGGCGCGCCGTTCGACGACGTGTACTTCGTCGATACGGCGAACCTGTCGAACAAGGCCACGCAGGACGTCAAGGACGCCTACCAGATGGTGGCCGATTCGCTGTTCGAGGATTTCGCATCGGCCGATTTCGCCAACCGCAAGCGGTCGGTGGCCGTCAACCAGCAGCAGCACAAGCTGGGGCCGTTCAATCCGCGCGTGCCGGAGCAGCGCTTCGGCGACATGCGGCTGTCGTACTCGAAAGTGTATTCGGCGTTCGGCCAGTCCGTGCTCGACACGCAGCAAAGCCTGCGCGACGACATCCGCGCCTATGAACTGGCGGCGCTGATGGTGAAGGCGTTCTTCGGCATCGCCGGCACCGACGGGGCGCCAGCAAGGCGCGCTGGCGACGGCGAACGCGACGTGTTCATGCGCGAGCAGATGGCCATGGCCGAACGGCCGTTCGACGAATTCCCCGACTTCCGCAAGGGCACGGTGGATGTGGCGCCGTTCCAGGAATACGTGCTGCTCGACCAGCTGCTGATGGACAAGGACCAGCGTTCGCTGCTGGAGCGCGTCGAGGCCAAGGTGCAGACGGAGATCGACCGCATCACCGGTGACTACGACCTGAAGGAATGGCGCGCCAAGATCGCCGAACTGCTGCCGCAGCTGGAGCGGGATGCGATCCGCGAGGCCGGCGCCACGGCCGAAACCAGCGAGGACCGGCTGAAACGCCACACGGCCGAACTGGTGACCCGCATGAAGGGCCGCGTGCGCGACCGGCTGTATGCGCTGCTGGACGACCGCCGCCAGGGCGGGCTGGAATTCGTGCTGTCGCTGCTGGAGCAGATCAAGGCCCGCATCGCCCAGCGCGATATCCCCCGCATGGACCACAACGCGCGCCGCTACCGCGAACTGCGCGATGCGCTGCGCACGCGGCAGGTCGAGGAGTCGCTGAACAACCTGTCGCAGGCCGCGCACAAATGGCTGAACGCCAGCGCGCAGGCGCGCGAAGTGATCGTGCACGCCAAGCGCGACATCGCCGACTACCTGCGCTTCCACCTGTTGGCTGTCGCGGCGGGGCAGGCGACGGAAGTGCTGCGGCAGATGTCGGCATGGCTGGGCGATCCGCAGTCCGTCGACGACAAGGGCCAGGCCAGCTGGTCCGGCATCGCCGGCGAGTTCCAGGAAGGGCGCCGCAGCGTCGAAGCGATGCTGGGCGCTGTGGACCAGCGCGTGGCGCAGCTGCGCGCCGATGCGGGCCACGAACATGCCACGTACATGAAGCTGGCGAACGACGAGCCGCTGCCGCCCGTGAAGCTGACGGGCGACGTGTCGGCATGGAGCGAGGAAGTGCTGCTGGAATTCGGCGGCTCGGCGCGGCTGTTCCCGCAGCTGACCGATGAAAAGCTGCGCGCGTCGCTGCTGCTGAAACTGTTCCGCCGCGCGCAGACGCAGTTGTCCGCCGAGGCGATCGACAGCGAGCCGGCCGATCCGCTGCTGGAGCGGCTGCTGGCGATGACGGCGCCGGAACGGCAGCGCGTGTTCAACGAATGGATCCGCAGCGCGATGCCGTGGGTGAACGCGCGCTTCTCGGCCGAGTTCACGCCGAACGCGGACCAGTTCAAGTGCTTCATCGGCGTCGGCGACGTCAATGCGTGGAAGCGGCTCGACGCGGAGATCCGCGCGGCCGTCCCCACCGGCTACTTCCATGGCGACCTTGTGAACGTGGTGAACACGGGCGTGAAAGGCCGCGCGGTGTGCTACATCGAGCTGTCCGGCTTCCCGATGACGGTGCTGCGGGGGCTGCCCACGTGGCGCACGTCGTACCAGATCGAGAACCAGAAGATCCCCACCCACCTGCACTTCGATGCGACGCGCTTCCGGCACCCGATGGCGCCCGGCATGGACGAACTGAATCGTCTCGCCGACGATTACGAATGGTTCCTGCAGGCCGTGGCAACCGGTGTCCTGAAACGGAAGGCGGACCTGGCCGACCGCGAGGCGTCGTTCCAGCCGCGCGGCCAGTACGTGTTCGAAGTGGAGCAGGGTTCCGGCGAATGGCTGCAGGTGGGGAACGAGTATGCGATCCGCGCCAACGGCCTGCCGCCATATTATCGCGAGCAGATCGTCGCCGGCGTGCAGCAGCGGCTGGCCCGCATGGGATCGCACCAGTTGCTGCTGCTGGCGGCATTGATGCGGCACTACCAGCTGCGCGTGTTCCAGCCGCGACTGGAAGTGGACGAGACGGGCGCCGAGCTGCCGTCGCCGTCGCTGCCGAACATCACGGCGAAACGGCTGCACGACGAATGGCTGCGCCGCGCGCTGGCCGCCGAACCGGCGCTGGCCGGCCTGGAGGAACGCGCGCTGGACCTGCTGCCGCAGTGGAGCGAGCCGGTGCCGGGTTCGGCGCTGGATGCCTATCCGTGGGAAGTGCAGCACAGCGCCGACAAGCGCGTGCCGCGGCCCGAGTACCTGGCCGGCGACACGGCCGCCGCGGCGCTGCTGCATCCGCAGGCGCACCATGCTGTCCCGGTATCGCAGGCGAGCGGCGCGCTGTATAAGGTGTTTGTCGACCGCATCCAGCAGGGCCCGTACACGGTGGCCGAACTGGCGCAGCGGATCGCGCGCGGCGAAGTCACGGCCGCGACCAAGGCGTGGAACATGCAATGGGTGCCGCACAAGGACCAGTGGCAGCCGGCCGGCGCGCTGCCGGACCTGGCGCCGCTGTTCGGCGCGGCCGCGATTCCCGACCCGCTGGACGACATTCCCGATCCGGAGTAGGCAGTGAGCGTCGACTACCACTGCGTCAACGGCGCATGCGGGCGGCGTTTTCCGCGCGCCGTGACGTATTGCCCTTATTGCGGTACCGCGCAGGCGGCTGCGCCCGTGCGGGCAGCGCCCGTGACGCCGCCGCCCGCAGTGCAACCGCCGCCACCGGCACCGCCCGTGCAAGCGCCGCCGGCACCGCCACGCCAGCCGGCGCCACCACCGCCCGCCGCCGCACCGAAGGCCGCGCCGTCCGCACCGGCAACGCCAGCGTCTCAAGCGCATCCGCCGCTGCGCAAGCCCGTATCGAAATTCACCTGGTTCCTCGTCGTGCTGTTCCTGCTGGCGGTATGGTTCCTGGCACGGCCGGGCGATCCCGGGCGCCGGCTCGACAACCGCGTGCAGGAAGCGGTGGCGCTGACGGAATCCTGCCGCATCGCCGAGGCGCGTGCGGAACTGAAGGCGCTGCGTACCGAGAAGGCCACCGCAGCCCAGCTGGACGAAGTGCAGAAGGCGATCACCGCCACGGCGAACGCCTGCGAGAAAAAAGAGCAACGCACCAAGGCATGGGCCGACACGCGGGCCGCACTGGAAGCAGCACTGGCGGCAGGCACGCCGGACAAGGCCGCCACCCGCCTGACCACCTTCGTGCGCAAATGGAAGGACGACGACAGCACGCGCGAATGGCGCGGCCGCATCGACGACGCGCGCGCCGAAAAACTGCTCGACGAGGCGAATGCCTGCCTGGCCCGCAAGGACCGCGCGTGCGTGGAAGCGAAACTGTCCGCGGCGGACAAACTGGCCCGCCCCGCCGCGCAGCCGCGGCTGCAGGCACTGCGCGAGGCCCTGTCCCGGCTACTGGAATCGACGTTGCTGGAGCAGGGCGGTACGGCGTCGCGCGCGGCACCACCCGCTTATCCGCCGGCGCTGCAGGCCACGCCGCCAGGTGTCATTTCAACGGCTGCCCTGGCGCAGCCGGACGAACGCGAGGCGAGAAGGCTGCAGGTGGAAGCGGAGCGCGAGCTCGCTTCCGGCAATTACCGCAGCGCGATGGGCCGCGCCGGCCAGTGCGCGGCGCTGACGCCGGGCGGCAGCCAGGCCTGCCAGGCGCTGCGCGACCGGGCCGCGCGGCTCGACCGCGAGTTCCAGGCCTGCCTGGCCGGCGGGCATGACTGGATAGCCCAGCGTTGCGAGTGACAGCAGGAAGCGATACGACAAACCAGCGCGATTTTTGCTAAGCTGGCAAGCCAGAGAAACCAGCACGAAGGAGTCCGCCATGAACCCAGCCATCCGATCTTCCCGCCTGCTGGCGGCAGGCCTGCTGTCCGTGGCCGTGCTGCTGGCCGGCTGCCACAAGGAAGACGACCGCCGCATCGAGGGCGCCGCTGAAAAGGCCGGCCGCGAAATCGACGACGCCACGGAGAAGGCGGCCGTCCACCTGGAAAAGGCCCGCGAGGACTTCCAGCAGGCGGCCAGGGAAACGGGCCGCGAACTCGATAAAGCCGCCGGCGAGGCGGGCCGCCACCTGAACAACGCCGCCGAAGTGGTGGGCGAGAAGCTGGAACGGGCCGGCGAGAAGGTGCAGGAAAACGCCCGCGCCTCGCGGGAAGATGCGGAGCGCAAGCCCGAGAAGAAGTGACCTGAGGGGGGCCTCAGTTCCCCGTCTTCGCCAGCGGCACCACGTTCGACGGTGGTACGTCCGGTGCGTCGCCCAGCACGATGGACAGGTCGACGAAGCCGTTCCGCCACGCCATCTCCAGGTTCTGCTCGATCGCCTCCATCGACGTCTGCGCGAAATTGGCGAAGCCGCGCACGCCGTAGGCGCGGTTGCGGCCGTGCGACTTGGCCAGGTACAGCGTCATGTCCACCAGGTTGACGGCGCGCTCCCATGACAAAGGCGTATCGCCCGGCACCAGCGGGAACGGCGCGAAGCCCACCGACACATTGACCTGGATCTGCGTGCCCTGGTATTCCAGCGACTGCGACGAGATGGCCTGCAGGATGCGGCGTGCCACGTCGTCCACGCCGTCGCGCGTGACGGACGGCAGGAAGGCGAGGAATTCCTCGCCGCCCCAGCGCACGATCATGTCCGTCTCGCGCAGCGCGATGCGCAGGTTTTCCGCGATCATCCGCAATACCGCATCGCCGGCCGCGTGGCCGTAAGTGTCGTTGACGTGCTTGAAGTGATCAACGTCCAGCAGGAACAGCGCACCGACGATGTCGTCGCCGGCAGGGGCGGCGCGGCGCTCCACCAGCGCATGGTGGCGCATGAATTCCTGGAAGTGGCGGCGGTTGTACAGCGCCGTCAGCGGATCGAGCACGCTCTGCTGCTTCAGTTCCAGGTTCTTTACTTCCAGCTGCGCGTTGGCCTGCCGGACCTTGCGGTACAACAGCCCCACGATGACGGCCACCAGCGCGGTGACGACGGCCAGCAGCCACCAGATCTTCTGCTGCAGGCGGCGGTTGTCCAGTTCCGCGCTTTTCACCCGGTTCTCCTGGCGCAGCGCTTCCATCTGCTGCTGGTTCTTTTCGGTGTCGTACTTCTGCTGCAGTTCCAGCACGGCCTTGCGGCTTTGTTCGGCAAACAGCTCGTTGGACAGCGTGCGCTCGCGGTGATACGCGGCGATGGCGGCCGCATGGTCGCCGGCCCGTTCCAGCGCCGCGCCGTATTCGACCAGCAGGCGCTGCATGTCGGGCTTCTTGCCGCCTTTCTCGTATTCGACCAGGCCGGCCTCGAACTGCTTCTTGCCTTCGGCCGTGCGGCCCATGCCCAGGTAGGCCTGGCCCAGGTTGACGCGGGCGATGGCCGCGTCGGTGGTGCTCTGCACGGCGGTGGCGGCCTTCAGTGCCTGGTCCGCGTAGTCGAGCGCGCGGACATTGTTGCCGTCCTTCAGATAGCTGTCGGACAGGTTCACCAGCGTCTTGGCGATCATCTGGCGCGCACCCAGCCGGCGTTCGACGGCCAGGCCGTCGAGCAGCGCGCGGCGGGCCCGCGCCGGCTGGTCGGAATCGATCGCCAGGCCGTATTCGGTGGACAGCGCAATCGCCAGGCGGCCCGGCGACGCCATCGTGCGTGCCACGGCCACGGATTCCTGCTGGGTTTCCCAGCCTTTCTCGTACTGGCGCATGTCCGTGTACAGCTGCACCAGCGCATTGAGCGCGCTGGCCAGCGGCACCTTGTCGTCGGCGATGCGGCGCGACAGGTCGGTGGCGGCCTGCAGCTTGGCCAGCGCTGCCGGGTAGTTGCCCTGTTCCTGGAACGACTGGCCGGCCGTGATCATCGTCTGCACCCGCAGCGGCAGGTCGGTGGTGAACTGGGCGACGCGTTCCGCCTCGAACGCCGCCGCGCGTGCCGCGGCCAGCTGGTTCAGCGCGAACAGCGAATAGGTGCGCGTCAGCAGACCCTTGGCGAGGGCCACGTCGTCATGCTGGGCGCGGCCGTAAGCCACCAGTTCTTCGGCCAGCGCGAGGCCGCGCTGATTGTCGCCGGCCCGGCGCACGGCACTGCTGTACAGGCTGAGGAATTCGGCATGCGTGGCCACCGGCGCGCTGCGCGCCTGCGCTTCCAGTCCGCGCAGCCGCTGCACGGCGTCGTCCGGCACGAAGCGCACCATCTCGCGCGTCTGCTCCAGCTGGAGGTCGAGCCGCGTGGGAGGCGCCGCCATGGCGGGCGGGTGGCCGGAAAACGCCGCGGCAAGCAGCAGCGCAGTCAGTCGTACGGACGGGCGGGAACGGCGGAAAAAGGAGAAAGGCGCGATACCGGGCAATGGGTAATCCTCGTGCTGCACCGCGCGCAGTGGGGCGCGGCTATCGCCCGATTATAGGCCGCTTGCCCGTGGCCGCATGCCGCGGAAATGATTTTTTACTACTTCGTTACCTGCAACGGGCATTTACGCAACACAATTGTTTTAATGGCATCTTCGACCGCGATCAGGCGGCCAGCTGCTGCAGCAGGTAGAGCCGCTGGTACAGGCCGCCGTCAATGCGCATCAGCGCGTCGTGCGGGCCTTCCTCGGCGATGCGGCCGTGGTTCAGCACGACGATGCGGTCCGCATCGCGGATGGTGGACAGCCGGTGCGCGATCGCCACGATGGTCACCTGGCCGCGCAGTTCGTCCAGCGCCTGCTGCACCACCTGCTCCGTCTGGCTGTCGATGCGCGACGTGGCTTCGTCCAGCAGCAGCACGCGGGGCTGTCCTGCCAGTGCGCGGGCAATCGCGATCAGCTGCTTCTGGCCGGACGACAGCCGCGAGCCGCCTTCGCCCAGCACCGTGTCGTAGCCATCTTCCAGCGCCATGATGAAGTCGTGCGCATGGGCCGCGCGTGCCGCCTGCTCGATGCGTGCGCGGGGCAGGCCGCGGCCCATGTCGATGTTCTCGCAAGCGGAGGCGGCCAGCAGGAACGGGTCCTGCGGCACCAGGCCCACGTTGGCGCGGAACGTGTCGTTGTCGATCTCGTCCAGCGGCACGCCGTTCATCAGGATGCTGCCGGGCCGCGCCGGGTAATAGCGCAGCAGCAGCGACAGCAGCGTGGACTTGCCGCTGCCCGTGTGGCCGACGATGCCGTAGAAGGCGCCATGCGGAATCTCCAGCGACAAGTCGTGCAGCACCTTCTGGTTATCGACGTAGGCGAAATCCAGGTTGCGTACCGCGATGGCCGGCGCGCCCGGCACCTCCTTGCCCGCGACGCCGCCGGCACGGCCATGTTCCGGCGCGCCCGCTTCGTCCAGCAGCGTGGCCACGCGGGCCGTCGCCACCACCGACTGCTGCAGCTGACTGAACTGCATGGTGATCTGGATCAGCGGCTCGATCACCCGCGCGATATAGCTGATGAACGCATACAGCACGCCCACTTCGGCGGCGCCCAGCACGCTGCTTTCCGCGCGCAGGCCGAACACGTAGATGACGGAAGCAAGCAGGATCACGTTCAGCATGTCCAGCGCGGGCCGCAGCAGCCACGCGTTGGCGCGGATCTCGGCCACGCGCTGCGTGTACTGGTCGTCGTTGGTGCGGGCGAAGCGTTCGCCGAAGCGGCGCTGCGCATTACTGGCCTGCAGCACGCTCATGCCGCCGATCGATTCGGCCATCTGCGCGTTGATGTCGCTGCGCAGCTGGCGCGCTTTCGCCACGGCCGGCGCGGACAGCCGCTGGTAGGCCCACACGATCAGGAACACGAAGGGCAGCAGCGCCACGACGATCGCCATCAGGCGCCAGTCCAGCCAGGCCATCGCGGCCACCGTCCCAACCAATACGATCGAGCTGTCCAGCATGACGAACAGCACCTGGATGTACAGGCCCTTGACCGCCTCGGTGTCGTTGGTCACGCGCGACACGAGCTGGCCCGTGATGGCGCGGTCGAAGTAAGCCATCGGCAGCCGCAGCACATGGCCGTAGACGCGCTCGCGCAGCCGCTGCACCGAGCGCATGGCCAGCCCGGACAGCCGCACCAGCTGCAGGTAGCGCAGCCACGAGGCGACGCAGCCGGTCAGCACCACGCCGGCCAGCAGCAGCGCCATGCTTTGCCAGTCCAGCACGCGCGGCAGCAGGTGTTCGTCGATCAGCCGTTTGCCCAGCAGCGGGCCAAGTACCTCCAGGCCGGCGGCGCAGGCCAGCCACAGCACGGCCCAGCCCAGGTGGTGCCTGTCCGGATCGGCGGCCTGGCGCAGCAGGCCGAATGCCTGGCTTATCTGCTGCTTGTGCGGTTTCTCGGTGTTCTTGCGTCGGTCAGGCTGCATCGATGCTGGCCTCCAGTTGTTGGTAGCGCCACTGGCTGGCATACCAGCCGTCCAGTGCCAGCAGTTCGTCGTGCGTGCCCCGTTCCACGATGCGGCCCTGTTTCAGCACCACGATCTGGTCCGCATCGACGACGGCGGACAGCCGGTGGCTGGCGATGATCGCGCTGCGTACCGGCCGCGCGCGGCGCAATTGTTCGAGGTGTTCGAGGATGCGCGTCTCGGTGCCCGTATCGACGGCGGACAGCGCATCGTCCAGCAGCAGCAGGTCGTTATCGGACAGCAGCGCGCGGGCGATCGCCACGCGCTGGCGCTGGCCGCCGGACAGCGTGATGCCTTTCTCGCCCACCTCCGTCTCGTAACGGTGCGGGAACAGCAGGATGTCGTCGTGGATCGCCGCCAGGTCGGCCGCATGCTCGACGTCCTGGCGCGTCGCGTCCGGCTTGGCGAGTGCGATGTTTTCGGCGATCGTGGCGGAGAACAGGAACGACTCCTGCGGCACCCAGCTGATCGCGCCGCGCAGCGCGGCCAGCTGGTAGTCCGGCAGCGCGTGGCCGGCCCATGTCACGCTGCCCGATTGCGGCGCGAGCTGGCGCAGCAGCACGCGGATCAGCGTGGACTTGCCGGCGCCGGTGGGGCCGACGAGGCCCAGCGTCTGGCCCGGCTGCAGCTGCAGCGACACGTCGGTCAGTGCCGGTTCCGTCTGGCCCGGGTAGCAGACGGTCAGGTGCTCGACCTTCAGTTCGCCCGGTGCCAGTTGCGCGATGGTGCCGCGGTCCTCGATGGTCAGCGGCGCATCGAGCATCGGCTGCAGCCGCGCCCACGCGGCGCGGCCCCGTTCGATCAGCGACAGCACCCAGCCGGCCGCGAACATCGGCCAGATCAGCTGGCCCAGGTACATCGAGAAGCTCGTCAGCGCGCCGATGGTCAGCTGGTCGGTCCACACCAGGTAGCCGCCCAGGCCCAGCGACAGGCCGGTGGCGGCCGTCAGCGTCAGGCCCACGGCCGGTTCGTAGGCCGCTTCCCAGCGCTGCGCCGTCAGGCTGGCATCGGCCGCCTTGCCGGCCAGCTGCGCGAACGTGTCGGCGCTGCGCTGTTCGAGGCCCAGCGTGCGCAGCGTGCGCACGCCGGTCAGCGTTTCCTGCACGTGGTCGTTCAGCGCCGCGAAGCGTTTCAGCGAATCGCTCGACGCGGTATGAATGTGGCTGGAGATGCGCCAGAACGCATACGCCATCAGCGGGAACGGGATCAGCGCGAACAGCGCGAGGCGCCAGTCCACGCCCAGCACCATCACGCCGATCACCAGCACCAGCGACATCATGCCGTCGAAGCCGGCCAGCATCGCTTCGCCGGCCGCCTGCTCGATCGCATCGATGTCGTTGGTGGCCAGCGCCATCAGGTCGCCGGTGCGCTGTTTCTGGTAGAAGCCGGGGCCCTGCAGCGTCAGGCGCCGGTAGAAGCGCGTGCGCAGTTCCACGCCGAGGCGGTAGGCGGCCGAATACAGGCGGATGCGCCATGCCACGCGCAGGCCGTAGTTGGCCACGCCGATCACCAGCAGCAGGCCGATGCCTTCGAGCAGTTCGCCGTGGCTCATGCGGTGCGCGGCCAGCGCGTCGATCATCGCGCCGATCTTGCGGGGGATCCAGACGCCGATGACGGCGACCAGGGCCAGCATCGCGCCGGCGGCGGCGTACGAGCGCCAATGCGACCGCACGAAGCCGCTGATTAGCCTCGATAAACTCATGACATATCCTTGTTGAAGGGCGCTAGGATACATCAGGCAGGCCAGGCGCGCCGGGCGCACCGGACCCATGGCGGGTCCGGCCTGTGCGGCAGGGGATTACAGTGGGGAAGTCAGGACTTGCGGGGCTTGCCCGGCGAGATGGATTTCAGCGTGGTGGACGGCTTGTCGGCCAGCTTGGCCACCGCTTCGGCAACTGGTTTGACGGCCGGCCTGGTACGAGCGGCCTTGGGCGCCGCGGCCGGTTCGCCATCGAGCAGTTCCGACGTGGCCGCGGCAGGTGCCGTTTCAGCGACGGCGGCTGCCGACTGCTCGATCGCCTCCGTTACCTGCTGCGCGCTGTCGACTGCCGCTTCGGCCACCGGTTCGGCCAGCGCAAACACGGGCTCGGCGGCCGCTTCGATGGTCTCCGCGACCGCCGGTGCGGCCAGCGTCAGCGTCGGTGCGGCGGCCGTGGGCAGCGCCGGTGCGCGGAAGCCGTCGCGGGCCACCTGCAGCAGTTGCACGTGCGTGTTGCTGGCGATGGAAAACAGTTCGCGGCCATAAGCCAGCGCGCCTTCCAGCGCGGACAGGGGCCGCACCACGTTCAGCACTTCGCGCGGATCCCTGGCTTCGGCCAGCTGGCGCGTGGCGGCGGTGGCACGTTCGGCGGCGGTGCGGGCCGTATGGAGGTTCAGCGCGACGACCTGTTGCGCGCCGTCCACCGTTTTGGCTACCACGCCAGTCAGGAAATTCAGCTGGCTTTCAAGCTGCGACTTGCCCGTTGCGGCAATCTGTTCGGGAACCGAGGGGATGAACGCGGACAAAAGCGAGGACATAAGCTCTCCTGTTAGTCGATGAATGGTGCAAGAATCAAGCTGAAAGAATCAAGCTGCAAGAATCAAGCTGCAACCGAGATGGTGCAATGCAATAAAAGCATTCTAGCCACGAAAGCAGGCCTTGGAAAGCGCTTTTCTCGACTTTCATTAGTAAAGTGATGCATTGCAACATTGCCTTCCAGCAGTGTCCGGACGGTCATGGTTGGCAGAACCGCCGCGCTCTGCCTACAATCGGCCATCGTCATCCCGGAGCCCACCGATGGACATCGTCATCCGCAACGCCGCACTGCCCGATGGCAGCACGGGTATCGACATCGCCGTGCAGCACGGCCGCATTGCCGCCACCGGTCCGCGCCTGCCGGTGCAGGGCGCGCGGGAGATCGATGCCGAGGGCAGCCTCGTCACGCCGCCGTTCGTCGATGCCCACTTCCACATGGATGCCACGCTGTCGTATGGCCTGCCGCGCGTGAACGCCAGCGGCACGCTGCTGGAAGGGATCGCGCTGTGGGGCGAGCTGAAACCGGAGCTGACGCAGGAGGCGCTGGTCGAACGCGCACTGCGCTACTGCGACTGGGCGGTGGCGCGGGGCCTGCTGGCGATCCGCACCCACGTCGACGTGTGCGACGACCGGCTGCTGGCCGTCGAGGCGCTGCTGGACGTGAAGCGCCGTGTCGCGCCGTATCTGGACATGCAGCTGGTGGCTTTCCCGCAGGATGGCCTGCTGCGCAGCGCCACCGCGTTCGCCAACCTGAAGCGGGCCATCGCGATGGGTGTCGACGTCGTCGGCGGCATTCCGCACTTCGAGCGCACGATGGCGGACGGTGCCGAGTCCGTGCGGCTGCTGTGCGAGTTCGCCGCGGCGCAGGGCCTGATGGTGGACATGCATTGCGACGAGTCGGACGATCCGCTGTCGCGCCACATCGAAACCCTGGCGGCCGAGACGCACCGGTTGAAACTGCACGGCCGCGTGACGGGCTCGCACCTGACGTCGATGCACTCGATGGACAACTATTATGCGAGCAAGCTGATACCGCTGATCGCCGAAAGCGGCGTGGCGGCGATTGCCAACCCGCTCATCAACATCACGCTGCAGGGCCGCCACGACACGTATCCGAAACGCCGCGGCATGACGCGCGTGCCGGAGCTGATGGCGGCCGGCGTCACCGTGGCGTTCGGCCACGACTGCGTGATGGACCCGTGGTACGGCATGGGCTCCGGCGACATGCTGGAAGTGGCCCACATGGGCCTGCACGTGGCGCAGATGACGAGCCAGCAAGGCATGCAGGCGTGCTTTGCCGCCGTCACCGAAAACCCGGCGCGCATCCTCGGGCTGGAAGGCTATGGTTTGAAAGTTGGCTGCCACGCCGACCTGGTGCTGCTCGATGCGGCCAATCCGGTGGAAGCGATCCGGTTGCGCGCGGCGCGGCGGCTGGTGATGCGCCGCGGCCGCGTGGTGGCCGAAGCGCCCCGCGCCGTGTCGCGGCTGGACCTGCCCGGGCGGCCGGATGCGGTGGACTTCCGCCACCAGGGCGCACGATGAAGATCCTGGAGACGGCCCGGCTGTCCCTGCGCACGCTAACGACGGACGATGCGGCGTTCTACCTGGCGCTGATCAACGATCCTTCATGGCTGGCGAACATCGGCGACAAGGGCATCCGCACGCTGGAAGGGGCGCGCGCGAATATCCTGTCCGGCGCGATGCAGATGCAGCGCCGGCTCGGCTACTCGCTGTACGTGGTCGAGCGCAAGGAAGACGGCGCGCTGCTGGGGCTGTGCGGCCTGATCCGGCGCGACACGCTGCCCGACACGGACATCGGCTATGCGATCTCGCCGCCGTACTGGGGCCACGGCTATGCGTATGAAGCAGCAGCGGCCGTGGTCGCGTATGCGCGCGACGAGCTGCGGCTGCTGCGGCTGTACGGCATCACCAGCCCCGCCAACACGGCATCGAATGCGCTATTGAAGAAGCTGGGACTGAGCTTCCAGGAACTCGTGCACCTGACGCCGGAGGACCAGGGCACGAACCTGTACCGCCTGGAATTCGCACGGTAGGGGGACTGTCCCCGCAGGGGCCTGTCCCCGGGGCTGTTTTTGGGACGTGTCAGTAAATCTCCCTCACCGCTCCACGCGCATCACCCGCACCCCGTAAATATCGAACCGGTTCGACGCCCCCGCCTTGCCGCCAGCATCCCCATACGTGGCATTCGCCTGCAGATAGCTCATGTTCATGAAGTCCGTCAGCTCGGCGGCATACGCGCCCGGTTTCAACGTGACCGCCAGCGGCGTCGAATAGACGGTCTGCCCGGCAGGCGAATGCGGCAACTGCACCACGCCTTGCGCAATCACGCTGCCGGCGCCATCGCGCACCTTCATCCATTTGACGCCGCCGCTGGTGCCCAGGTTGATCTGGTGCGCGTTGTTGCGGTAGCGGACCTGCACCGCGTACGTGCCGGCCTGCTTCACCGCGATCCCGTCGGAACGGAAGCTATCGGACGGCGCACCCCAGTTGCGCAGCACGCCGCCGGCCACCGGCACGTCGATCGCGGTGCCGATGCAGGAAGGGGCGCTGTGATGGCTGCGATTTCCCGAGGACGAGAATACGGCTTCCACCGCGTAGCACGAAGCGCCGCCCGGCTTGGCATCCGTCCACGCAGCCGCCGTCACCTTGCCGGCAACGAGCCCGCCGTCGCGGTACACATTGTAGTAAGTGCCCCTGACCGGCGCCGCGTCGAACTTCAGCGTCACGCCGTGCGCGCCGCGCGTGAACGAAGCGATGGCCGGTTCGGCGGGCGAGAACACGGCGGGATCCGTTTCGACCGGCGAGGCCGTCACGCGCGTGATGGCCTGCCGGCCGGGCAGCAGGGCGCCCAGCTGCACGTCGATCGTGTTGGACTCCTGCAGCTGGCTCCAGCGGATGTTCGCCGCATCGACGGCCTTGCCGTTCAGCGTCACCGATTGCACGGCGTAGTAGCCGGCCTGCTGCTGCACCTTCGGCAGTGCGATGCGCACATCGACGTGGCGGCCCTGCAGCTGCAGGTTGGCCAGCGTGATGTTGTCGCTGTTCTTGAGGGTCTCGCTGCGCAGTTTCGCCGTGATGAAAGGCGCTACCGAGATGCCGTCGTTCGTCGTCTGCACGCCGAACACGCCGCCGACCACGGCGCCCAGATAGGCGCCGACGGACCACAGCTGCCGCCGCGAATTGACGACGGGGCCCGACTGTTGGTCCGGCAGGTCCAGCATCGTGCGGCCCAACAGCCACTCGAAGTTCTCCATGTTCGACGCATTGACGGCCGCCGCGCGCAGCAGCGTGTCGTAGGCCGCATCGGCCACCGCCACGTTCTGCAGCCGGATCGCCGCCTGCAGCCCATAGCCGGTGACGAAAGGCCAGATCGCGCGGTTGTGGTAAACGGCGCGGCCCGGCTGCTGCGGCCAGATCACCGGCGCGCCCAGCGGGCCATGCGGATAATGGGCGAGGATGCTGGCCGCCTGCTCCGTATCGGCGATGCCGGTGACGATGGCCAGCGCCTGGCCCAGCCAGTCGAACTTGTGCATGGGCGCGCCGTCGAAATGGCCGGCCGTGACGCTGCTGTACATGCCGGCATCCTGCAGCCACAGGCGGCGGTTGATGGCCGCCTTCAGGTCCGCGGCCCAGCCGGTGTAGCGCCTGGCGGTTGCGGCGTCGCTTTGTTCCGTTGCCAGCTGCGCGGCCAGCGTCAGCGCCTGCCAGTGCGCCACATTGGTGGACAGCGCCTGCGACGTGGCCATGCTGGCCAGCTGGTCCGGAATCCAGCTGGCGTAGCTTTGCTCGCGCCAGTCGAGGAAGGACTCCTCGCCGTTGTACAGGCCCGTCGCGGCATCCCAGGCGGCCACGCGGTCGATTTCGATCGTGTTCGTCAAGGCTTTCAGCGCCACCGGCACGATGGCGGCACGTTCGGCGGCCGGCAAGGCCTTCAGCGCTTCGACGGCGCCGAACGCCCATGTCACGCGGTCCGTGCTGACGGGCCAGCTGCCGCCGCTGCCCGTGTCCTGGATGATCTGCAGGCCGTCGGCGCTGCCCGGCACTTCGTCCGCCTTATGGCTACCGGCGCGGTAGCCGGACAGCTTGAACTGCAGCGAATTCTTCACGCGCACCGGGTCCAGCATCGCCAGGCCCAGGTGCGCCGCGTAGGAGAGATCGCGCGTCCATACGTAGTGCCATTTCTCGCCCGTGGCAAAGCATGCGCAGGGAATCGGCTGGCCATCGTTGTAGCTGTCGTCGCGGATCGCCGCCACGGCATCCTGCCGCATCTCGGCGCCGGCCTGCGCGAACAGCGCGTCGAAGGCGAGGTTCCCGCTGCGCACGCGCGGCACGCCGGCCGTCTCCGCATAGCTCACCTGCTGCGGGTCGCCAGCGCGCAGCGGCATCGACGTGCCGTGCGTGTAGGTGCGCAGCGCGGCCTGCTCGTCCGGCGTGGCGAAGCGCACGGTCTCCTGTTTGTGCCAGCCGGCGAACGGCACGGTCAGTTCGGTGGCGCAGGCGTGCGTGGCAAGCATGGCCAGCATTGCCAGAGTGGGGCGGGTGGGGCGAATCACGGTGTCTCCTTCATCAAGTAGTGCAACTACAGTGCTCTTGGGGCACGGTTCAGCTGCGCTCGGGCCGCAGAATACTATAGGAATGGGTGCGGTGCGCAAACGCACGGGCGCCGATGCCGGTCCCATAAATCCGTTCTTTGTCCGGCGAACGGCAGCAGTGTGGTCATAAATTACATTTTTGATCGAAAATTTCACACTGGCTAGATAAATCTGTAGTTCCACTACACAACGTCGTGCTGGGCCTTGTATCTGCCGTACAACGGAAACGTAGTTTTCGTTCCGTACCGCCCTGTGAGGCCCCGTATTTCCACGTAGTCGGACTGAACTTTAATTGACACCCAATCTAGTTTTAGTACAAAATTCTTGTAGGACGTCTAAAAGAGCGTCCATTTTCCTTGGATTCCTGTGTAGTTGAGCTAAGCGTCGCACATGGGAAATATCGTCGTCAAAGTGAGGGGACCTCAATGAAATTCTTCGCGCCTGAGCGCTGCACGCGCACGGCCCTGCAACTCAGTCCAGTGGCTGCCGGTTGCGCACTGTTCGTCGCTGCACTGGCCAACCCGGCATTCGCCCAAGAACAGGCTGCACCTGCCGCAGAGGCGGCGCCGATGGCGACGGTCACCGTGACGGGCATCCGCCGCGGCATCGAGGACGCCATCTCCGTGAAGAAGGATGCGACGTCGATCGTCGAAGCCATCTCCGCCGAAGACATCGGCAAGCTGCCGGACGTCTCCATCGCCGAATCGATCGCCCGCCTGCCCGGCCTGGCCGCCCAGCGCGTGGCCGGCCGTGCCCAGGTGATCTCCGTGCGCGGCCTGTCCCCGGACTTTTCCACCACGCTGCTGAACGGCCGCGAACAGGTGTCCACCGGCGACAACCGCAGCGTCGAATTCGACCAGTACCCGTCCGAGCTGCTGTCCGGCGTGACGATCTACAAGACTCCCGATGCGGGCCTCGTCGGCCAGGGCCTGTCCGGCACC
>DKJA01000146.1 GCA_002454505.1 Oxalobacteraceae bacterium UBA6704
CAGCACCAGCGGCAGCGCGATCACGTGCAGGGCGAAGAAGCGGTTGAGGGTGGCGTCGCTGGGCAGGTAGTCGCCCATGATCCATTCGGTGAGCCCGTTGCCGATCACCGGAATGGCGCCGAACAGCGAGATGATCACCTTCGCGCCCCAGAACGACATCTGCCCCCACGGCAGCACGTAGCCCATGAACGCTTCGGCCATCAGCACCAGGTAGATCAGCATGCCCAGGATCCAGACCAGCTCGCGCGGTTTCTGGTAGCTGCCGTACATCAGGCCGCGGAACATGTGCAGGTAGACCACGATGAAGAACAGCGAGGCCCCGGTGGAGTGCATGTAGCGGATCAGCCAGCCCCACTCGACGTCGCGCATGATGTATTCGACCGAGGCGAACGCTTCGGCGGCGCTGGTCTTGTAATGCATGGTGAGGAAGATGCCGGTCACGATCTGGTTGACCAGGATCAGCAGGGCCAGCGAACCGAAGTAGTACCAGAGGTTGAAGTTCTTCGGCGCGTAGTACTCGCTCACGTGCTTGCGGTACACCGGCATCAGACCGGGCGCGCGGGCATTGACCCAGTCGGCGACGCCGGTGGCGGTACGGGAAAGGATGTTGGCCATGATCAGGCTGCCCCCTGCGGATCGACGCCGATGATGATGGTGCTGTCATCCTGGTAATGGTGCGGTGGCACCAGCAGGTTGATCGGCGCCGGAACGCCATCGAAGACGCGCCCGGACATGTCGAACCGGGACTTGTGGCAGGGGCAGAAGTAGCCGCCCTTCCATTCCGGGTCGTAAGGCTCGGGGCGGATCTCGGCCACCATCTCGGGCGAGCAGCCAAGGTGCGTGCACAGCCCGACCAGGACCGAGACCTCGGCCTTGATCGAGCGGAATTCGGGGTTCTGCTTGAGGACGTAGGCGGGCTGCTGGTCGGCAACCTTGGACTCGGGATCCCTCAGGCGCCCATCCAGACTGGGCAGCGCCTCGAGGATGGCCTTGGAGCGCCTGACGATCCAGATCGGCTGGCCACACCACTCCATGACCAGTCCCTGGCCTTCCTGCAACGCGCTGATGTCGGCGGTCACGGGCGCACCGGCCAGATTGGCGCGGGCACTGGGATTCCAGGACTTGATGAACGGAACTGCTGCGAAACCGACGCCGACCGCTCCCACCACTGCAGTGGTTGCTGAAAGAAATCGTCGACGTCCAGTGTTGACTGGATCGTTTACCCCATCGTTGGCCATCCGGCACTCCGATATTGATTTAGGTAGCTTGAGGCTGCCAGCAGACCGGTGGGGGCCAGTCCACAATGAATCCTGATCGACTATAGCGGAACCTGACTCGGCGACACAATGGTGGTGAGAGCGCGAGGGCCGGCCAACGGCCGGCCTTCCCAATGCGGGGTCGAAAACGACTGGGGATTACTGCGTGGACGCGGTGGCGCCGCGATAGCGGTCGGCCAACAGGGCGACGCGCTTCACGTAGTACTGGGTCTCGCTGTAGGGCGGCACGCCCCCGTGGCGATCGACCGCGCCCTCGCCGGCGTTGTACCCGGCCGCAGCCAGGGTCAGATTGCCATTGAAGCGCTTGAGCAGCCACGACAGGTACTGCACGCCGCCGCGGATGTTCTGCGCGGCGTCGTAGGAGTCGGTGACACCGAAGCGACGCGCGGTCGGCGGCATCAGCTGCATCAGGCCCTGCGCGCCCACCGGGCTTTCGGCGAACGGGTTCAGGCGCGATTCGATCGCCATCACGGCCAGGATCAGCAGCGGGTCCAGCTTGATTTCACGGGCCGTCATGTAGGCGGTGGAAACCAGCATATTGGTGGCATCGTTGGCCACGCGGTAGCGCTTGGACAGCCAGGACGTCACCCATTCCTGCTGCTTGCGGGTGCCCAGCAGGGCTTTTTCCTCGGCCGGCGTCAGGATGGCGGCGGCAGCGGCTGGCGTTGGCGCGCTGTTCAGTGCGACCGGTGCTTCCATCAGTTCGTGCAGCTTGGGGGCTGTGACGACGGCGACGGCGGCCGGCACTGCCGGCTCGTCGCTCAGCGATTTGGAGAAGGCGTGCGCCAGGTCCGGGCGCATGTAGAGGACGGCGAGAACGACGATGGCGGTGACGCCGAAGATCGTGAAAGCATGTTGCGTAGTAGTAAACACGCTGCGCAGCGTGATGCGTTGCGCACCTAAGCGCGCGACTGGTCCGAGGGCCAGCGAGCGGGCGGCCAATGCCAACCCAGTGAAACGATTATCCATAGAACTCCCTGCAATGTCCGTAAAAGCATGCCCCCGCCACGCGTGTAAACGCGAAGCACCGTTGCTGTGCAATTGCCGTGCATCAGATTCGTTATCGCTCGGCGTCGCCGGAGAGGCGTAGTGGCCGAACGTCTTCATTGCTTGCTAGAGCTGATTTGTCAGTGAAACCAGTCGCAATACAACTTTACTCGGGGGAGGTAAGGCAGACGCCTTGAGAAACACTCCTTAAAATGTCATGTGGAGCCCCGACTCCGTGAATGAATGAGCGGCAGATTTTGTTGGCATTTTTGCCATGCCCTCTTCAAGTAGGACGAATTGTAGAAGCCGTTTTATATCACGTCAATACTAACACGCGAGTTCTATATAACTTTTAGATCTGATAGCGCGCGACGCGAATTGGCAAAAACCAATAGAATCAAGTACTTGTCCGGATGAGTTCACGCCGGCCGTCCACAGTGAAAAAAACGTAAAAATTGTATGAAATATTCAGATCTAAGGGATTTCATTGCTAAATTGCAAAAAATCGGCGAATTAAAGCCGATTTCCTTATCAGTTTCACCACATCTTGAGATGACAGAGATCTGCGACCGCACGTTGCGGGTCGGCGGACCTGCTCTGCTGTTTCAGAATCCTGCGGGTTTTGACATGCCTGTCCTCGGCAATCTGTTCGGCACGCAGCGCCGCGTCGCACTGGGCATGGGCGCCAACGACGTCAGCGAGCTGCGCCGTATCGGCCACGTGCTGGCGCGGCTGAAGGAGCCGGAGCCGCCGAAGGGTTTCAAGGACATCATGGACATGGGCTCGCTGGTGAAAGCCGTCTGGGACATGGCGCCGAAGGAAACGCGCGGCGCGCCGTGCCAGGAAATCGTCTGGGAAGGCAACGACGTCGACCTGGCCCGCCTGCCGATCCAGCACTGCTGGCCGGGCGACGTGGCGCCGCTGATCACGTGGGGCCTGGTGATCACCAAGGGCCCGAACAAGAAACGCCAGAACCTGGGCATCTACCGCCAGCAGGTGCTGGGCCGTAATAAAGTCATCATGCGCTGGCTGGCGCACCGGGGCGGCGCGCTGGACTTCCGCGAACACTGCATCAGGAACCCGGGCCAGCCGTACCCGGTGGCGGTGGCGCTGGGCGCCGACCCGGCCACGATCCTGGGCGCCGTGACCCCGGTGCCGGACACGCTGTCCGAATACCAGTTCGCCGGCCTGCTGCGCGGCAGCCGCACCGAGCTGACCAAGGCCATCGGCAGCGAGCTGCGCGTGCCGGCCAAGGCCGAGATCGTGCTGGAAGGGCATATCTACCCGGACGAGAACCATCCGACCGGTTTCGAGCATGCGCTGGAAGGGCCGTACGGCGACCACACCGGTTACTATAATGAGCAGGACTGGTTCCCCGTGTTTACGATCGACCGCATCACGATGCGCCGCGACCCGATCTACCACTCCACGTATACAGGTAAGCCGCCGGACGAGCCGGCCATGCTGGGCCTGGCGCTGAACGAAGTGTTCGTGCCGCTGCTGCAGAAGCAGTTCAGCGAAATCACCGACTTCCATTTGCCGGCGGAAGGGTGCAGCTACCGGATGGCCGTCGTGCAGATCCGCAAGCAGTATGCCGGCCACGCCAAGCGCGTGATGTTCGGTGTGTGGAGCTTCCTGCGGCAGTTCATGTATACCAAGTTCATCGTGGTGGTCGACGAGGATGTCAATATCCGCGACTGGAACGAAGTGATCTGGGCCATCACCAGCCGCGTCGACCCCACGCGCGACACGACGCTGATCGACAATACGCCGATCGACTACCTCGACTTCGCGTCGCCGGTAAGCGGCCTGGGTAGCAAGATGGGCATCGATGCGACCAATAAATGGCCGGGCGAGACGAACCGCGAGTGGGGCACGACCATCCAGATGACGCCGGAAGTGAAACAGAAGGTGGACGCGATCTGGCAGCAGCTGGGACTATAGTTCCCACGCATTCGCCGGACCGGTTATAATGACGTCTGGCGGGCCCCTGCGCATTGCGGCATGGCTAACCTGGTCAGGTCGGGAACGAAGCAGCCACAGCTGTTCACCGCAAGTGCCGCAGATCAGGCTCGCCTCCTCATTCAGAAAAAAGCTGCTTCGGCAGCTTTTTTTCATGGGGACTGTCCCCTCTGCTGCTGCTGACTTCAGGCAGCGCAAGCATGAAAGCAACCCCGGGGACAGGCCCTTGCAGGGACAGTCCCCAGCGCTGCTGTTTTACTCCGAATCCAGCTCCGCCTCGCGCGGCCGCGCAGTCAGCGTCATCACGGGATTCTCGGCCAGCAGCGCCTTGTCCGGCCACAACCGGATCTGCTGCCTGCCGTCGGTGGCATATTGTTTCGCGCCGGCCTTCGACTGGATCGTCACCTGCGCCGGCTGGTCGAACTTCAGGATCACCGACTTGATCGACGGCGCGAACATGCTCAGCGCGCCAACGATCTTGTCGATCGCCGCGTTGGCTTGCGGGATGCTGCCCATCAGCGCGCCATATTCCCACTGCGTGCCGGCCGGGACGATCGCATTCACGCCCGGGCCGGCGCCGACCTTCTTCTCCTTCGGCTGGTTGGTCATGATCTTCGCGTCCTCGGCCAGCCAGGCCGCGTTCGGCACCAGGTGCAGGTTGCCCTCCGTGTCGGGCCGCAGCTGGGTGCGCCCGCCGGAATGAACCACCGTCAGCACCACGTCGCGTACCTGCACGTCCTTGCCGGACGGTTCCAGGTGGATGAACATGTCCAGCTTGTCGCGCTCGGCGGCGGGCAGCGCGTAGAAGCGGTCCACGCGGGCAGTTTCGATCAGCTTCTTATAAGAGAGCCATTCGCGCTCCGGCGCCGTCTGGGCCAGGGCGGGCAGTGTGACGAGCAGCAGCGGCAGCAGCAGAGTCTTCATGGGCAAGTTATCAAAAGGAAAATTTCAGTGTAAGCGAACTGGGGCACAAAGGCTATTGTTGACCTCATGACGGCTCGTCTGCGGTAAAATCCCGCCATGTCCTATCAAGTCCTTGCCCGCAAATACCGTCCCCGGAACTTTGAAACGCTCGTCGGCCAGGAGCACGTCGTCCGTGCGCTGACCCATGCGCTGAGTACGGGACGGCTGCACCATGCTTACCTGTTCACCGGCACGCGCGGTGTGGGCAAGACGACGCTGTCGCGCATCCTCGCCAAATCGCTGAACTGCGTGGGGCCGGACGGCACCGGCGGCATCACCGCCACCCCGTGCGGCGTGTGCGAAGCCTGCAAGGCCATCGACGGCGGCCGCTTCGTCGACTATATAGAGATGGATGCCGCATCGAACCGCGGCGTGGACGAAATGGCGCAGCTGCTCGAGCAGGCCGTGTATGCGCCGACCAATGCGCGCTTCAAAGTCTACATGATCGACGAGGTGCACATGCTGACCAACCACGCGTTCAATGCAATGCTGAAGACGCTGGAAGAGCCGCCCGAGCACGTCAAGTTCATCCTGGCCACGACGGATCCGCAAAAAATCCCCGTCACCGTGCTGTCGCGCTGCCTGCAGTTCAACCTGAAGCAGATGCCGCCCGGGCACATCGTCGGCCACCTGGAAAACATCCTCGGCCAGGAAGGCGTCACGTTCGAGCAGCCCGCGCTGCGCCTGCTGGCGCAAGGCGCGCACGGTTCGATGCGCGATGCGCTGTCGCTGACGGACCAGGCGATCGCCTATGCCGCCGGCGCCGTCACGCTCGATGCGGTGCAGGGCATGCTGGGCGCGCTGGACCAGTCCTACCTGATCCGCCTGCTCGATGCGCTGGCCAATAAAGATGGTGCGGACCTGATGGCCGTCGCCGACGAGATGGCCAGCCGCAGCCTGTCGTACAACGGCGCGCTGCAGGACCTCGGCACGCTGCTGCACCGGATCGCGCTGGCGCAGTCGGTGCCGGCCGCGGTGCCGGAAGACCTGCCGGAGTATGCGGACATCGTCCGCCTGTCCTCGGCATTCGATGCGGAAGAAGTGCAGCTGTATTACCAGATCGCCGTCCACGGCCGCAATGAACTGGGTCTCGCGCCGGACGAATACGCGGGCTTCTCGATGACGCTGCTGCGCATGCTGGCCTTTCGGCCCGGCGTCGGTGGTGCCGAAGGTGCGGCACCGGTAGCGGCACGTCCGGCGCCGGCCAGCCGTCCCGCGCCGGCACCGGCCGCCCGTGCCGCATCGGCGGCGCAGGCCAGCCATGCCGCCGTCGCGCCGCATCCGGCCGTGGTGGCTGCAGCCGTGCCGCGCCAGGAAGCGCCGCCACCGGCACCGCGGCCGCCAGCTCCGGCACCGGCGCCGGCACCTTCGGGCCGCGTCAGCCCGGCCCGTGCGGCCATCGATGCGGCGCTCGAAGCGTCCCGCGCCGGCACGTATGCGCGTACCGGCGCACGGCCACCGATGAAGTCGGAAGCTCCGGCCGCACCGCCACCGGTCGCCGCGCCAGCACCGGCGCCGCAGGCGGCAGCCCGTCCGGCACCGTGGGAAGATGCGCATCCGGCAGCCGGCGGCGCCGCCGTGCTGGAAGCACCGCCCGTGGCCGCGCCGCAGCAAGCTGCCGACGACGACCTGCCGCCCTGGGTCACCGAGTTTTCCGACGACAGCGCCATGGCTGCGCCGGCCGCGCAGCGTTCCGCTTCTGCGCCAGTTGCGCAGCAGTCCGCACCGGCGGCCCAGCAGGCGGCAGGGCCGGCGCAGCAGCCGGCCATGCCGACACGCCAGGCCGCACCAGCCAAGGCAACCTACGAATACAAGATCACGCCCGTCCCGGAACTGGACTGGGACGGCAACTGGCCGCTGCTGGCCGCCCACCTGCCGCTGCGCGGCGTGGCGCAGCAGCTGGCTACCCAGGCCGAACTGATCGAGTGCAAGATCGGTACCGAAGACGATGCCGACGCGCTCGTGTTCCGCCTGCGCTGCCCGATCGATACGTGGCGCTCGGCGCCCAATGTCGAACGGCTGACGGCCGCGCTGACGGAACGCTTCGGCCGCCCGGCACGCGTGGAAACGGCGCTCGGCCCGGTGTGGTACACCACGGCCGCCGAACAGCAGGCGCACCGCGAGGCGTGCCAGCGCCAGGCGGAAGCAACGGTGCACGGCGATCCTTTCGTGCAGAGCATGGTCAGCACGTTCGGCGCGTTCGTCGTGCCCGGCTCGATCGTCGCCCCTGTGACGCCTGCCCACTGATACGCCCGCCCACTAATTTAACTATTCAATACGGAGTCATATCATGATGAAGAACCAGCTCGCCGGCCTGATGAAACAGGCGCAAGCCATGCAGGACAATATGAAGAAGGCGCAGGAATCGCTGGCGCTGATCGAAGTCGAAGGCCAGTCCGGCGCCGGCCTCGTCAAGGTCGTGATGACCTGCAAGAACGACGTCAAGCGCGTGTCGATCGACCCGTCGCTGCTGGCCGACGACAAGGACATGCTGGAAGACCTGGTCGCCGCCGCGTTCAACGACGCCGTGCGCAAGGCCGAAGCCACCGCCGCCGAGAAGATGAGCGGCCTGACGTCCGGCATGAACCTGCCGGCCGGCTTCAAGATGCCTTTCTAAGCGGATCCGAACGACATCATGTTCATCGTCACGCTGACGTACCTGAAGCCGACGGAGGAGATCGATGCGCTGCTTGCGGCGCACCGGGCCTTCCTGCGCGAGCAGTACGATAACGGCCTGTTCGTGATGTCGGGCCGCATGGTGCCGCGCACCGGCGGCATCATCCTCGTCACCGCCGACAGCCGCGCGGACGTCGAAGCGGTGATCGAGCTGGACCCGTTCAACCAGGCCGGCGCCGCCAGCTACGCGATCACCGAGTTCGTGCCGACGATGGCGGCGGACGGCTTCGAGACCTTCCTGCCGCAACCCCACCCTTAAGCATCCCCACATGGCGAAGTCGCTGGAGTTCCTCACCGAGGCCTTGCGCCGGCTGCCCGGCGTCGGTCCGAAGTCGGCGCAGCGGATGGCCTTCCACCTGCTGCAGCACGACCGGGAAGGCGCCGCGATGCTGTCGCGCGCGCTGTACCAGGCGGTCGACCAGGTGCATCACTGCGCCTTGTGCAATACCTTCACCGAACTGGAAGTGTGCGAGATGTGCGCCGACGAGGCACGCGACCGCAACCTGCTGTGCGTCGTCGAAACGCCGGCCGACCAGCTGATGATCGAGCAGACGCTGACGTACAAGGGCCTGTACTTCGTGCTGATGGGCCGCCTGTCGCCGCTGGACGGCATCGGCCCGAAGGACATCCACCTGGAGAAATTGCTGGCCCGCGCGGCCGATGGCGTCGTCGCGGAAGTCGTGCTGGCCACGAACTTCACGAACGAGGGCGAGGCGACGGCGCACTACATCAGCGAAATGCTGAAGGCGCGCGGGCTGCAGGTGAGCCGCCTGGCGCGCGGCGTGCCGGTGGGCGGCGAGCTGGAATATGTGGATGCCGGGACGATTGCGCGGGCGATGCTGGATAGACGCAGCACGTAGGGGACTGTCCCCGAAGGGGGGGCCTGTCCCCGGGGTTGTTCTTGACGTTGGCGAAGGGCCACTTAACTTCAACCCCGGGGACAGGCCCCTGCGGGGACAGTCCCCACCTACGCTTCGGTGAGCGCCATCAGCATCTCCGCAATCGCCCCCTCGGCCGTGGGCCGCCCCAGCAGATAGCCCTGCGCCACGTCGCAGCCATACTGCTCCAGCAGCGCCAGCTGCTCGTCCGTCTCCACGCCTTCGGCCACCACGGCCATCTTCAGGCCGTGCGCCATCGCGATGATCGCCCGCGTGATCGCCGCGTTTTCCGAATCCTGCGGCAGGCCGCTGATGAAGCTCTTGTCGATCTTCAGCGCCCGCACGTCGAAGCGCTTCAGGTAGTTCATCGACGAATAGCCGGTGCCGAAATCGTCGATCGACAGGTACACGCCGATCGCGCGCAGCTGCTCCAGCGTGGCCAGCGTGGCGAGGGCATCGTCCATCAGCGTGCCCTCCGTCAGTTCCAGTTCCAGCATGCGCGGATCGAGCCCGGTGTCGTTCAGCACCGACAGCACGGTCTGCGCCAGGTTCTCGTCCTTGAACTGGCGCGCCGACAGGTTGACCGCCACGCGCACGCCATGCCGGCATTCCCGGTGCCACGCGCGCGCCTGGCTGCAGGCGGTACGCAGCACCCATTCGCCGATCGGCACGATCAGGCCCGTCTCCTCGGCCAGCGGGATGAAGTCGTTGGGCGGAATGATGCCGTGCTCCGGATGCCGCCAGCGCACCAGCGCCTCGACGCCGACGATGCGGTTGGCGCGCACGTCGATCTGCGGCTGGTATTGCAGGTACAGCTCGTTGTTCTGCAGTGCGCGGCGCAGGCCCACTTCCAGCTTCACGTGGCTCATGATCTGCGTCGTCAGCGCGGAGCTGTACAGCTTGGCGTTGTTCTTGCCGCAGTTCTTCGCGTGGTACATCGCCGTGTCGGCATACTTGAGCAGCGAGGTGCAGTCTTCGCCGTCTTCCGGATACAGCGAGATGCCGATGCTGGCCGTGACGAAGATCTCGTGGCCGTCCAGGTGGAACGGCCGGCGCATCGCGTCCTTGACCCGGTGCGCCACGTTCAGCGCATCTTCGACGCGGTCGAGGTCGGGGATCAGGATCGTGAACTCGTCGCCGCCCAGGCGCGCCAGGTTGCCGCTGGGCGGCTGGCGCGCCACGTTGTCCAGCACCGCGTCGTGCGCCACCACGTCGCCGGGACGTATCGTGTCGTGCAGCCGCTCGGACACCACCTTCAGCAGCAGGTCGCCCACGTTGTGGCCCAGCGTGTCGTTGATGCGCTTGAACGAATCGAGGTCCATGAACAGGATGGCGAACTTGCGGCCATGCTGGCTGGAGCGGGCCAGTTCGCGCTCCAGCGTTTCCAGGAAGGCCTGGCGGTTCGGGATGCCCGTCAGGCTGTCGCAGTAGGCCAGCCGGCGGATCTGTTCTTCCGTGCGTTTGCGTTCGCTGATGTCGCGCACGAGGCCCAGCACTTCGCCGGCGCCGGTGCCGACCAGGCGCGCCTCGAAGTGGTGGACGGTTTCGTCGCGCTGCAGTTCGTAGTCGACGGAGCGGATCGTCTGCGTGGCCAGCACGCCATGCAGCTGTTCCAGCAGCCGGTCGGCGATCGGATGGGGCAGCACGTCGCGCACGTGCCGGCCGGCGCACTCGCGCTGCGTGAACACGGCCGCCGGATCGTGGCCCTGTTCGTAATCGAGGTAGTAGCCGTCGCGGCTCAGGCGGAAGAACGTGTCCGGGATCGCCGCCAGCACGGCGCGGTTGTGCGCATCGGCGATGCGCAGCCGGGCGATCGCGTCGCTGGCGCGCAGCACATACAGCACGCGGTGGCCGAGGATCGGCCAGTTGATCGGCTTCGACACGAAGTCGGTGGCACCGGCCTCGTAGGCATGGGTCACCGCGGCCAGGTCGTCGCTGCCGGTGACCATGATGACCGGCACGGCCGCGCCGTTGCCATGTTCCTGCTCGCGCGCGCGGATCGCCCGGCACACGGCAAAGCCGTCCAGGTGCGGCATGTCGACGTCGAGCAGCACAAGGTCCGGTGCGATGTGCGCGAAGCAGGCGAGGGCCCGTTCGCCGTCTTCCGCTTCGATCGCGTCGAGGCCCACCTGGGCCAGCATCTCGAGCATCAGCAGGCGCATCACGGGATCGTCGTCGGCCACCAGCACCGTACCGCGTTTGGAGGAGGGAAGGGCAGCCATCTAGGACTCCTTGACGAGCATGGCGGACAGCGAATGACGGACGGCGGCGAACTCCTGCTCCATCGACGACAGCAGTACGGCGGCGCCGCGGGTGGTGTCCTGCTTGCCCAGCGCTTCCAGGTCGCGGCACAGCTG
>DKJA01000171.1 GCA_002454505.1 Oxalobacteraceae bacterium UBA6704
GCGGACTTCAGCGCGGCCAGGTCAGCCGTTTCCAGTGCGGCGACAGCGGCCGTGCTCAGGGCGTTCACCTGGTTGGTGGCCAGTGCGGCAGCCTGCGCGGTGGTCAGCGCCACGATCTGCGAGCTGGTCAGCGCGTTCAGCTGGTTGGTTTTCAGGGCCAGGATGGCGTTCGACTTCAGTGCGGCGAAGTCGGCGGTTTCCAGTGCGGCGATCGATGCCGTCGACAGGACACCCACTTGCGCCGAGCTCAGCGCCGAAGCCTGGTCGGTCGACAGTGCGACGATCTGCGCCGTGTTCAGGCCTTGCACCGACGTGGTCGTCAGGGCCGCCACTTGCGCGGTGGACAGGGCGCCGATCTGGTTGGTGCCCAGGGCAGCCAGCTGCGTGGATTTCAGCGCGGCGATGACGTTGGTTTTCAGGCCGACGATATCGGCCGTTTCGATCGCGGCAATGCCGTTCGTCGACAGCGCACCGAACTGGGCAGTCGAGAACGCACCCAGCTGGGCGGAGTTCAGCGCGACGATCTGCGAGGTGTTCAGCGCATAGACCTGGGCGGTCGTCAGCGCAGCGATGGACGTCGATTTCAGCGCAGTGAAATCGGCCGTTTCCATGGCCGCCAGCGATGCAGTGGACAGGCTGGCCACCTGGGCCGAGCTCAGCGCCGATGCCTGGTCGGTCGACAGTGCAACGATCTGCGCCGTGTTCAGGCCTTGTACCGACGTGGTCGTCAGGGCCGCCACTTGCGCGGTGGACAGGGCGCCGATCTGGTTGGTGCCCAGGGCAGCCAGCTGCGTGGACTTCAGCGCGGCGATGACGTTGGTTTTCAGGCCGACGATATCGGCCGTTTCGATGGCAGCAATCGCCAGCGTGGACAGCGCGCCGAATTGCGCCGTGTTCAGGGCACCGAACTGGGCCGAGTTCAGGGCCACGACTTGCGCGGTGGTCAGTGCCGTGGCCAGTTGTGCCGTCGACAGTGCGCCGATNNAGTGCGGCGATGACATTGGTTTTCAGGCCGACGATGTCGGCCGTTTCGATGGCGGCAATCGCCAGCGTGGACAGCGCGCCGAACTGGGCCGTGTTGAGGGCACCCAGTTGCGACGAGTTCAGCGCCACGACCTGCGCGGTGTTCAGCGAGTTGGCCAGCTGCGACGTCGACAGTGCGCCGATCTGCGCGCTGCTCATGGCGGCGATCTGGGTGGTCGTCAGGGCAGCGATCTGGCTCGTCGTCATCGCGGTGATCGCGGCGGACTTCAGTGCGGCCAGGTCAGCCGTTTCCAGTGCGGCGACAGCGGCCGTGCTCAGGGCGTTGACCTGGTTGGTGGCCAGTGCGGCAGCCTGCGCGGTCGTCAGCGCCACGATCTGCGAGCTGGTCAGCGCGTTCAGCTGGTTGGTTTTCAGGGCCAGGATCGCGTTCGACTTCAGTGCAGCGAAGTCGGCGGTTTCCAGCGCGGCGATCGAAGCCGTCGACAGGACACCCACTTGCGCCGAGCTCAGCGCCGAAGCCTGGTCGGTCGACAGTGCGACGATCTGCGCCGTGTTCAGGCCTTGTACCGAAGCGGTCGTCAGGGCCGCCACTTGTGCGGTCGACAGCGCGCCGATCTGGTTCGTGCCCAGCGCGCCCAGCTGCGTGGACTTCAGTGCGGCGATGACATTGGTCTTCAGGCCGGCGATGTCGGCCGTTTCGATGGCGGCAATCGCCAGCGTGGACAGCGCGCCGAACTGCGCCGTGTTCAGGGCACCCAGTTGCGACGAATTCAGCGCCACCACTTGCGCGGTATTGAGCGAATTGGCCAGTTGCGCGGTCGACAGCGCAGCGATCTGCGCGCTGCTCATCGCGGCAACCTGGCTGGTCGTCAGTGCCGCCACCTGGGCCGTCGTCATCGCGGTAATCGCGGCCGACTTCAGTGCCGCCAGGTCCGCCGTTTCCAGGGCAGCGACAGCGGCCGTGCTCAGGGCATTGACCTGGTTCGTGGCCAGTGCGGCAGCTTGCGCGGTCGTCAGCGCAACGACCTGCGCGGTCGTCAGCGCGTTCAGCTGGTTGGTTTTCAGGGCCAGGATGGCGTTCGACTTCAGTGCGGCGAAGTCGGCCGTTTCCAGTGCGGCGATCGAAGCGGTGGACAGCACGCCCACTTGCGCCGAGCTCAGTGCCGAAGCCTGGTCGGTCGACAGCGCGACGACCTGCGCCGTATTCAGGCCTTGTACCGAAGCGGTCGTCAGGGCGGCGACCTGCGCCGTCGACAGTGCGCCGATCTGGTTGGTGCCCAGGGCAGCGAGCTGCGTGGATTTCAGTGCCGCGATGACGTTCGTCTTCAGGCCGGCGATGTCGGCCGTTTCGATGGCGGCGATCGCCAGCGTCGACAGCGCGCCGAACTGGGCCGTATTGAAGGCACCCAGTTGCGCGGAATTCAGGGCCACCACTTGCGCGGTGGTCAGTGCGCTGGCCAGTTGCGTCGTCGACAGCGCGGCGATCTGCGTGCTGCCCATGGCGGCAACCTGGCTGGTGGTCAGTGCAGCCACCTGGGCCGTCGTCATCGCGGTAATCGCGGCCGACTTCAGCGCGGCCAGGTCAGCCGTTTCCAGGGCAGCGACAGCTGCGGTGCTCAGGGCATTGACCTGATTCGTGGCCAGTGCGGCAGCTTGCGCGGTGGTCAGTGCGACGACTTGCGCGGTGGTCAGTGCACCGAGCTGGGTGGATTTCAGTGCCGTGATCGCATTGCTCTTCAGCGCAGCAAAGTCGGCCGTTTCCAGCGCGGCGATGGAGGCGGTCGACAGGCTGCCGACCTGGGCCGAAGTCAGCGCGGACGCCTGGTCGGTCGACAGTGCAACGATCTGCGCCGTGTTCAGGCCCTGCACCGAAATGGTCGTCAGCGCGGCCACCTGGGTTGTCGACAGCGCGCCGATCTGGTTGGTGCCCAGCGCGGCCAGCTGCGTCGATTTCAGTGCGGCGATGACATTGGTCTTCAGGCCGGCGATGTCGGCCGTTTCAATGGCGGCAACGGCGTTCGTCGTCAGCGCACCGAACTGGGCGGTCGAGAATGCACCCAGTTGTGCCGAGCTCAACGCAACGATCTGTGCCGTGGTGAGTCCGCCGGCCACTTGCGCCGTCGTCAGCGCGCTGATCTGCGTGGACAGCATGTTCGCCACCTGGGCCGTCGTCAGCGCAGCGACCTGCGCGGTGCCCAGCGCGGAGATCACATTCGATTTCAGGGCCACCAGATCGGCCGTCTCCAGTGCAGCGACGGCGGCGGTGTTCAGTGCGGAGGTCTGCGTGGTGGCCAGCGCGGCGGCTTGTGCCGTCGTCAGCGCCACCACCTGGGCGGTCGTCAGCGCGTTGGCCTGGTTGGTTTTCAGTGCGGCGACGACATTGGTTTTCAGTGCAGCAAAGTCGGCCGTCTCGAGCGCGGCGATTGCCGCCGTCGAGAATGCCCCGATGGAGGAGGTGGAAAGCGAGGAGGCCTGTGCCGTGGTCAGTGCGCCGACCTGCGCCGTGGTGAGCGCGCCGAACTGGCCGGTGGTCAGGAAGCTGCCGACCTGCGCGGTCGTCAGCACCGCGATATGAGTCGATGTCAGATAAGGAATATTGGCGGTGGTAATCGCCCGTAGTTGAGCCGAGCTCAGTGCCACCAGGTCACTGGTTTCCAGCGCTGCGATCTGATCCGTACGCAAAGCTGCGATCTGCGCGGTGCTCATGTTAGTGACAAGACTCATTTCTTTCTCCTAGGGGGCACTACCAATGTCTGACTGGACACGAAACGGAGCGGACGGCTGATCCGTTCGCTCCGTTTTTACCTGTTGTGGCGTAATTTGCTGCTTGCTTTGTTCTTTCAGCCGCACGCTGCTTTAATGCTTAACGTCAACTAGTGCCTTTTCTTGAGGCAGAGACGTTTACATTGAAGTAATGTTAATTACATATCATTAACACCATCAACTGTGCCGGACTGGTTTTCTGGTACTTCTATTCAGCTCGTCAAAGCGACCGTGCCGGTACTTTCGTTAAGTAAACTTTGCTGGACTGCAGCAAAAACCGGCAGCCTTACAACGAAGACAACGAATAAGTTCCCATGGGCAACTTTTACGTGGACGGTCAGTATATCCCAGATTTTGCCGTGGAGAACTGTTTTTAACGCCCTGTCGCCACCTGACAACTCGACTTTTTAGCAATACATTTCAGGCACTTAGCCGGCCAACCATGCGGCTTTCAGCGAAATTAACGCGAAGGCAAGTCCGGCCCGCGACGCGCGGCAGATGTTGCAAGATGAGAATTTTTGTTGACCAAGGGTAGATCGCCTGGGGCTACCGCAGCCGCGTCATCGGGCGGTCACACACCGGCGCCGCAGGTAGCATGAAAACGGCTCATGACGGCTGGCGCCATCCGGGAAATTGGGTGCCGATGAACCAATCTGTTCACCTCGCGTGACGAGCTGAAACGAACTTCCGGCGGCAGGGGTGGCATGCCAGGGCATGCGAGGAGGGAGCATTGCTCTATTGATGGTCGATACGTCGCGTCGGACAAAACAGGCTGGCGGCGCGGTCAGCCGGAGGCCATGCCGCCCGGGGTTGTTGAAAACATCTCCGATGCACAGCGGAGCACGGCGCCAAAAGAAAACGCTCCGCAAATCGTTCGACTTGCGGAGCGCTGCTCATGCTGGCGGCATGGCCGTGTTCAGAACGGAATATCGTCGTCCATGTCGGAGAAGTTCGGCGCCGGCTTCGGTGCCGGACGGGGTGCCGGGGCCGATTGCTGCGGGCGCGGTGCCGGACGGCTTGGCGGCGCATCGTAGCCGCCCATGTCGTCGCCACCCATCGCGTCGCCGCCCATGCCCTGGCGGCCGCCCAGCATCTGCATTTCCTGGGCGATGATGTCGGTTGCGTACTTCTCTACGCCATCCTTGTCCGTGTATTTACGGGTTTGCAGGCGGCCTTCCACATACACCGACGAGCCCTTTTTCAGGTACTGGCCGACGATCTCGGCCAGGCGGCCGAAGAACGAGATGCGGTGCCACTCGGTGATTTCCTTCTGCTCGCCCGTGTTCTTGTCCTTGCTGCGGAACGACGTGGCCACGGCAATATTGGCGATGGCATCGCCGCTCGGCATGTAGCGGATTTCCGGGTCGCGGCCCAGGTTGCCGACGATGATGACTTTATTGACAGATGCCATGTAGTACTCCTGCGTAAATTGGGACCAAACGATGATTATATGCCACGGCATGACCCGGCAAGCGGCGCGGCGGACGAAAATTTGCCGCGCGCGATAGACGGCAGTTTGTGAATACTGGTATTATATACAGTATTCGTCAACGAAGGGCTGAGCGGCATCAATCTCGCCGGCAGATCTTGAAATCGAAGGGAACGGCAGCATTGTGTACCCCTCGTTCATTTCGGTCCCCCGAACGCCGCTGACGAAAGCGGCTATAGTTCCAGGTTGGCCGTTCTCCTGCATTTTCCTACATCAAGGCATATATCTACATGGAAGAAATCCGCATCCGCGGCGCGCGTACGCACAACCTGAAGAACATCAACCTCGACCTGCCCCGCAACAAGCTGATCGTCATCACCGGCCTGTCCGGCTCCGGCAAGTCGTCGCTGGCGTTCGACACGCTGTATGCGGAAGGCCAGCGCCGTTACGTCGAATCGCTGTCGGCCTACGCGCGCCAGTTCCTGCAGCTGATGGAAAAGCCGGACGTGGACATGATCGAGGGCCTGTCGCCCGCCATCTCCATCGAGCAGAAGGCCACGTCGCACAATCCCCGTTCCACGGTCGGTACCGTGACGGAGATCCACGACTACCTGCGCCTGCTGTATGCCCGCGTGGGCACGCCGTATTGCATCAACCACCCGGACCATGCGCTGTCGGCGCAATCCGTGTCGCAAATGGTCGATGCCGTGCTGGCGATGCCGGAAGGCACCAAGCTGATGATCATGGCGCCCGTCGTCGCCAACCGCAAGGGCGAGCACGTCGACCTGTTCGAGGGCATGCAGGCGCAGGGCTTCGTGCGCTTCCGCGTGCAGAGCGGCACGCACGAAGCGAAGATCTACGAAGTGGACGACCTGCCGAAGCTGAAGAAAACGGAAAAGCACACGATCGACGTCGTCATCGACCGCGTCAAGGTCACGCCGGAGATCAAGCAGCGCCTGGCCGAGAGTTTCGAGACGGCCCTGCGCCTGGCCGACGGCCGCGCGGTGGCGTATGAAATGGATACCGGCGCCGAGCACGTGTATTCGAACAAGTTCGCCTGCACCAGCTGCGGCTATTCGCTGCAGGAACTGGAGCCGCGGCTGTTCTCGTTCAACAACCCGATGGGCGCCTGCCCCGAGTGCGACGGCCTGGGCCACATCGAGTTCTTCGATCCGAAGCGCATCGTCGCGTTCCCGAACCTGTCGCTGGCTTCCGGCGCCGTAAAGGGCTGGGACCGCCGCAACCAGTTCTATTACTCGATGCTGTCGAGCCTGGCATCGCATTACGACTTCGACCTCGACCTGCCGTTCGAGCAACTGCCGGCCGCCGCGCAGAACGTCGTGCTGCATGGTTCCGGCAAGGCCACCGTGCCGTTCACCTATGTCAACGAACGGGGTCGCACGCTCGTCAAGGAGCACACCTTCGAAGGCGTGGTGAACAACCTGTCGCGCCGCTACCGCGAAACGGATTCGATGGCGGTCAAGGAAGAACTGGCCAAGTTCATCAACGAGAAGAAATGCCCCACGTGCGACGGCGCGCGCCTGCGCGTGGAAGCGCGGCACGTCAAGGTCGGCACCGGCAAGCAGGAAAAGGCGATCTATGAAGTGGCCGAGAAGCCGCTGCGCGACACGCTGTCGTTCTTCGAGCAGCTGAAGCTGAAGGGCGCCAAGCACGACATCGCCGACCGCATCATCAAGGAAATCGTGTCGCGGCTGACGTTCCTGAACAACGTGGGCCTCGACTACCTGTCGCTGGACCGCTCGGCCGATACGCTGTCCGGCGGCGAAGCGCAGCGTATCCGCCTGGCATCGCAGATCGGTTCCGGCCTGACGGGCGTCATGTACGTGCTGGACGAGCCATCGATCGGCCTGCACCAGCGCGACAACGACCGCCTGATCGACACGCTGAAGCATCTGCGCGACATCGGCAACAGCGTGCTCGTCGTCGAGCACGACGAGGATGCGATCCGCACCGCCGACTACATCGTCGACATGGGCAAAGGTGCCGGCGTGCATGGCGGCGACGTGATCGCGTCCGGCTCGCTGAAGGACATCCTGAAGAACAAGGAATCGCTGACGGCCCAGTACCTGAACGGTTCGCTGAAGATCGAAGTGCCGAAGAAACGCCACGTGGCCGATCCGGCGCGCCAGCTGGTCATCACGGGCGCCAAGGGCAACAACCTGAAGAACCAGACGCTGTCCGTGCCGGTGGGCCTGCTCACCTGCGTGACGGGCGTGTCCGGCTCGGGCAAGTCCACGCTGGTCAATGACACGCTGTACCCTGCCCTGTCGCGCCACCTGTACGGTTCGCAGGCGGAGCCGGCGGAACACGAGTCGATCAGCGGCCTGGAGCATTTCGACAAGGTGATCTCCGTCGACCAGGCACCGATCGGCCGCACGCCGCGCTCCAATCCGGCCACTTATACGGGCGTGTTCACGCCGATCCGCGACCTGTTCTCGACGGTGCCGATGGCCAAGGAACGGGGCTACAGTGCCGGCCGCTTCTCGTTCAACGTGAAGGGCGGCCGCTGCGAGGCCTGCCAGGGCGACGGCGTGCTGAAAGTGGAAATGCACTTCCTGCCGGACGTGTACGTGCCGTGCGACGTGTGCCACGGCAAGCGCTACAACCGCGAAACACTGGAAGTGCACTACAAGGGCAAGAGCATCACCGAAGTGCTGGACATGACGGTGGAAGATGCGCACGAGTTCTTCAAGCCCGTGCCGACCATCGCCCGCAAGCTGCACACGCTGCTGGACGTGGGCCTGGGCTACATCAAGCTGGGCCAGAGCGCGACGACGCTGTCGGGCGGCGAGGCGCAGCGCGTCAAGCTGTCGCTGGAACTGTCGAAACGGGATACCGGCCGCACGCTGTACATCCTCGACGAACCGACGACGGGCCTGCACTTCCACGACATCGACCTGCTGCTGAAAGTGATCCACCGCCTGCGCGACCAGGGCAACACGCTCGTCATCATCGAGCACAACCTGGACGTCATCAAGACGGCCGACTGGCTCGTCGACCTGGGTCCGGAAGGCGGCGCCGGCGGCGGCCGCATCATCGCGACGGGCACGCCGGAAGCGGTGGCGAAGAACCCGGACAGCGTGACGGGCAAGTACCTCGTGCCGCTGCTGTCGAAGAAGAAGTAAGGCAGCGCAAGGCGCCCGCGGCAGCGGGCGCCGCCCGGCTCTTCTGCTAGAATCGACTGCACTTTCTTTTTGAATAGAATGCTTGCATGATTTATATCCTGGGCATGAGCCACATCCATCCTGTACTGGATGCCTGCAGCGCCAATGGAATCGACGAGCAGCTGCCGAAAATCATGCATGACGGGCCGCCGGCCTTCGCCGCCTGGGACGTCAAACCGGGCGTGCTGCCGGAACCGGTGCAGGCGGCCAGCATCTACCTGGGGCAGATCGCCCGCCACTGGGGCCAGAACCCGGCGCAGATGACATCGCCCGGCGTGGTCGGCGTCGTTCCCGGCTACCAGGATTTCCTGTCGTCGATCGACTCGTCCGTGCCGGGCAACGTGTTGTTCGCCTTCATGCATGGCGAGGAATATCACCACATGAGCGTGCGGGCCTACAATGCGCCGTACGACTTCTGCCTGCCGGCGCGCCCCGATCTCGGCATTGCCGCGGGACGCCAGGTCGTCCCGCTGGAACTCGTCACGCAGCAGGCCGACTATTTCCTGCAGAAGGCGATCGCCGAGCTGTATGCGATCCGCAGCTTCCACCCGAACCTGCGGGTCGTCAACGTCATTTGCCCGCCGCCCGGCGTGGCCGGCGAAACCCACGAAACGGATCCGGACGGCGCGGCGCCGCCGCACTGCGTGCGCCTGAAGAATTACCTGGTGTACGCGCAGGCATTGCAGGCCGCCACGCAGCAGGTCGGCATCGAAACGCTGCTGCCGCCGGCCGAGGCGCTGACGGCGCTGGGATTGCTGCGCGAGGAATATGTGGAAGATCCCGTGCACGGCAATACACGGTACGGCGCGCTGGTCGTCGAACAGATGAACAACCTCGTGCTGCAGGGAGCCCACTGATGCATCCATATTCGCAACTGCCGGCCCGTAATTTCTGGAAGAAATTCGTTGCGCCGTCGCCATGGCGCGACCTGGGCCTGAACGACCGGCCGAAGTTCCGCCTGCAACCGGCGGACCGCATCGCCACCGCCGGCAGCTGTTTCGCGCAGCATATCTCGCGCTACATGGCGCGTGTCGGCATGGCGTCGTACATTGCCGAACCGGCCCATACGCTGCTGCAGGAATTCGGCGGTGACGTCGACAGCTACAGCCTGTTCTCGGCACGCTACGGCAATATCTACACGGTGCGCCAGTACCTGGAACTGTTCCGCCAGGCGTTCGGCAGCATGCCGGTGATCGAGGACTTCGTCGAACAGGACGGCCGCTGGTTCGACCTGCTGCGGCCCAGCGTGCAGAAGGCGGGCTTTGCCAGCCTGGCGGAAGCGCGCGCCGACCGCGCCTACCATCTGGGCAGGGTGCGCGTGATGTTCGAGACGGCCGACGTGCTGGTCTTCACGCTGGGCCTGACGGAATCGTGGTACCACGCGACGCACGGCTACACCTATCCCGTCTGCCCCGGCACGGTAAAGGGCACTTACGATCCCGGGCAGCACCTGTTCCACAACCTCACCTGCACCGAGATCGTGGCCGACCTGGAAGCGCTGGTCGCCGAACTGGCGCAGGTCAATCCCGCCGCCCGGCTGATCCTGACGGTATCGCCCGTGCAGCTGGTGGCCACGTACACGGCGAACAATGTGCTGGTCGCCTCGTCGTATTCGAAGTCGGTGCTGCGCGCCGCGGCCGGCGAGGTGGAAGCGCGGCACGCGCATGTCGCCTACTTCCCGTCGTATGAAATCATCAGCCATCCGGCATCGTATGGCCAGTACCTGTCCTCCGACCTGCGCGACGTGACGGAGCGGGGCGTGCATCACGTGATGGATTGCTTCCTGTCCAGCTACTACGGCATCGGCGCCAGCGCCGTGGCCGCGACGCCCGCGCCGGTGGCCGCGGCGCCCGTGGTACCGGCGCCGATGATGGCCCCCGCCCAGTGCGACGAGCTGATGAATGCTCCGGCCGACGCCCGCTGAGCCACCGGCTCAGTCGTGGATGTCAAAGTCTTCATTGCAGTCCGGCAGCGAGCGCAGCAGATCTGCCAGGCTGTGGTGGACGACGAGGTAAATCACGGGCAGCGCCAGCAACAGTAATGCGGTCATCTCGGCCTCCGTTCAGTCCGCTTTTCGCACACCTGTGCGAATTAGTTGTTGAAAAACGGGACGGCCAGCGTCCCGTCATGGGGTCATGCCAGTTCGTTGAAACTCTTGTAAGTGGAGATCAGCCGGCTGAACGCCCGCTGCATGCGTTTCGGCGCCATGTCGTCGCGCAGGAAGCGCACATCGTGCATCACGCCGATGATCAGGCTGTAGATCTCGAACACCAGTTGCTCGGGATCCGTATCCGGCCGCAGGTGGCCCAGCTCCATCGCCTGCAGCACGGTCTTGCGCAGCGACGCGCGCCAGCGGGCCACGCCCTGCTCGATGCGGTCGCGCACCGGGCCGGCCATGTCGTCGAACTCGAAGGCGCCGGCCGTGTACAGGCAGGCGCCGGCCAGTGCTTCGTTGGTGCCACGCTGCAGCCACAGGTTCACCTGCAGCAGCAGGCGGGGCAAGCCTTTCGGCACCTGCAGCGACGGCGTGAAGATCTCGGCGGCGAAGCGGCGGTCGTATTCGTCCAGCACGGCGGCCTGCAGCGCCTCCAGCGACCCGACCCGCGAAAACACGCCGCTCTTGCTGATGCCCGTGCGTTTCGCCAGCTCGCCCAGGGACAGCTTGCCGACGCCTTCGGCGGCGGCCATGTCCATCGCGGCCTCGACGATCGTGGCGTAGGTGGATTCGCTCTTCGAGGTAGTCATGTTCGGCACTTTAGCACAGGTGTGCGAAACAGCAAGCCCTTATTCCTGGCCGAGCTCGCAGAAGCGCAGCCGGTTGCCGAACGGGTCGGCGATCTGCATCTGCGCCCCCCACGGCATGTCCTCCACACCGGGCCGCGCATATTTGTAGCTCTTGGCCAGCAGCTGCACCTGCCAGTCGCGGATGCCGGTGACGGGCACGAACACCGTCGAGCCCGGCGTTGCGTCGCCGTGATGCTCGCTCAGGTGCAGCATCAGGCTGCCGAGGCGGATCTGCAGGTAGACCGGCGTATCCGGTTCGAAGCGGTGTTCCCAGTCCACGGTAAAACCGAGGAAGTCGATGTAGAACGCACGCGCATGCTCTTCCGAGAAAATGCGCAGGATCGGGATGGCAGCGGAAACGGTTGGCCCGGTCATCGTCGATCTCCTACACCGGACCCGGCAAGGCGGCCAGCAATGCGGCGGTCTCGGCGGCGCCCATCCGCTGCGCGGCGGCGGCGGCGGACGTGCCAGAGGCATCCACCGCGAACGGATCCGCGCCCCGTTCGATCAGCAGCTGCACCAGCGCCACGCGGTTGAACATGGCGGCGAACATCAGCGCCGTCTTGCCGTCGGGGCCCGTGCTGCCGGGCTGCGCGCCCTTGTCCAGCAGCAGCGTGGCAATGGCGAGATCGCCCTTGAAGGCGGCGCCCATCAGCGGCGTCTGGCCGGCATCGTTCTGCAGTTCCGGATCGGCGCCGCCGTCGAGCAGCACGCGGCTGGCATCGGCGTGGCCGTTATAGCTGGCCAGCATCAGCAGGCTGTCGCCCCGCTCGTTGCGCAGGTTGGCCGGCAGGCCATGGGCCAGCAGCGTGGCCAGCTCGTCCGCCTCGCCGGCGCGGGCATGCTGGAACACCTTGCGGGCCAGAGCCAGCGTTTCTTCGTCGGGTTGTTCGGGGAAGGGACGTCCGGCCATGCTGTGCTCCTTGTATCGGTGAATGGGCACAGCATAACCGGCTTTGCGGCGCATCGCCGGCCGCCACGGGACCCGGTGCCGCTGGTATTTCTATGCGGCAAAGTTACAGTATGCGACAATGCTTTTTTGACATTTATGCCATCCGATGACTGCCCGATCTCCCGCCAGCAGCAAGGCCCGCACCTGGACGCCCCTCGTCATCGGTGCCGCTTACGGCATCCTGCTGCGGCTCGGCTTCGCCGCCAGGGTGTTCGACAGCGAGCTGCAGATCGTCTCGCTGGCCTTCCTCGTCGTGGCACCGGTATGCGTTGGCGCGCTGGCCGTGTTCATGGGCGCCGATGGCGAGCCGCTGCCCGTACGGCGGCAGGCGAAGCTGGCGTTCATGGCGATGTGCCTGTTCCTGCTGACGATGTTCGTGACCTTGCTGGAGGGCCTGATCTGCATCGTGCTCGTGGCGCCCGTGTTCCTGGCCGCTGCGATGCTGGGCGGCCTGGCGGCCGGCTGGTTCATCAATCGCGGCAAGTCCTCGCGCGGCACCGTGGCGGCGTTCGCGCTGCTGCCGCTGCTGGTCGGGCCGCTGGAAAGCACGCTGCCGGCAACCCCCAGCGAGCAGACCGTCACCACGTCGATCCGCATTGCCGCGCCGCCGGACGTCGTGTTCGACCAGTTGGCCAATGTGCGGGACATCCGGCCCGGCGAATTGGGCTTTTCCTTTGTTCACCTGATCGGCCTGCCGAAACCCGTCGCCGCCGACATGCATGGCAGCGGCGCGGGCGCGGTGCGCGTGTCGCGCTGGGAGAAAAACGTGCGCTTCGAAGAGGTGATCACCGTCTGGAACCGGCCGCATGCCATGCATTACCGCTTCCACATCCCGCCCGGCTCGATTCCCCGCGATGCGCTGGACCGCCATGTGGAAATGGGCGGCGAGTATTTCACGGTGCTGGACGGCGGCTACGACCTCGCCGCCGCGCCGGACGGCACGACGCTGCTGACGCTGCGCACGCGCTTCGCCAACAAATCGCGGCTGACCGTGTACGGTAACCTGTGGGGAAAAATGGTGCTGCAGGACTTCCACCGGTCCATCCTGGGGCTGATGCGCACGCGCGCCGAGCACCGTGGATGAACCATGAAAAAAGCGCGCCCGCGGGCGCGCTTGGCATGAAGCTGCGACAGCTTAGGCGCCCAGGCGCTGCTCCAGCTTCGCCTTGTTGGCGAGCAGTTCCTGCGGCAGGCGGTAGGCCAGCTTGTCGAACAGTTCGGCGTGCAGCTTCAGTTCTTCGCGCCACGCTTCCTTGTCGATCGACGTGATCGTCTCGAACTCTTCCGGCGAGAACGGGATGCCGTCCCAGTGCAGGTCGCCGTAGCGGGGCGTCGTGCCGAACAGCGTTTCGATGCCGCCCGCCTCGCCTTCGATGCGTTCCAGCATCCACTTCAGCACGCGCATATTGTCGCCGAAGCCGGGCCACACGAAGTGGCCGTGCTCGTCCGTGCGGAACCAGTTGACGCAGAAGATCTTCGGCAGCGCGGCCGGGTTGGCGGTGCCGACCTTCCTGCCCAGGTCCAGCCAGTGCTGGAAGTACTCGCTCATGTTGTAGCCGATGAACGGCAGCATCGCGAACGGGTCGCGGCGCACGACACCCATCTGGCCGGCGGCGGCGGCCGTCGTTTCGGAGCCCATCGTGGCGGCCATGTAGACGCCTTCCACCCAGTCGCGCGCCTCCGTCACCAGCGGCACCGTCGTCGAGCGGCGGCCGCCGAAGATGAAGGCGGAGATCGGCACGCCGGCCGGATCGTCCCAGGCCGGATCGATCACCGGGTTCTGCACGGCGGCCACGGTGAAGCGCGCGTTCGGGTGCGCCGCCTTCGTGCCGGAGGCGGGCGTCCAGTCCTTGCCTTGCCAGTCGATCAGGTGATCCGGCGCCTGCTTGGTCATGCCTTCCCACCACACGTCGCCATCGTCGGTCAGCGCCACGTTCGTGAAGATCGTGTTTTCGCGCATCGACGCCATGCAGTTGAAGTTGGTCTTCTCGTTGGTGCCCGGCGCCACGCCGAAGTAGCCGGCTTCCGGATTGATCGCGTACAGGCGGCCGTCCTGGCCAGGCTTGATCCACGCAATGTCGTCGCCGATCGTCGTGACTTTCCAGCCGTTGAACGACGCGGGCGGGATCAGCATGGCGAAGTTGGTCTTGCCGCAGGCGGAAGGGAAAGCCGCCGCCACATAGTGCTTCTTGCCCTGCGGCGATTCGACGCCGAGGATCAGCATGTGCTCGGCCAGCCAGCCGGCGCCGCCCTGCTGCGCTTCCTGGTAGCCCATATTCGATGCGATGCGCAGCGCGAAGCATTTCTTGCCCAACAGCGCATTGCCGCCGTAGCCGGAACCGTACGACCAGATCTCGCGCGTTTCCGGGAAATGCACGATGTACTTGGTGCTGTTGCATGGCCACGGCACATCCTTCTGGCCGGCTGCCAGCGGCGCGCCGACGGTGTGCACGCACGGCACGAAGTCGCCGTCTTCGCCCAGCACGTCGTACACGGCCTGGCCCATGCGCGTCATGATGCGCATGTTGACGGCCACGTAAGGCGAGTCGGACAGCTCCACGCCGATGTGCGCGATCGGCGAGCCCAGCGGGCCCATCGAGAACGGCACGACGTACAGCGTGCGGCCGGCCATGCTGCCGTCGAACAGGCCGTTCAGCGTGCCGCGCATTTCATGCGGCTCGATCCAGTTGTTGGTGGGACCGGCGTCTTCCTTCTTCGCCGAGCAGATGAAGGTGCGGTCTTCCACCCGCGCCACGTCGGACGGGTCGGAACACGCCAGGTAGGAATTCGGCCGCTTGGCCTCGTTCAGCTTCTTCATCGTGCCGGCCGCGACCATTTCGGCGCACAGGCGGTCATACTCTTCCTGCGAGCCGTCGCACCAGTAGATGCGGTCGGGCTTCGTCAGGGCCGCCACTTCGGCGACCCAATTGATGAGCTTTTGATGTTTGATGTAAGCTGGTGCGTTCACTGTTGCAACGCCTCCCATAAGGGGTTGATTCATGCTGCCTCCAATGCCAATAAAGAATTCTGTGCTGGCAGGAACGTCGTCTACGGATGGTTGGCGCACGGCGCCGCGACGGTTCTGCCGGTGCGCCCGATTGCTCGAGGGCGCGCTCCCGGAGCGCAGGTGGCGGCATCGATACGGGAGGTGAAGCGGGTGCTGGCGAGCGCCTTCGGGCGCCGGCCGACTTGACCGATTGTACACCTGCACCCCTGCCGGACCGACAAAAATGTAGTAAAAATGGTTGACTTATGTAGTAGGCTATTCCAGATATTCACCATCGTGTTATTTCCCTACCAATCCCGAATGACCTTGCGCTGACGCCGATGAAAATTGCCATATTGGATGATTACCAGGACGCCGTCCGCGAACTGGACTGCTTCGAACTGCTCGATGGCCACGAGGTTCGCGTGTTCAACAATTCGGTCAGGGGCGTCGGCCAGCTGGCCGCCCGGCTGGCCCCGTTCGACGCCATCGTGCTGATCCGCGAGCGCACGGCCTTCAACCGCGCGCTGCTGGAAAAGCTGCCGAACCTGAAACTGATTTCACAGACGGGCAAGGTGTCCGGCCATATCGACGTGGCTGCCGCCACCGAACTGGGCATCGCGATCGCGGAAGGCGTCGGCTCGCCCACCGCGCCGGCAGAACTGACGTGGGCACTGATCATGGCGGCGCAGCGCAAGATCGTGCCGTATGCCCGTCATTTGAAAGATGGCCTGTGGCAAACCGTCTCGACCAGCCAGCCGTTCAACACGGTCGGCACGGTGCTGAAGGGCCGCACGCTGGCGATCTGGGGCTACGGCAAGATCGGCCAGCTGATCGCCGGCTATGCGCGCGCGTTCGGCATGGACGTGCTGGTCTGGGGCAGCGAGGCCAGCCGCGCCGCCGCCGTGGCCGACGGCTGGCAGGCGGCCCCGTCCCGCGAAGCGTTCTTCGAACAGGCCGATGTACTGACGCTGCACCTGCGGCTGGCCGACGCCACGCGCGGCATCGTCACGGCGGAAGACCTGGCACGGATGAAGCCGACGGCGCTGTTCGTCAACACGAGCCGCGCCGAGCTGGTGGCCGAAGGCGCGCTGGAAGCAGCCCTGCGCGAAGGCCGGCCCGGCGCCGCGGCGCTGGACGTGTTCGACAACGAACCGCTGCCGGCCGATTCGGTGCTGTTGAAGATGCCCCACGTGCTGGCCACGCCGCACCTGGGTTATGTGGAAAAGGACAGCTACGAGCTGTACTTCACGCACGCGTTCCGCAACCTGGTGGAGTTTGCCAATGGGGAGTGCAAGACGGTCCTGAATCCGGATTATCGCCAAAACTTGCGCTGATGGTCGAGCTCGTGTCCAACCCTGGGGTCAACCCCAAAATTGGACACGAACTCATCCGTAAATCATCCCCTACCGCAGAGCCCGTGTCCAAAAACAGGGTTGACCCCAAGGTTGGACACGAACTGAGCAGTAGCAGTCAGGTTTCCGGAATCCCGGTCAGGTTGATCTTCGGCGCCGGCATCACGTGGACCTTCGTCCACAGCCCCGCCCAGCCGGGCGGCCAGGCGATGTCGGGGCCGCTGTACGGCGGCAGGCCGGCGCGCACGGGCACCACGGGCACGGGTGGCATTTCCGTCAGCGGGGCGCCGGGCGGACGCTGCATGTCGAGGCTGTACATATAGCCGGGCAGCAATGCGTCGCACACCTGCGCGAACCAGGCGGTGTGGTCTTCGTCGCGGCCCAGCGCATGGGCCAGGCCCTGCGGATCGAATTTCGCCAGTGCGTGGATCAGCTCTTCCGTGGTGGCACCCGGGTTGTCGCCCCAGCCCATCACGGGATTGACGTTGTAGTCGGCGCCCGAGCCATACCACCCTTCGCGCCACGAGCGCTGCATCCAGTCGCGCGGGCCGGTGAACAGGTGCCAGCGCCAGTGCAGGCCGGACGGCTTCGGCCACGAATACAGGTACAGCTTCTGGTAGCCCGCCGCGTGCAGCGCGCGCACCATCGCCATCAGCCGCGCGTGCGGCATCCGGTCCGGCGGCGCGCGGCGGAACAGGATCGCTTCGCCGTCGGCGAACTGCACCTCGTCGGTCGACAGATTCAGGTCGAGCGCGCGCGACTCGCTGCCGAAGCGGGCCGCGATCCAGCCCGTCAGCAGGTTGACGGCCGTGATCACGCCATAGCCGCGGTGGCGGTGAAAGATGACGGTTCCGGGGGCGAGCGCTTTCATGACGGTGCGGGCAAAAAACCTAGGGAAGCGCTGATTTATTGCTGGTGGATGAGATCAGTAGCAAAAAACGTGTCCGGCAAGACGCAGATGCCTCGTCATACCGGGGTATGGCGGGGGATCTGCGGCGCAGCTGGGCGCGTTTTCTCGCTGCTCAGATCGCCACCATGAATAAATCAGCGGTTCCCTAGTGTACTCAACGCTGCGGCATCCTGCCAGCGCGGCACCGATAAACTTTTTGGTTGACGGGGCGGCACCGCAGCGCGCTATGATGGGTGTTTTCGCAATAACAAAGCCATAACATCATGACCCTGCGCATCATCGCCACCGGCGGCACCTTCGACAAGCATTACAACGAACTGAACGGCACACTGGGCTTTGCCGAGAGCCACCTGCCCGCCGCCATCGCGCGCGCCCGCCTGACCGTGCCCGTGGCGCTGGAAACGCTGCCGCTGCTCGATTCGCTGGACATGCAGGATGCCGACCGCGCCCGCGTGCTGGCCGCGTGCCAGGCGGCGCCGGAGAAAGCCATCGTCATCGTGCACGGTACCGACACGATGAAGGAAACCGCCGCCGTGCTGGGCCCCGCCGCGCTGGACAAGGCGATCGTCTTCACCGGCGCCATGATCCCTTACGCGATCGATAATTCCGACGCCTTCTTCAACCTGGGCTTCGCCTGCGGCGTCGCGCAGGTGCTGGCGCCCGGCGTGTACGTGGCGATGAACGGCCACATCTTCGCCTGGGACAATGTGCAGAAGAACCGCTCGGCAGGAGTGTTCCAACCCATGTAGAACCGAAAGGAGATGCCATGCCCGACTGGTCTGCCGGCTATGTTGCCGACATTGGTTATACCTTTGGCACGTATGCCGAACTGAATCCGCAGCGGCTGGCACTGCCGCTGCTGATGGCGGGGCTGGCCCCGCCGGCCATCCGCACGGCATGCGAACTGGGCTTCGGCCAGGGCGTCAGCATCAATGTGCATGCGGCCGCTTCGGACGTCGAGTGGCATGGCACCGACTTCAATCCGTCGCAGGCGCTGTTCGCGGCGGAACTGGCCGCGGCGTCCGGTGCCAACGTGCATGTGCACGACCAGTCGTTCGCGGAGTTCTGCGCCCGCACCGACCTGCCGGATTTCGACTTCATCGGCCTGCATGGCATCTTCAGCTGGGTATCGGACGAGAACCGCCGCATCCTCGTCGATTTCGTCCGGCGCAAGCTCCGGCTCGGCGGCGTGCTGTACATCAGCTACAACACCCAGCCGGGCTGGGCCGCGATGGCGCCGCTGCGCGACCTGCTCAGCGATTACTGCAGCCTGATGTGCGCGCCGGGCGGCGCCAGCACCGTCCGTGCCGGCCAGGCGCTGGCGTTTGCCGACCAGCTGTTCGCCGTCAATCCGCTGTATGCCCGGGTCAATCCCACCGTCAAGGCCCGGCTGGACAAGCTGAAGGAGCAGGACAAGGCCTATGTCGTCCACGAATACTTCAACCAGGACTGGACGCCGATGCCGTTCATGCAGATGGCCCGCTGGCTGGAACCGGCCAGGCTGTCGTTTGCCGGCTCGGCCCACTATCTCGACCATATCCAGCCCGTCAACCTGACGCCCGAGCAGCAGACGCTGCTGGCCGGCATCGACGACCCGCTGTTCCAGCAGTCGGTAAGGGATTTCATCGTGAACCAGCAGTTCCGCCGCGACTACTGGGTGCGCGGACCGCGCCGGCTGGGCAACCGCGCGCAACAGGAAGCAATGCTGGACTGCCGCGTGGCGCTGGTCGTGCCGCGCGACATGGTGACGCTGAAAACGACATCGCCGCGTGGCGAGATCGAGCTGAGCGGCGCGATCTACCAGCCCGTGCTGGACGTGCTGGAAGACATGGCGCCGCACAGCATCCGCGATATCGTTGCCCGCTGCGTCAACGACACCGTCAAGCTGCCCCAGGTGCTGCAGGCCGTGTTCGTGCTTGCCGGCCTCGGCAAGGCCGCGCCGCTGCAGGACGATGCCGCGATCGAACGGGCCCGGCCGCGGGCGCGGGCGCTGAATCTGCACCTGTGCGAACGGGCGTTACACAACAATAATGTGCGCGACCTGGCCATGCCGGCCACCGGCGGCGCACTGGGCGTTGACCGCTTCCAGCAGATGTTCGTGCTGGCGCGCGAGCGCGGTGCGCAGACCGCGGAGGAATGGGCGGCCTTCGCCTCGCAGGCGCTGACCGAACACGGCGAGCACATCGTCGTCGAGGGCAAGCCCGTCACGGCGCCGGCGCTGCAGTTGCAGGAGCTCGCCAGGCGCGCCGTCATCTGGCGGGACCGGGGTCTGCCCGCCGTGCTGCGGCTCGGCGGGCTGTAGGCGACGGCGTCAGGCCTTGGCTTCGCCGCCCAGTGCTTCGACCACGTCGGTCATCAGCTTGGACAGTTCGCCCGTCATCAGCATGAAGTCGCCGTCGAAACGCTCGTCATCGTTGCGGGTGACGGCATCGCTTTCCTTCAGCACGTCGAGCGGCTTGATGCTCTTGATCGCCAGCGATTCGGTCAGCGTGAACGAGATCTTGCTGTCCCACGTCATGGCCAGGCGCGTGCACTGCTTGCCGGCGGCGATGTGGCGGCGTACTTCTTCCGGCTCCAGCGTGTGGCGCACGTAGCGCACGGCGGCCTTGCTTTCGCCCGTGGCGCGCAGTTCCGTATCCTGGTCGACCGTGAAGCCGGCCGGCGCCTCGTCGTCCTGCAGCCAGGCCGTCATCACGCCCACCGGCGAGCGTTGCACGCGCAGCGATTCCAGCGGCAGGCGGTCGATCGCCTTCAGCAGCAGCTTGATCACGTCGTCCGCCTTGGCCGGGCTGGCCGCGTCGACGACCAGCCAGCCGTTGACGGGGTCGATCCACGTCCACACATTGCTGCGGATCGTGAACGCGCGCGGCAGCAGTTCGTCGTGCACGCGCTCCTTCAGTTCCTTCATCGCCTTCTTGCCCGGCGCGAAACCTTGCTGTTCTTCCATCTCGGCGGCGCGGGCCTTGGCCACCTGGTTGACCACGGTGGACGGCAGCAGTTTTTTCTCGGTGCCCAGCAGCAGCAGCATCTGCTTGTTCACCACGTGCACCAGCGAGCCGTTGCCGCGCGGCGAGTCCCAGCCCTGGCGCAGCATCTCGTTGCTGCTGGCGGGCGTGAAGGCGTGCGGACGCAGGGCTTCTTCGATTTGTTCGGGATTCACTGCCCACGGAGCGGGCAGGCGATAGATCTGCAGATTCTTAAACCACATAACGATGTTTGCCTTGATTTGAGCTGGTGCGGAAAGCCGGGTATTTTACACGGCCCTTCCGACGGATTTATGAAAACAGGTCGCCCTGCCGCGGTTGCGTCTGGCCGCCCTGCCCGTCCAGCGGACACAGCGCGCTGACCCGCACGCCGAGCAGGCGCAGCCTCTGATCCAGCGGCACGCGGCGCAGGCATTCGCCGGCCGCGCGCCTTATCGTGGCCGCATCCGCCGTCGGCTGCGGCAGCGTGACATCGCGCGTCACCGTGCGGAAATCGGCGTAGCGCAGCTTGATGCCGACGGTGCGGCCGGCATAGCGCTTGCGGTGCAGGTCTTCCGACAGCCGTGTGCACAGCCGCGTGAAGATTTCCGACAGTGCATCGCGGTCCTGTTTCGCGTGCAGGTCGCGCTCGAACGTCGTCTCGCGGCTCAGGCCTTTCGGCTCGGAGCTGGTGACGACGGGCCGCTCGTCGTGGCCATGCGAAATGCGGCGCAACCATTCGGCGTAGTTCAGGCCGAAGTGTTCCTGCAGCAGCTTGGCATCGGCCTGCGCCACCTGGCCCACCGTCTCGATGCCGAGCGCCGCCAGCCGCGCCGCCGCCTTCGGGCCGATGCCGTTGACCTTGCGCGCCGGCAGCGGCCAGATGCGTTCCGGCACATCGTCGTACGACACGATGGTCAGGCCGTTGGGCTTTTCCAGGTCCGAGCAGATCTTCGCCAGCAGCTTGTTCGGCGCGATGCCGATCGAGCACGTCAGGCCGGTGGCCTGCTTTACCGCATCCTTCAGCCGCTGGCCCAGCGCGCGCGTTTCTTCCGGCTCGCCGGACAGGTCGAGATAGATCTCGTCGATGCCGCGGTCCTCGATGTGCGGCACGATGTCGGCCACCGCTTCCTTGAACAGCCGCGAATACTTGCGGTAGGAATCGAAGTCGGTGGGCAGCATGAACGCATCCGGCGCCAGCGCCGCCGCCTTCATCATGCCCATCGCGGAAAACACGCCCAGCGCGCGCGCCTCGTAAGTCGACGTGGTCACCACCCCACGCCCGGCGTAGTCGCGCAGCCTGGCGAACTCGCGCGTGCCGTCTGCGCGCACGGCCGGCTGGTGCCGCGCACCGCCGCCGATGACCACCGGATGGCCACGCAATTCCGGATAGCGCAGCAGTTCCACCGACGCGTAGAACGCGTCCATGTCGAGGTGGGCGATGCGGCGCGGCGGAACCATGGGACGGTCAGGGAGTCGGACGAATACTGTAATTATATCCAGTATTCAACATTGTCCGCCAGTGTCCCGGACAACGACGCATAAAACCTTTACTTTCAATTACTTAGCTGCATTTTAGTCCATCGTATTTACGCCACAGCCGGGCTGTTTCAATCGTGCGGGGCGGCACGCACGCGTACCATTTATCCCTTCGTGTATTTCTTCATTTTTTGCGTTTCCACCCGCACTTTCACTTTCCAGGACCCCGACAGTGACCCTATCCAACCTGCGCATTGGCGCCCGCCTCGCGCTCGGCTTCGCACTCACCATCGCCATCATGCTGGCCATGTCGCTGATCGGCATCAGCCGCATCCAGCAGACGGCCGCCCACACCGACAATATCGTCAACGACCGCTACGCCAAGGTAGCGCTGATCAACGACATGCGTAGCCAGGTCAACCGCGGCTCGCAGGCGCTGCGCAACGCCATGCTGACGCCGGACGCCGTACAGACCCAGGAATTCCTGCGCCAGATGGCCGATGCCGACCGGCTCGGCGGCGAGGCCGCGCAAAAGCTGGGGCAAGTGATCCGCAGCCAGGCCATCAAGACCATCTTTGCCCAGCAGCAGAGCGCGTTCGATGCCTTCAAGGTCCAGCGCGACAAGGTGATCGCGCAATACCGCAGCGGCGATCGCGAAGGCGCCGTGCAGGCCATGTTCACCGATGTCATTCCCACCCAGGCCACCTATTTCGCCAAGCTGGACGAACTGCTGCAAGGCCAGCGCGCGCTGATGAAGTCGGATGCGCAGCAGGCGGCCGACGCCGCGAGCTCGGCCACCACGCTGATGCTCGTGCTGCTGGTGGCGGCCACCGTGGTGTCCATCGTCGGCGGCTGGCTGATCGCCCGCTCGGTGACGGCGCCGATCAACGAAGCCGTGCGCATGGCGGAAACCGTGGCGGCGGGCGACCTGACGGCGCGCATCGTCAGCGACCGCAAGGATGAAACGGGCCGCCTGCTGGCCGCGCTGCGCGACATGGCCGCGGCGCTGACGCGCACGGTAAGCACGGTGCGCGACAGCACGGACACCATCAACACGGCATCGGCGGAAATCGCCAGCGGCAATATGGACCTGTCGCGCCGCACCGAGCAGCAGGCCGCCAGCCTGGAGGAAACCGCCTCGTCGATGGAGGAACTGACGTCCACCGTGCGCCAGAACGCGGACAATGCCCGCCAGGCGAATCAACTCGTCATCTCCTGCGCCGACCAGGCCAACGAGGGCGGCCAGGTGGTCAGCCAGGTGGTCGAGACGATGGGCTCGATCAAGGAAAGCTCGGGCAAGATCGTCGACATCATCGGCGTCATCGACAGCATCGCGTTCCAGACCAATATCCTGGCGCTGAATGCCGCCGTCGAAGCGGCCCGTGCCGGCGAACAGGGGCGCGGCTTTGCCGTCGTCGCCACCGAAGTGCGCAACCTGGCGCACCGCTCGGCCACGGCCGCCAAGGAAATCAAGGAACTGATCCACGACTCGGTGGAGAAGGTCGATGCGGGCGGCCGGCTGGTCGACCAGGCGGGCGTGTCGATGGAACGCATCGTCGCCTCCGTGCAGCAGGTGGCCGACATCATGAACGAGATCACGTCCGCCAGCTCCGAGCAGAGCGCCGGCATCGAACAGGTGAACACGGCGATCGTGTCGATGGACACGACCACGCAGCAGAATGCCGCGCTGGTCGAGGAAGCGGCGGCCGCGGCCACCAGCATGCGCGACCAGGCGCAGCGGCTGTCGGACGCGATTGCCGTGTTCCGCATCGACGGCGTGGCCGCGGTGCGTGCCGCGCCGGCAGTCAAGCCGGTCAAGGCGGCTCCCGCGCCAGCCGCAGCGCCGCGCATCCAGGCCGGCAAGCCGGCGGCCAAGGTTGCCGCCAAGCCCGTGGCCTCCGCGCACACGGCGAAAAAAGCGCCGGCTGGCGACGACTGGGAAGAGTTCTGAACCTGGTGCCGAACTAGTCCCGCGGCCGGCGTGACGCGGCGAGAATGCGCGCCGCATCGCGCGCCGGCGGCAGGCCGAACGCGCGCGCGTATTCGCGGCTGAACTGGGTGGGGCTTTCGTAGCCCACGTCAAACGCGGCGGCCGTCACGCTCTTGCCGCTGGCCACCAGCAGCGTGCGCGCCTGCAGCAGCCGCACGCGCTTGATGTATTGCAGCGGGCTGAGCGCCGTTACCGCCTTGAAGTGGCGGTGAAAGGCCGACACGCTCATGGCCGCCTTGTCCGCCAGCTCGTCGACACCCAGCGGCTCGTTGAAGTGGCGCCGGATCCAGCCGATGGCGATGCCGACGCGCGCCATGGCCGTGTCCGGCGTGGCGATCTGCCGCAGCATGCCGCCCTGCGGCCCTTGCAGCACGCGGTACAGGATCTCCCGTTCATAAACCGGCGCCAGCGCGGCAATCTCCGCCGGCCGCGCCATCAGCCGCAGCATGCGCACCCACGCATCCATCAGTTCCGGCGTTACTGCGGCCACGTCGAAGGCCACTTCGGCCTCTTCCTGTGGAGCAGAATCGGGCAGGTCGGCCAGCAGCCCGGCGACGATCGCCGGATCGATCGTCAGGCTGACGGCCAGATAGGGCGCACCGTCGGCGGCCGGCCGCACGATGCCGGCGGCAGGCAGCTCGACGGACATGACGAAGTATGTGGCCGGATCGTAGTGCAGCGTGTGCGCGCCGATCGTCATCGACTTGCTGCCTTGCAGGATCAGGTTGACCATCGGTTCGTACACGGCGGCCAGGTGGTGCTCGGGAATGGCACCCTGCACCATCGCCACGCGGGGGATGCCGGTTTCCGTGCGCCGGTTTTCCGCCGCGGCGGCGAGGGTGCGGAGTTCTGCAAGGGATTGGTCCATCCCCGCATCTGAACAGATTGTGGCGCGTCATGCAATCGCCGCGAGAGAAACAGGCAGGTTTGCGGCAGGAACCGGCAGGCTCGTCCGACGCTGCGCCGCTATCGTGGAGTCCTCTTCACTGATTCGGGAAAACACTATGAGCGTCATCGTCATCACCGGCGGCAGCCGGGGCATCGGAGCCGCCGCCGCCATCGCCTGCGCACAGCGGGGCATGGGCGTCATCTTCACCTACAACAGCAACCGTGCCGCGGCCGATGCGATGGTCGAACGCATCGCCGCGGCCGGTGGCAAGGCCGTGGTCCTCGCACTCGACGTGGCCGACGTGTCGCGCTTCGCCGCGTTCCGCGCTACAGTGCAGCAGGCGTTGCGGGACACGTGGGATACCGATGCGTTGCACGGCCTCGTCAACAATGCCGGCTACGGGCTGTTCAACCCGCTGGCGGACGTGACCGAAGAACAGTTCGACAGCCTGTTCAACGTGCACCTGAAAGGGCCGTTCTTCCTGACCCAGGCGCTGCTGCCGCTGCTGGCGCCGGGCGCGGCGATCGTCAACCTGACCAGCGCCACCACGCGCGTGGCCACGGCCGGCGTGGCGCCATACGCCGCGTTCAAGGGCGGGCTGGAAGTGCTGACGCGCTATATGGCGAAGGAATTCGGCGAACGGCGCATCCGCGCCAACGCGGTATCGCCGGGCGCGATCCGCACCGAGCTGGGCGGCGGGCTGAACGACGAGTTCGAGGCGCTGCTGGCCGCGCAGACGGCGCTGGGCCGCGTTGGCGAGCCGGAGGAAGTGGGCAATATCATCGCCATGCTGCTGTCGGACGAGAGCGGCTGGATCAATGCGCAGTCGATCGAGGTCGGCGGCGGGTATCAGATATAAATCATCAGGGAGACTGCATGCTCGATCATATTTTCCTGGCTGTCAGCGACGTGGACCGTTCGATCGCCTTCTATACGGCGGCGCTGGCGCCGCTGGGCATCGTCAACCGGCTCGACTACGACGGCCGCGACGGCCCGCCGGGCCACCCCGACCTGAAAGGCTTCGGCGCCAACGGCCGCGTGTTCTTCTGGCTGCGCGCCGGCGCGGTGCAGGTACCGGCCACGCACGTGGGCTTCGTGGCGTCGAGCCGGGAAGAAGTGGATGCCGCCTATGCCGCCGCGATGGCGGCCGGCGCCACCGACAACGGCGCGCCGGGTGCGCGGCTGCATTACGATCCGCGCTATTACGCGGCCAATGTGCTGGATCCGGATGGCTACAGCCTCGAGTTCGTCTATAAATCGTGGCAGCACTGATGGCCGGGGCCCCACCCCAAACAATTTCGCGAAAAGCCCTTGCAGTTTTCCAAAAGGCCACAGTAGAATACGGCCTCTTCTGAACGTTGTCACCAGCGTTCGGGATTCAAAGGCAGGTATGTTTGGGCGCTTAGCTCAGTTGGTAGAGCGGATCCCTTACAAGGATTAGGTCGGGAGTTCGAGCCTCTCAGCGCCCACCAGCATTTGAATCGGAAGACCTGGAGCGGTAGTTCAGTTGGTTAGAATACCGGCCTGTCACGCCGGGGGTCGCGGGTTCGAGTCCCGTCCGCTCCGCCAGGATTTTAGTTGCAAGAGTGTTCCCCCTGCGGGGAACACGGCTTCGGGATCGAAGGGATTCGCTTGCAAGCGAATCCGCGGCCCGCGGAACGTGGGCGAGTCCCGTCCGCTCCGCCAGGATTTAGAAAATAGCCCGCATGGGCTTTTTTCATGTCGCAAGACACACAGTTTTATTTCGACAGTCGCGCAAGCGATCGTCGATTGGAGCGGTAGTTCAGTTGGTTAGAATACCGGCCTGTCACGCCGGGGGTCGCGGGTTCGAGTCCCGTCCGCTCCGCCAACATAAAAAGCCCGATGCGCAAGCGTCGGGCTTTTTTCATTGTGGGACTCGGGGACTGTCCCGGCACGGGACTGTCCCCGGTGTTGTTCTTTCCTGTGCGCTTTGTGCCACAGCACACATCCGGACCACCCCAAAACCGGCGACAATACAGGTGCAATCCACCCTGTCCTACGGAGTCCTCGTGATCTTTGGTTTCCTGAAACCGCCCCCGCTGTCGCCGCGCCTGACCAGGCTGCGCGAAACCGTCCTCCTCAATTCGCTGACGCCGCTCGAACTGAAAATCGTCGACGGCCTGATGCACGAACGACGCTATCTGGCGGGCGAGATCATTTTCGACGAAGGCGAGGAAGGCCAGGCGCTGTATCTCGTCACGGCGGGCCACGTGCAGATCAGCCGCACGATCAACGGCGTGCCGGAGATCATCACGGAACTGTCGCCAGGCGCCTTCTTCGGCGACCTGGCGCTGCTGGACAACTCACCGCGCACGGCGCAGGCCCGCGCGTGGGACGACTGCGAACTGGCCGTGTTCTTCCGCGCCGACTTCATGAGCCTGATGGAAACGGATGCCGTCATCGGCTACAAGATCTCGCTGGCGCTGGCCCGCCACATCGGCGCCCGGCTGCGTGAACGGATGGCCATCGACCAGCCGCACATGGAAGTGCTGTGATCCAGGACCAGCACCAATCGGGGCCCATCGTCTGGTGCGGCATCGTCGGCATCACCTGCGTGCTGCTGTACCTGATGCAGCGGATGCTGTGGCTGTCCGTGCCGTTCCTGCTGGCGGTCATCCTCTACTACATGCTGCTGTCGCCATTCACGCGGCTGCTGCGCATGGGTTTTTCGCGCAATACGTCGGCCATGCTGGTCGGGCTCGGCTTTGCCGTCGTGCTGCTGCTGGCCACGCTGGTGGCGATCACGTGGATCCCCGCGCCGGCCACCGGCTGGCAGGACATGCCGTCGCGCTACCTGTCGGCCGGCATGCGCTTCCTGCGCAACATGATGAACGCGCTGGAACGGCAGTTCCCGTTCATCCAGCCGGCGCACCTGAGCGCGTCGATGGACGCCAACCTGGCCACCTACACGAGCAACTTCATCCAGCGCAACCTGACGGCGCTGCTGATGGCCGCGGCGGCATGGGTGCCGTCGCTGCTGCTGGCGCCCTTCCTCGCCTTCTTCTTCCTGCGCGACGGCCGCCGCTTCAAGCGCTTCCTGGCCAGGGCCGTGCCGAACGCATTCTTTGAAAAGACGCTGTTCCTGCTGCACGAAGTGGACCAGACGGCGCGCCGCTACTTCCAGGGCATGCTGAAGCTGACGGTGATCGACACGGTGGTGCTGGCGCTGGGCCTGTGGGCCGTCGGCCTGCCGTCGCCGCTGCTGCTCGGCTTCATCGCGGCAGTGCTGGCGTGGGTGCCGTACGTGGGCTCGATCGTCGGCTGCCTGGTGGTGGTGCTGGTGGCATCGGCCGACGCGCCCGACAACAATATGGTGGCCTACAGCGCGATCGGCGTGTTCATCGCCGCCCGCCTGCTGGACGACTTCATCTTCATGCCGATGACGCTGGGCCGCAGCCTGCGCATCCACCCGCTGGTGACGGTGGTGATGATCTTCATCGGCGGCGCCCTGGCCGGCGTGACCGGCCTGATGCTCGTGCTGCCGCTGCTGGGCATCGTGATGGTGGTCGGCGAAACCCTCGGCGTGCTGATCACCGACCAGCGCCTGCAGGCCCGCCACCGCTACGCCCGCGGCCTGCGCGTCAAGCAGGCCAGCCTGGACCTGAAATAAAGCGACGGCGGGAAATGGTCCGCGGCTGGGGACTGTCCCCGGCTCTTCGGGGCCTGTCCCCGGGGTTGTTTTTCCGTCTGCGCGACCGGGAACATCAACCCCGGGGACAGTCCCTTGCAGGGACGGTCCCCAAAAAAACGGGAGCCGAAGCTCCCGTTCTTGTCACTGCCGTGAAGCTTACGCCACGGCGGCCAGCTTGGTCTGCTCCGCTTCCACTTCATCGTCGCCGGAGCGGATCAGGTGGTCGAAGGCGGACAGTGCTGCGGTTGCACCCGCGCCCACCGCGATCACGATCTGCTTGTACGGCACCGTGGTCACGTCACCGGCGGCGAATACGCCCGGCACCGACGTCTGGCCCTTGGCATCGATCTCGATCTCGCCGTGTTTCGACAGCGCCACCGTGCCCTTCAGCCACTCGGTGTTCGGCACGAGGCCGATCTGGACAAACACGCCTTCCAGCTCGACACGATGCACAGCGTCAGTGTTGCGGTCCTTGTACGACAGGCCGTTCACTTTCTTGCCGTCGCCATGGATCTCGGTCGTCTGCGCCGACAGCAGGATCGTCACGTTGGGCAGCGAGCGCAGCTTGCGCTGCAGGACGGCATCGGCACGCAGTTCGTTGCCGAACTCGATCAGCGTCACATGCTGGACGATGCCGGCCAGGTCGATCGCCGCTTCCACGCCGGAGTTACCGCCACCGATCACCGACACGCGCTTGCCCTTGAACAGCGGACCGTCGCAGTGCGGGCAGTACGCCACGCCGTGGTTGCGATACTCTTTTTCGCCCGGCACGTTGATCTCGCGCCACCGTGCGCCGGTCGACAGGATCACCGTTTTGGCCTTCAGCACGGCACCGGTTGCGGTGTGAACTTCGGCAATCCGGCCCGGCACCAGTTTCACGGCGCGCTGGGTATTCATGATGTCCACTTCGTACTGCTTCACGTGCTGTTCCAGGGCCACGGCGAATTTCGGGCCGTCGGTTTCCTGGACGGACACGAAGTTCTCGATTGCCAGCGTGTCCAGCACCTGGCCGCCGAAGCGTTCCGCCAGCACGCCGGTGTTGATGCCTTTGCGGGCCGCGTAGATCGCGGATGCCGCACCGGCAGGGCCGCCGCCGACGATCAGCACGTCGAACACGTCTTTCTTGTTCAGCTCTGCTGCCTGGCGGGCACCGGCATTGGTGTCCAGCTTGGCCAGGATTTCTTCCACATTCGTGCGGCCCTGGCCGAAGTGCTGGCCATTCAGGAACATCATCGGCACCGCCATGATCTGGCGCTCTTCAACTTCTTTCTGGAACACACCGCCATCGATCGTCGTGACCTTGATGCGCGGGTTGATCACCGACATCGCGTTCAGTGCCTGCACGACTTCCGGGCAGTTGTGGCACGACAGCGAGATGAAGGTCTCGAAGTGGAAATCGCCGTCCAGGTTGCGGATCTGTTCGACTGTGGACTCGTCCAGCTTGATCGTGTGGCCGCCCACCTGCAGCAGGGCCAGCACCAGCGAGGTGAATTCGTGGCCCATCGGGATGCCGGCAAACCGCACGCCAATGTCGCTGCCGGCACGGTTGATCGAGAACGACGGCCGGCGTACATCGGCGGTGGTCTCTTCGATCAGCGTAATCTTGTCGCTCAAGCCGTCGATATCGGCGAGCAGTTCTTTCATCTCCCGCGCTTTCGCGGAGTCATCGAGCGATGCAACGATCTCAATCGGCTGCACCACTTTTTCCAGATAGGCTTTCAGTTGGGTTTTGAGATTTGCATCCAGCATGACTTGTTCCTTTCTTGTGCTGCCGGGCACACGCCCGGCAGGTACCGCTCAATTACTTCTATTACTTAGATCTTGCCGACCAGGTCCAGCGAAGGGGTCAGCGTGGCGGCGCCTTCGGACCATTTTGCCGGGCACACTTCGCCTGGGTGGGAAGCAACGTACTGGGCGGCTTTCACTTTGCGCAGCAGCTCGGAAGCGTCGCGGCCGATGCCGTTGTCGTGGACTTCCAGCACTTTGATGAAGCCGTCTGGATTGATGACGAAGGTGCCGCGCAGTGCCAGGCCTTCTTCTTCGATCATCACTTCGAAGTTGCGGGACAGCAGGCCGGTCGGGTCGCCGATCAGCGGGTAGTTCACTTTCTTGATGGCGTCCGACGTGTCGTGCCATGCCTTGTGAGCGAAGTGGGTGTCGGTGGAGATACCGTACACTTCCACGCCCAGTTTCTGGAATTCGGCGTAATTGTCAGCCAGGTCTTCCAGCTCGGTCGGGCAGACGAACGTGAAGTCAGCCGGGTAGAACACGAATACCGACCACTTGCCCTTCAGGGATTCTTCGCTCAGGTCGACGAACTTGCCGCCATGGTATGCGGTGGCCTTGAACGGTTTTACTTGGGTATTGATCAGAGACATTGTGTTTTCCTCGTGAGGGTTGTGAATCATTGAGATGCTAGTTTACAGACTTCTCGACTATTTGAAAAATTGATTGTTACAATAGTTTCGATTGGCTTTAGCTATTGAAACGCGATAGCGAGGCTGTCATTATCGCCGTTCCCGGGCAAACGTGAAGGTTGCAAGGAGGACAAGTTCCCTCTCTTGGTCGGGGCCAGGCGACCGGTACCCAACATTCGGCCGAACAGTGCTCCCAGGAATAATTATTGATGGGATAATGCTTAGTCAAATCGCAATTTACTCTGCTGCTCGAACGGGATTGCGACTATCTATTTGCAATTAACATGCCGGACCGATGCCCATGGCTTGCACCAATCCCCAGAATCCCAACTGCCCGAACTGCAACAAGTCAGGCCTCGCGATACTGCCAGTACGCTACGCGGTCGTGCCAAAAGGCATCGACGCGACCTTGCCCGCGCCGATGGGCAACAAGGTCAGCGACGTCGCGCTGACGCAGCACAAATATGCGCTGCGCACGCTGCGCCAGGGTTATTTCTACCTGTTCCACGAAAAGCATCCGCGCGGCAGCCACATCAAGTGGGAGGTGTACAGCGTCAGCGAGGCCGGCACGCTGTGGAAGCAGCTGTCGCCCGAGGCCATGAAGCCCGTCGACGAAGAACCGTCCTGCGCACGCAACGGCCACAATATTCCCGCCTCGGTGATCACCATCGAGTCGCCGGAAAAGTGCAAGCGGGTGTGGATCGCGTTTTCCGAACATCCATGGAGTGCGGAAACCTTCGAGGACTTCGCCAAGGACGCCAAAATGCGCGACCGGCGCATGCAGACCTTCCTGCCGGCGACGTGGGTGGTGGCGGGCGGCTACCGCCATGGCTTGCCGGCGACCAAGGCCAACATCGAACAGGTGCTGGAATACAAGCCGGCCTTCAATCCCGACACGCTGAACGGTGGCGCGATGCCGACGGTCAGCGAGGCAAGCGGCGTCCACAAGCCACGCACGCTGGCGATGCAGACGACGCGCTATAAAGCGGTCTCCCGCAAAGGGCAAAGCGAGCCGCTGGTCAAGACCATGCAGCAGATCAGCCAGAACACTAAAGGCAAGGATCACACGCCGCTCATGATCGCGGTGTGGGATGCCGTGGGCATCGTGCATGAACTGAACGGCTTCCGTAATGAAACCACCGGATGGGTGGAGAAGTACAACGCCGAGCGGGACCTGCAGGTGTCGGCGATGATGGCCATCGAAGGCCTGAAGAATGCGCTGTCGAAAAAAGCCGCGGACGATACGGACGAATTCCAGCAGCGCACCATCGACAATTCAACCTGGAAAGGTGACGTCGCGCAGCGGCGCGCCAACGCGGCGAAGCTGCCGGAGCCGCGCCGCAGCCGCGAGCTGGAAGTGTGCGACATCCTGGAAGACTGGCAGCGGCGCAAGGTACCGGGCTCGCTTTACATGATGCGGCTCACCCAGACCAGTTACCTGGACGAACCGGCGCGCAGTGCGGAGATCGCCAGCATCAAGCGCGAAGCGAACGAGCTGGTGGCGCGGCGCCAGCAGAATGCCGAGAAGAATATCGACAGCGCGCGCGCCAATGCCTGGGCCAAGTACGAGGACCAGCTGGCCGACGCCGGCAGCCAGAAGCTGTACCAGGTGTTCAAGGGCAATTACGACAAGTTCCTGATGGCGGCCACCAAGCTGATGAACGAGCGCGCCGGCGATCTCGTCACGTGGCTGGAGTCCCGCTACCTGGTCGATGCATTCACGGAATTCCATGGCAAGAGCATTGCCGATGGCATTGCCTACGATGCCCACGTGGGCCACGCGATTTTCGGCATGCAGGCGACCGAAGCGGGCCAGAAGAAGCTCGACGAGTGGGTCAAGGAACTGAAGGCCAGCGAGCACAATCTGCTGTGGCGCTCGATCGCGCTGAACCAGACCGACAGCCTGGCTGAACTGGACGGCTACCTTGCCGAAGCAGGCCAGCATGCCGTCAAGCGCACGCCTGCCGGTTCCATCGACTGGCTGACGACGATGTCGAAGTCGTTGAAGGCGGTCATTGACACGTACAAGAAATTCGCCAGTTTCAACAGCTCGAATACCGACGCGTCATCCGAGAAAGGCAGCAAGGCGTTCGGCATCAAGCTCAACCCGGTCAATGCGCGCGGCGCCGATCTCGTCGTGATGACGGCAGGCGAACGCATCTTCGGCCAGTTCCGCATCTTCGGCCTGGCCGACTACGCCAGCGAAAAGATGATCCAGCACCTGTTCGGCGTCCGGGCCCTGCTGACGCCGGGCGAATCCCTGAAGCTGATCAATGTGCAGGTGGCCAATGAAGTGACGGTGCGCACCCAGCTGCTGCAAACCTTGCGGCAGGCGAAACAGGGCTCCCTGAGCGCGGCGAAGGAACTGAAGACCAAGCAGGCCGAAGCATTGCGGCTGGGCTGGAAGAACTTCAACGAAACCAATGCCAAGGCCGCCAATTCGATGCGCGACGCGCGGCTGGCATTGCTGATCATGCTGGTCGAAGGCGTCAACTTCAACAAATTGCTGCACGACTGCCTGGAAAAGAACGATACGAAGAGCTGGGTGTCGCTGGCCGCATCCGGCATGACGATCAGCAGCGCGCTGCTCGACATGGCGACCGTGCCCGTCAAGGCGCTGGCGAAAGGCGGCGGCGACAGCTGGAGTTACCAGCGATTGAAATTTGCCGGCGGGATATTGAGTACCGTCGCCGCGGGCCTGACTGTCTATGTCGACAAGCGCGAAGCCACCAAGAAGTTCGGCCAGGGCCAGGATCTGGTCGGGCTGCTGTACCTCGCCAAGGCCGTGGTGGGCGTCACCAGCGCGGGCCTCACCTTTGCGACGACCTTCACCTATGCCGCACCGGTGATCGGCCGCGTGCTGAAGATGCCGGCGCTCAGTACCGCGGCCCGCGTTGCCGGCGGCCGCGCCGCGGCCATCATCGCGACCCGCATCCTGTTCATGTCCGCCGGTGCGTGGGTTACCGTGATCGCCTTCGGCATCCAGGTGATCATCTGGATCGTCAGCAAGAACGAGCTGGAAATCTGGTGCTCCCGTTGTGCGTTCGGCGTGGACCGCGATGCGTCGAATAAATTCAGCCTGACGGAACAGACGGAAGGCCTGGAAAAAGCACTGATCGAGATGGGCATGGCGCCTCCCGCGCCGACGAAACAGCCGACGGCGGCCGAACTGCAGGCGCTGCCGCGGCCGAGCGTGGAAGAGATGATGATGCATGACTAAGCACGGGACAGACCAATGACGGATTTCGTTGCCAACCCCACCACCGACGGTCTGGTACGGCTCAGCGGGACGATCACCGGCTACAGCGTCCGCCGCGAAAGCGCCAGCTTCGTGTTCACGGAAACCGACCAGACGAAGTTCGGCGTTATCGCCATCGCCGCCTCGCTGGCCGGCATGGGCGGCCAGGCGATGGCCATGGCCAGCAATGCGACAGCGCTGGAAGAGGAAGCCGATCATGTCGAGTTCGCCATCGACGGCCGCAAGGTCAGCGGCTGGTTGTGGCGCAGTCCCTTCAAGGAGGGCGATGTGGTGGACGTGGCCGCGGAATGGCGCGGCGACCACTACGAATGTCTCGGCGTTGCCAGGCCGGCGGACCGGACCATCGCGCTGTACCCGCACTGCACGCGAGCGAAAAAAACTCATATAAAGAATGCAATCAAATGGTGGATCTATGCATCCTTGATTTTCGAGGTCCTGCTATTGCTGCTGGCAAGCACGCTTGAATCGATAACACTGATGGAATTTCTGGTCAGAATATGGGCGGCAAACGGTGGATGGATTCTATTGGGCATACACGTTTTCATCGCCATCGCCATCTACAGCATGGCGCGGAAGTGGCTGCCGTTTACGAAAGTTGCCGAGAAAGTGTTCAAGGTGCTGGGCTTGCCGAACGCCGCGAATGTCGACCTGGTGAAATCCTCCAAAGGCAAGCACCAGGCCACCGACGCTTTCGAATACGGCGCCATGTTCTTCCGATATTGAAACGCCGCCGCCCGCATGACCGTCTTTGAAAAGATGCCGAACCCGCAAGGGCTGGTGAAGCTGAGCGGACAGATCGCCGGTTACAAGGTCACGCGCGGCGAAGCCAGTTTCGTTTTCACCGAAAGCGACCAGGCGAGGTTCGGCGTGATTGCCATCGCAGCGTCGCTGGCCGGGATGGGCGCGCAGGCGGTATCCGTCGCCAGCAATGCCACGGCAATGGAAGAAGAGGCCGATCACGTCGAGTTCACGCTCAATGGCCATCAAGTCAGCGGCTGGCTGTGGCGCAGTCCGTTCAGGGAAGGCGATGTGGTGGACGTTGCCGCCGAGTGGCGGACGGACCATTATGAAGTGCTGGGCGTTGCCAGGCCCGCGGACCGTACGATTGCGTTGTATCCGCATTGCACCCGCTCACGCGTAAAGCACATCAGGAATGCCTTCAAATGGTGGGTGTATACGTCCATGTTGTTCGAGCTGGGCATGGTGGCCATCTCGAGTACCTTTGAAACCATCACGGTCAAAGACTTCTGGTCGAGATTGGTGCGTGAAGGCGATGCGCTCTGGTATCTGGCAGGCATTCATGTTTTCATCGGCATCGCCATCTACAGCATGGCCAGGAAATGGCTGCCTTTCACCCGCATTGCGGAAGCCGTATTCAGGACACTGGAATTGCCGAACCCGGGCAATATCGACCTGGTCAAATCCTCGAAAGGCCGCCACAAGCCGGAAGACGCCTTCGAATACGGCGCGATGTTTTTCAGGTACTAGCCCGCTGCACGAGAAACCCGCCGAGTTCGTCGGCCTGCATGCCGGTAACCTCCTCGACGGCGCCGCCGTAGAACTCGCCTTGCGCCGTCAGCTTCCACACGCCTTTCAACCGTTCGTCGCTGTGGAATTCGGCGCCCAGCGCCAGCGCGTGGCTGGCGAACAGCACGCGGTCCTGGGCATCGACAATGTTGTAGCGCGTGGCATGCTTCAATGCGCCCAGCACGGCACGGGCATCGATGCCGCCGGCCTGCCCGGCGCGCGCATTCAGCAAAGCGGCATGCAAGGTCGCGTAGTCGTCCACCTGCGCCCACTGGTCCGCCGTCAACAGCAACCGGCCCGACGCGGGCGCGCGGTCCGATTCCGGCAGCTCGTGATATTGCAGCTGATGCGTTCGGCTGAAGCTGACCAGCGTCGCGGCCGGCCCCAGCAGCAGCGATTTCTGGGCCGTATCCAGCGCCGGCCACAGCCACTCGCGCACGCCGGGATCGTGAAAGCGCAGCAGCTTGTTGAGGCCGCCCTGGACGTGCAGGTGGCATGCCTGGGCCCAGTGCTGCGCCAGCACGGCAGCGTTGACGCCGGTGCGGATCCAGCCGGAAATCGGCTGGCCAAGTGCCGCCGCAAGATTGTCCGGCTGCCATGCTTCCCAGGCCATCTGCACGCTGCGCCGGAAGACCTCGGCATCGGCCGATTGCCCCAGGTCGAGCTGTACCAGGTAAGGCGCGAACTGCACGTCGAAGCGCGGGTGGGAAATGGGCACGCGCACGCGCCGTTCCTCGACCAGCGGATGGCCGGCGAACGGGTCGCCCTGCGCCGTATCCACCCACAACACGCACGCGTCGCCGGCCGTTTCGAAGAAATACCGGTGCAGTGCCTGCAGGGAGGGCGTCCAGGCGGCGCCGAGGTCCGGGTAATCGAACTCTTCCGGAAGGACGTCGGGCATCATAGCGTCTGCGCGCCGGCCTGCGCCGCGCTGGCATCCTTCGTCGCCTGCTCGCAGCCTTTCAGATCACCCTTCGGCATCTCGACGGTCGAGCTGGCGCTTGCCGGCCCCGTCAGTTCCTTCATGCCGGCCTTGAACGTCATCTTGCCCGGCCCGTGGATCATGATGTTGCCGCCCTCGAGCTTCAGGTAGGCGCCCTGCACGGTCAGCATCACGTGCTCCTTGGCGCCGACCGTCACGGTTTTCGTCACGCTGGCCACGGTGATGGCCTTGTCTGCCGTAATTTTCGTCGCATCCGCCTGGCTCTGCACGCTGACCTTGCCGGTGGCCGCGTGCAGCTTGATGCCGGTTTCCTGGTTCGGCTTCTCGGGCGATTCGGCCTTGCCGTAGGTGAACAGGCTGATGCCGTTCTTCACCAGGTTGAATGCATTGCCTTGCGCAGCCAGGTTGATGTCCTGGCCGGCAGTGATGCTGGTCGTCGCGCCCGCCACGATGATCGCGCTGGCCGGCGTCGTCGCCGCGATGCCGGCAGGGCTCGACAGCTGCAGATGGGGCTCGCTGTAGGCCGTTGCCTGGCCCTGGCCGCCATCGCCCGCGCTGCCACCGGCGCTGGTGGCCTGCACCACGTCGATCGTGTGTTTCATCTGCGCCAGCGCGGTCAGCTCGGCCGGTGCGGGTTCGTCCTTCAGCTTGGCGTTCTGCTTTTGCGCCGTGTCCGCCAGCGTCGTCTGCAGTTCCAGGCTTTCCTCGATCTGCTTTTGCGCTTCGCGCGAGTCGAGCTGGTGGCTGGTGGCATTCTGCCGCGCATCGGACGACAGCAGCATCCCCTGCCCGGCCCGCAGTGCCGCGCCATGCGCCGTTTTCAGCTCGGCACCGAAGCCGGCCGTCTGCAGGCGCTGGTTGTCCGTCTGATGACGCAGGTGGCCGAGGTTCAGTTCGTCTGTACCTTCGTGTGCACTGGCATGGCGCTGCAGCGACACGCGCGGCTCGCCCGGCGTGTCGTCGAACACCAGCTGGCTGTAGGCGCCGGCGCCGGTCTGGCTGGCCTGCATCGCCTGCGATTTCAGGCCGGACAGCACCGCCGCGTGCGCATGCGCATTGCCTTCGCCGGGGAACCACGCCGGCGCGTTACCGGTTGAAACCCCGGCGCCGGCATTGACGTTGTTGTTTTGCGCATCCGTTGCACCGCGGCCGTTGTAGACGCTGCCGATGGCCACCGGACGGTCGATGTCGCCGTCGATGAAGTCGATCAGCACTTCGCTGCCCACACGGGGCACGGCCACCGAACCCCAGTTCGCGCCGGCGACGGGCGCCATCGGTGTCGAGATGCGCATCCACGTGCCGGTGCTGTCATCGGCCGGCGCGCCGCTGTGGCCGTCGGGCATCGGGTGCGCCAGCCGGCTGTGGCTCTGTTCGCCGCGCTGCCAGTGAAATTGCACCTTGATGCGGTGATCGCGGTCGGTGTGAATCACGGCGCCCGGCGGGCCGACGACGATCGCCGTCTGCTGGCCCTTGATCGTCGGCTTGGGCCGCAATACGAGGCCATGGCCTTCGTCGTCGAAGCTGCGGTATGGTACGTTGCTGCGGATCGCGTCGATGCGGTTGCGGTAAAGCGGCCGCTCGCCCATCGCCGTGCCGACGGCATGCAGGCTGCTGCCCTGCTCCTTCGTGACCAGCTCGGCCAGTGCGCTGATGCCCAGCGCGCGCTGGACGGCATCCTGGATATTCGTGCTCAGGTTGTTATGCGCCAGGTGGACTACCCGGAGCACCACGAAATTACGCTCGCTGTCGTCGCCGGCATTGAGCACGGCCTGCCCCTGCAAACTGAACGTGGTGCCGGGAATCAGCGTACGGACCGTACCCGCGCCGGTGAACACTTCCTGGGTCGCCTGCAGCGCTTCGAGCTGGCGGTCGGCAATGCGCTGGCCGTGCTCGCGCGACGTGTAGGCATAAGCACCCGGCGTATCGCGGCGCAGCGGTGCCGACGCGTCGCCCGTGCTGCCCACTGCGCTGACGCGGCGCATGCCGTTGCTGCGGTAATCCCAGCTGTCCATGTCGATGCCGCCGGGAATCCAGCGCAGCGCGCTGCGCCAGCGGTCCATGGCGTCTTCCTTCATCACCGCGCCCGGCTGCGTGAAGCGGATCGTCGGCGTCGGGTTCGGCTGGAAGCTGCCGTTGTGGTCGGCGATGACAAGCGTGTGGCTGCCCAGGCTGGCGCTGCTGGCGTCGCCGGTGTGTTCGAAGTAGTAGAACAAACCTTCCTCGCGCATCAGCCGCTCGGCAAAGGCCTGGTTCGACTCCTGGTACTGGCACGTCAGCGAGCGCTTCGGATAGATGCTGCGGTCGGCGATGTCGTAGCGCCATTCGGGCACCAGCTTGCCGGGGTTCTGCCAGTCGGTGAACAGCGCATCGAGGATGTCGAAGACGGTCTTGTCCTGGAATACCCGGCTGTCGCGGCCCATCGCCATGAACGCGTACCACGGACCGATCGTCAGTTCGTAGCGGCTCAGGCCGCCGTCGGCACCCAGCATCCGCGCCCCCGTTACGTGACCGTGGAACGGACGGGGCGCATCGTAACTCGTGGCCGTCATCAGTTCGAGCAGCACGGGCTGGCCGATCAGCGATTTCAGCGGAATGGCCGCATCGCCCGACAGCGCCGTCACGGTCAGCTCATATGGCCGGCTGACGCTTTCCTCGCCACGCAAGCACTCGGCCGCCAGCTTGTCCGGGCCAAGCGGCGTGGTCAGTTGCAGGATGCGGTTGTTCTGGCTCAGGAGGTCGGGCAGCGCAAACATGTGTGGCCTTAATTTATTTCTAAATTACTACCATTTTACCCGGCATTGGCGGTAAAAAGGTGGATTAAGGCAACAGTGCGAGGGCGAAAATGACGTAATAGTTACTACGGAATTGCAAGGCAGGCCAGTGAGGAAACCCGCTCCCCCGGCCATAGCGGCCGGGGGGCGACGACTTTTACCGACGGCCCTTGACGGCCGCCTGCCGGCCAGCGCCAGCCTTGGCGACCGGTGCCTTCGGCTTGACCTTGATGGTGTCGAGAATCGACGGCCGCACCTTGGTTTCGATCGTCTCGCGCGCCGTCATCGAACCGGTCAGCGCATTCGGCCGGCCGCCGCGCGGGGTGGCCGCCCGGCCGCCGGACGGCAGCGGTGCACGGGGCTTCGAGCCCGGCGCCAGCGTCGGCATCGCGCGCTTGCCTTCCGGCGCCGCCGTCAGGTTTTCCTCGCCCGGCGTCCACGCGGGAATCAGGTGCTTCTCGCCATTGCCGATCAGGTCGCCGCGGCCCATGGCTTTCAGCGTCTCGCGCAGGATCGCCCAGTTCTGCGGGTCGTAGTAACGCAGGAACGCCTTGTGGGCCTTGCGGACCTTGGCCGTGCGGGGCGTCTCCACTGCTTCCGATTCCGCCGTGACTTTCTTCAGCGGATTCTTGCGGCTGTGGTACATCGTCGTGGCCATCGCCATCGGCGTCGGCATGAAGGTCTGCACCTGATCGAGGCGGAAGTTGTTTTTCTTCAGCCACAGCGCCAGGTTCAGCATGTCCTCGTCCGTCGTGCCCGGGTGGGCGGCGATGAAGTAAGGGATCAGGTACTGCTTCTTGCCTGCTTCCAGCGAGAACTTCTCGAACATCGCCTTGAATTCGTCGTAGGCGCCGATACCCGGCTTCATCATCTTCGACAGCACATTCGTTTCCGTGTGCTCCGGCGCGATCTTCAGCAGGCCGCCCACGTGGTGGGTGACGAGCTCTTTCACATATTCGGGCGAACGCACCGCGAGGTCGTAGCGCAGGCCGGAACCGATCATGATCTTCTTCACGCCGGGAATCGCGCGGGCCTTACGGTACAACTGGATCAGCTTGCTGTGATCCGTGCCCAGGTTCACGCAGATCGACGGATACACGCACGACAGCCGCCGGCACGATTCCTCGATGGTCTTTTCCTTGCAGGCCAGGCGGTACATGTTCGCCGTCGGGCCGCCCAGGTCGGAAATGGTGCCGGTGAAACCCTTGGTCTTGTCGCGGATGTGTTCGATCTCGCGCAGGATCGACGGCTCGGAACGGCTCTGGATGATGCGGCCTTCGTGCTCGGTGATCGAGCAGAACGTGCAGCCGCCGAAGCAGCCGCGCATGATGTTCACGGAGAAGCGGATCATTTCCCATGCGGGGATGCGCGCGTTGCCGTAGCTCGGGTGCGGGGCGCGGGCGTATGTCATGTCGTAGACGCCGTCCATCTCGTCCATCGCCAGCGGCAGCGGCGGCGGGTTGATCCACACGTCGCGGTCGCCATGCTGCTGCACCATCGCGCGTGCGTTGCCCGGATTCGATTCGAGGTGGAACACGCGCGACGCGTGCGCGTACATCACCGGGTCGGTGCTCACCGTCTCGAACGACGGCAGCCGCACCACGGTGCGGTTGTGCTTTTCCCTGGCCATCGCCTGGCGCTCTTCGCGCGACATGATGCGGATCGGCTTGATCACTTCCGGCGCGGCCTGCGCGTTGTCGGTGGCGCAGGCCGTCTTGTCTTCCTGGGCCATCGCATACGGATCGGGATGCGCATCCACCTTGCCGGGCACATCGACGCGGCTGGAGTTGTGCACGCCCCACTCTTCCGACGGCAGCCAGCCGTGCGGCACCAGGAAGGCGGTGCCGCGCAGGTCCTTGATCGAGCGGATGTCCTCGCCGTTGTTCATGCGGTGGGTCATGTCCACCAGCGCACGCTCGGCGTTACCGAAGATCAGCAGGTCGGCCTTCGATTCCGTCAGCACGGATTTACGCACCTTGTCGGACCAGTAATCGTAGTGGGCGATGCGGCGCAGCGACGCCTCGATGCTGCCGATGATCACCGGCGTGCCGGGGAACGCTTCGCGGGCGCGGTGCGAGTACACTGACACGGCGCGGTCGGGCCGCTTGTTCGGCTCGCCATTGGCCGTGTACGCGTCGTCCGAGCGGATCTTGCGGTCGGACGTGTAGCGGTTGACCATCGAATCCATATTGCCGGCCGTGATGCCGAAATACAGCCGCGGCTTGCCCAGCGCGCGGAACGCGTCGGCCGAGTGCCAGTCCGGCTGGCTGATGATGCCCACCCGGAACCCCTGCGCCTCCAGCAGCCGGCCGACCAGCGCCATGCCGAAGCTGGGGTGGTCGATATAGGCGTCACCCGTGACGAGGATGATGTCGCACTCGTCCCAGCCCAGCACGTCCATCTCGGCGCGGGACATGGGCAGGAAAGGCGCAGCGGCAGCGCGGGCAGACCGCTTCGGGACGGTCGCAAACAGGTTTACTGGGGAGTTCATCGGCGGGATTGTACCAAAAATGCGCCTTTCACGCGCATCGCCCCCACCTTTTTAAATGGAAAAGCTTTTATTATTCAATAACTTGTGTTGCATGCAGGAGAACCCTGTCCATCCTCGCATTGCTTTGTGCGGCGAGCGAGCTATAACGAAACATGGGCTTGAGACGAGGAGGAGTCATGCGACGTCGACTGTATTACATGCTGCCCGACCTGCCGTCCGCCCGCGCGATGCTGGACGAGCTGCTGCTGGCACGCATCGAGGAGCGGCACATCCGCTTCATGGCCCGCGAGGGCACGCTGCCGGACGACATGCCCGGCTGCAGCTTCATGGTGAAGACGGATCTCGTCCACGGCGCCCAGCTGGGCGCGCTGATCGGCGGCATCGTCGGCTTCGTGGCCGGCATCGTGCTGGTGCTGATGCCACCCGCCGGCCTGCCGATGCGCACCACGGCGATCCTGCTGATGGCGCTGGGCGGCGCGCTGTTCGGCGCCTGGGCATCCGGCATGAACGGATCGGCGATTCCCAACAAGAAGCTGGAGCAATATGCCGACCGCGTGCAGGCTGGCCAGGTGCTGATGATCGTCGACGTGCCCGCCGGGCGCGTGCGCGAGATCGAGGAAATGATCGCGCGCCGGCATCCCGATTTCAGTTTCGGCGGCGCCGAGCCGCCCCTGGTGGCGTTTCCCTGACGCCGCTGCCGGCATGGCGGCCAGTCGCCGCCGTGCCGGATTCCATGCCAGGAGCCGGGCAGGTGCAATGCCTGTCCGGCGCTTCTTGCGCGGTACCGCCGCCGTCTATTTTTAAATCCCCATATTGCCCAGGATGCGCGTCAGTTCGCGCAGCGTCGGCTCCAGCGCCGGGTGCTTGGCGGCGAACTTCGCCGAGATTTCCTGCGTGCGCTCGGCCATGCCGTAGGTGGTGGTGCCTTCGTCGCTGACGGCGCCTTCCGCACCGCGCCGTTCGAGCAGCTGGTGGATGTCGCCATCGAGCTGGCGCAGCAGGTCCTGCAGCTCCTCGTCCACCGGCGCGCCGGTGCGCAGCGCCTCCTGCACCTGGCGCAGCGACTCTTTCAGATGATTGTCCATATTGCCCTCTTCTTGACTGGTCATACCCCGGTTATACACCCAAACACGGGGCGACGGCCACTCAGCAGCAGGCCATGCCGCTTGTCATCAGTGCGTCACCTGCAAATTCTAAGATGCGCCGTCCCTCACTCTCGCCGACGGTCCATCGATGACCCAATCCAGCTCCCGCCGCACCTTCCTGCGCAACTTCTCGGTCGGCACCGTTGCCGTCTCCACGCTCCCGCTGACCGGCTGCGGCAGCGGCGGCGCCCATTACCAGGATGTCAGCTATGCGCACGGCGTGGCCAGCGGCGATCCGCTGGCCGACCGCGTGATCCTGTGGACGCGCATCACCATCGCGAAAGGCGACGATGTCGACGTGGGCTGGATGATCGCCGAAGACGACACGTTCGCCAGGCCGGTGGCCTCCGGCGTCGTGAAGACGGGCGCCGCCAGCGACTACACGGTGAAGGTCGACGCAACGGGCCTGGCGCCGAACCGCCGCTACTACTACCGCTTCCAGTGCCAGGGCACACAGTCGCCGATCGGCCGCACGAAGACGCTGCCGACCGGCACCGTCGCGCAGGCGAAATTCGCCGTGTTCAGCTGCTCGAACTACCCCGCCGGCTACTTCAACGTGTATGCGGAGGCAGCGAAACTGGACGACGTCGATGCCGCGCTGCACCTGGGCGACTACATCTACGAATACGCCGCCGACGGCTATGCGTCGGCCAACGCCGCCGCGATGAGCCGCACGTCGCAGCCGGCCAACGAGATCCTCACGCTGTCCGACTACCGGCGCCGCTACCAGCAGTACCGCAGCGATCCGGACCTGCAGGCCGTTCACGCGCGCCTGCCGTTCATCGCCGTGTGGGACGACCACGAGCTGGCCAACGACACGTGGCGCGAAGGCGCGGAGAATCACAATCCCGCCACCGAAGGCCTGTTCCTGGCCCGCAAGCAGATGGCGATCCAGGCATATAACGAATGGATGCCGATCCGGCTGCCCGACGCCGCCAAGCCGGAGCGCATCTACCGCTCCTTCGACTTCGGCAACCTGCTGTCGCTGCACATGCTGGACACTCGCGTGATCGGCCGCGACAAGCAGTTTGCCTACGGCAGTTATGTCAACGCCGACAAGACGTTCAACACCGCCGGCTTCACCGCGGATATGGCGGCACCAGCGCGCCAGCTGATGGGCACCGAGCAGACGGCATGGCTGCAAGGCCAGCTGAGCAAGTCGACGGCCACCTGGCAGTTGCTGGGCCAGCAGGTGCTGATGGCACGGATGAACCTGCCGTCGCCGATGGTGCTGGGCACCACCGGTTACGCCGCCTACTTCGCGCTGGCCGCCAAGGTACAGGCCAACCTGCCGCTGACGGAGGCGGAACAGCAGCTGCTCGCCGCGCCGGCAGTGCCGTACAACCTCGATGCGTGGGACGGTTACCAGGCGGCCCGCGAAACGGTGCTGACGATGGCGAAGACGCTGAACAAGAACCTGGTCGTGCTGGCCGGCGACACGCACAATGCGTGGGCCAGCGACCTGGCGGACATTAACGGCCAGGCGGTGGGCGTGGAATTCGGCGTGCCGTCGGTAACGTCGCCCGGCTTCGAGGAATATTTCCCGAAGGAAGATCCGAATGTGGTGGCCAAGGGGCTGGAGCAACTGATCGGGCCGCTGCAATATGCCGAAACGGCGGCGCGCGGCTATGTGGTGCTGACGGTGACGCCGACGGAGTCGCGCGCCGAGTACCGCTATGTGAGCACGGTGAAGTCGAAGACGTACACCGCATCGACGGGCAAAGTGTTGAAGATGCTGCCGGGGGCGGCGAACCGGAAGCTGGTGGCGGTTTGAAAAAAGCCGGGGACAGGCGAATCCTGCAGAAACGGCCTGCCCCGGCCTGATGCTGCTTTGTGGTGAGGGAGTCAAAGGCAACCCCGGGGACAGTCCCTTGCAGGGACAGTCCCCATGGCCGGCTTAGTCGTTCAGGCCGCGGCGCTCCAGCAGCGGCTCGATCTTCGCATCGCGGCCGCGGAAGTCGCGGAACATCTGCATCGCGTCCATCGTGCCGCCTTTCGACAGCAGCTTCTGGCGGAACCAGTCGCCGTTCTTGCGCGTCAGGCCGCCGTTTTCCTTGAACCATTCCACCGTGTCGGCATCCAGCTTCTCGGCCCACAGGTAGCCGTAGTAGCCGGACGAATAACCGCCCGAGAACACGTGCGAGAAATACGTGGTGCGGTAGCGCGGCGGCACCGGTGCGAAGTCGACGCCGGCGTCCTTGAGCGACTGGGCTTCGAAGGCCAGCACGTCGGTCGGGATCTGCGTGGCGCCCAGCTGGTGCCATTTCTGGTCGAGAATCGACGCGGCCAGGTATTCCGTGGTGCGGAAGCCTTCATTGAATTTCGACGAGGCGATCACCTTGTCCAGCAATTCCTTCGGCATCGGCGCACCGGTCTGGAAGTGCTTGGCGTAGTTGTTCAGCACTTCCGGCCAGGACAGCCACATCTCGTTGACCTGCGACGGGAACTCGACGAAGTCGCGCGGCACCTTGGTACCGGAGAAGCGCGGATACTTCACTTTCGAGAACATGCCGTGCAGCGCATGGCCGAATTCGTGGAAGGAGGTGCGCACTTCGTCGTACGTCAGCAGCGTCGGTTCGCCATCGGCCGGCTTGGGAATGTTCAGGTGGTTGGCGATGACCGGGTGCGTGCCCAGCAGGCCGGACTGCGTCACGTAGGCATTCATCCATGCACCGCCGCGCTTGTTGCCGCGGGCGTAGTAATCGCCGATGAAGATGGCCAGCTGCTTGCCGTCCGCATCGAACACGTCCCACACGCGCACGTCCGGGTTATACACCGGCAGGTCCTTGCGCTCCTTGAACGTCAGGCCGTACACCTTGTTGGCAGCGAAGAACACGCCGTTCTCGATCACGTTGTTCAGCTCGAAGTAAGGCTTGAGCTGGCTCTGGTCGAAGGCATAGCGCTCCTTGCGCACCTTGTCGGCATAGAACGCCCAGTCGTGCGCGGCCAGCTGGAAGCCGCCCTTGTCCGCATCGATGACCTTCTGGATGTCGGCCGCTTCGCGGCGCGCATTGCGTACGGCCGGCTGGGCGAATTCGGCCAGCAGCTTGTTGACGGCGCCGGTGTCGTGCGCGGTCTGGTCTTCCAGCATGTAGGCGGCGTGGCTCGGGTAGCCCAGCAGCGCGGCCCGTTCGGCGCGCAGTTTCGCCAGTTGCAGCACCAGCTCGCGGTTGTCGAACTCGCCGCCGTGGCTGCCGCGGGCCATCGACGCGGCCAGCAGGCGCTCGCGGGTGGCGCGGTTGGTCAGCACGGCCAGCGGCGCCTGGGTGGTGGTGTTGACGACGGGGATCGCGTACTTGCCGTCCAGGCCGCGCGCTTTCGCTTCGGCAGCGGCCTTGGCGATCTGCGTGGCGGCCATGCCGTCCAGCTCTTCCTTCGTGTCGACGACCAGTGCGGACGCGTTGGCTTCCTTCAGCACGTTTTGCGCGAAGGTGGTCTGCAGTTCGGCCAGCTTGGCGTTGAAGGCTTTCAGTTTTTCCTTGTCGGCGGCGGACAGTTGCGCGCCGGCGCGGACGAAGTCCTTGTAGTAGCGCTCGAGCAGGTAGTTCGATTCGCTGTCGAGGCCCAGCTTGTCGCGCTTGTCGTGCAGCGTCCGGATGCGCTGGAACAGCTTCGCGTTCAGGCGGATCGCATCGCCGTGCGCGGACAGCCGTGGCGCCAGGGCGCGGTCGAGCGCCTGCATGGTGTCGTTGGTATTGGTGCCCGTCAGATTGAAGAACACGGTCGAGACGCGGTTCAGCAGGCGGCCGGAACGCTCCATCGCGACGATCGTGTTGTCGAACGTGGGCGCTGCCTTGTTGTTGGCGATCCTGACGATCTCCGCGGCCTGCTCCTTCATGCCTTCGTCGAAGGCGGGCGCGTAGTCCGCATCGTGAATCTTGTCGAACGCCGGGTACTGGAACGGCAGCGTGCTCGGCTTGGCGAACGGATTGGCGGCCGGCAACGCGGCGTGGGCCATGCCGGCGAAAGCCAGGCTGGCGGCGAGGATCAGCAGTTTCGGATGTTTCAAGTGACAGCTCCTTCGGGTAAAAATTCGGCGAGTCGCGGCTGACGCCGTGTCACCTGGTGCCAGGCACCGGTGTGGACACGAGCTCGGCTTTGTCACCTGGTGCCAGGCACCGAGTGTGACACGAGCTCAACTGTGGCAGCTGGTGCCAGGCACCGAAGTGCACACGAGCTCGGCTTTGTCACCTGGTGCCAGGCACCGAAGGTGACACGAACTCAGCAGCTTTATTGGTGGCAGTTCATGCATGAGCTCGTGTCACGTCAGGTGCCTGGCACCAGCTGACAGCAGCGGCGACAATGCTCGAGCCCGTGTCACATCGGTGCCTGGCACCAGGTGACAGGCACCAGGTGACACGAGCCCGGCCACTGAACGGGGAATTACTTCTTGTTCAGTCCGCGGCGTTCCAGCAGCGGTTCGATGACGGCGTCGCGGCCGCGGAAGTTGCGGAACAGTTCCATCGCATCGGCGGTGCCGCCGCGCGACAGCAGCGTCTTGCGGAACCAGTCGCCGTTCTTGCGCAGCAGGCCGCCGTTTTCCTTGAACCACACGACGGAATCGGCATCCAGTTTCTCGGCCCACAGATAGCCGTAGTAGCCGGCCGAGTAACCGCCGGAGAAGCTGTGCGAGAAGTAGGTGGTGCGGTAGCGCGGCGGTACCAGCGCGTAGTCGACGCCGGCTTCCTTCAGCGCGGCCGCCTCGAAGGCGAGCACGTCAGTCGGCACTTCGTTCGGCTTGATCTGGTGCCATTTCTGGTCAAGCAGCGAGGCGGCCAGGTATTCGGTGGTGACGAAGCCCTTGTTGAACTTGCCGGACGCGGTCACCTTGTCCAGCAGCTCCTTCGGCATCGGCGCGCCGGTCTTGTAGTGCTTCGCGTAGTTCGCCAGCACTTCCGGCCAGACGGCCCACATCTCGTTGACCTGCGACGGGTACTCGACGAAGTCGCGCGGCACGTTGGTACCCGAGAAGCGTGGATACTTCACATTCGAGAACATGCCGTGCAGCGCGTGGCCGAATTCGTGGAAGGCCGTGGTGACTTCGTCGAACGTCAGCAGCGTCGGCTCGCCGGCCGGCGGCTTCGGAATGTTCAGGTGGTTCGCGACGACCGGCCTGGTGCCCAGCAGCGACGATTGCGACACGTATTCGTTCATCCACGCGCCGCCCTGCTTGTTGCCGCGGGCGTACATATCGAACAGGAAGATCGCCAGCGGCTTGCCGTTGGCATCGATGACGTCGAACGTGCGCACGTCCGGGTTGTACACCGGCAGGTCCTTGCGTTCCTTGAACGTGATGCCGTACAGCTTCGTGGCGGCAAAGAACACGCCGTTTTCCAGCACGCTGTTCAATTCGAAGTACGGTTTCAGCTGCTTCTCGTCGAACGCGTAGCGCTGGGCGCGCACCTTGTCCGTGTAGAACTGCCAGTCCGCCGCGGTGATCGGGCCGCCGGCGATTTTCTCCAGGTCGGCGCCTTCGCGCTTCGCGTTGTCGACGGCCGGCTTGGCCAGCTCGGCCAGCAATTGATTGACATTGGACGGGTTCTTCGCCGTCTGGTCCGCCAGCGAATACGCGGCGAAGTTTTCGTAGCCCAGCAGCACCGCCTGCTCGGCGCGCGCCTTGGCAATTCTCTTGACGGTATCCTGCGTGTCGAATTCGCCGCCGTGGCTGCCGCGCGCCAGCGATGCCGCCATCAGCCGCGCGCGCACCTGCGGGTTGGTCAGCTCGCCCAGCGCCGGCTGGCCGGTGGTGTTCTGCAGCGCGATGACGTACTTGCCGTCCAGGCCGCGTTCTTTCGCAGCGGTGGCCGCCGCGTTGATCGCGTTCTCCGGCAGGCCGGCCAGTTCTTCGCGCTTGTCCAGCACCAGGGCGGAGGCGTTCAGCTCTTTCAGCACCTTCTGCGTGAACGCGCTTTCCAGCGTGGCGATCTCGGCATTCAGGGCCTTCAGCTTTTCCTTGTCCGCCGCGGACAGCTTGGCGCCGGCACGCACGAAATCTTCGTAATATTTTTCCAGCAGGTGCTTCGATTCGGCATCCAGGCCGGCCTTGGCACGCTGCGCGTACAGCGTTTCCACGCGCTTGAACAGCTGCGGGTTCAGATGGATCGCATCGCTGTGGGCGGCCAGTTTCGGGGCCATTTCCTGGTCGACGGCATCCAGCGTGTCGTTGGTATTGGTCGCATGCAGGTTGGAAAAGGTGGTGGCCACGCGGGTCAGCAGGCTGCCGCTTTTTTCCAGTGCGACGATCGTGTTGTCGAAGGTGGGCGCCGCCTTGTTGCCGGCGATTTGCGCAACTTCCTTCAGGTGTTCGGCCATGCCGGCCTGGAAGGCGGGTGCGAAATGCTCGTCGCGGATCAGGTCGAACTGCGGGTACTGCAGCGGCAGCGGGCTGACCTTCAGGAACGGATTGGCGGCTTGTGCGGCCTGGACCGTGGGGCTTGCCGGGGCAGCGTGGGTCATGGAGGAAAATGCCAGGCCGAGGCTGGCGGCGAGAACGAGCGTGCGTGGATGGGCCATTTCGTCTTTCGATCAACCGTCGGAGCGGCGAGATCGTCGCGCGCTCCGCATATCAGGAACGCCTGCTCAGCAGCAGGCATGAACGCAAGATAATAACAGGCTGATTTAACAGAGTCATCCGCAAATTTGCTGGGGTGCATTTGCTGGAGCAAAGACGATCCCGTGTCCAAAAACAGGGTTGACCCCACGGTCGGACACGGGCTGGGCAGTACGCGGCAGTGGCGAAACGAGCCGCGCGGCGGGTGGGCGGCGTTACGCCTGCTGTTGCTGCTTCAGTTGCGCCTGCAGGTCATGGGCCGACAGCTGCGTGTAGTCCTTGTTCAGTTCCAGCTTGATCGATGCGATGACGCTCTTGTCGAGCAGCTTGCGCAGCAGCCCCAGGAATTCCGGGCCGGCAGCGAGGATCAGGCTCTTGTAACGGTTTTGCGCATGGGCCTGCTGCAGATAATCGGCCACGTTGCGGGCGAACAGTTCCGCCTGGTGTTCCAGCGGTGTCTGGTTCGGCTCGTAGCCGCTCGGCTGCGTGGCGGCACCGACGCTCTTGATGCTCTTCGATGCGGCCAGCTGGCCCATCTGGTCGGTGTCGATGTCGGACACGCGGCCCCGCTGGCTCGGGTTCTCCAGTTCCTCCACTTCGAGCAGCGCACTGCTCTGGTCCTTCTGCGCGTAAATCCGGGCGCGGCCGTTATTGGCCGTGACGATCCAGGTTGCTTGCATGGCTCCTCCTGCGATTGAAATGCGAAACGACAGCATGCCTGAAGCAGCCTTGCTCCGATCATTCGATTCGACGAGGAAATTTTCCGCAGCCGATGGCACCGGCTTACTGCCGAGCTCGCGTCCACACCGGTGCCTGGCACCAGGTGACATTCATCGCTGAGTCTGTGTCCACTTCAGTGCCCGGCACCAGGTGACATTCATGGCCGAGCCCGCGTCCACTTCGGTGCCTCGTCCACTTCGGTGCCTGGCACCAGGTGACATTCATCGCTGAGTCTGTGTCCACTTCGGTGCCTGGCACCGGGTGACAGATGGCACCGACTTACGGCCGAGCCCGTGTCCACTTCAGTGCCTGGCACCGCGTGACATTGGCACCGCGTGACATTCATGGCCGAGCTCGTGTCCACTGCGGTGCCTGGCACCAGCGGACAAGCAAAGGATCAGTAATGCGGCGGCCGCTCGTTGAGCGGCTGGCCGGCGTCGCGGGTGCGCATGTGCTCGGCCAGGGCGGCCAGCATGCCTTCGAGCTTGTCGATCTGTTTCTGCTGCGCGTAGATGCGTTCGTTCAGCGACTCCACCAGGTCTTCCTGGTGGGCCACCTTGATTTCGATGTCGATGAAGCGGTTGTCGATACTGTCGTGGTTCACGTGATTTCCTTCGTCTTCGGGGTGGCCAGCAATTCCTTCATGCGGGCCAGGCGCTCGCGCGGCGAGATCACCTCGGTTTCCTTCGGCACCGCGTCGCCCACATCCAGCTGCATCTCGGCGATGAAGCGGGACACGTCGCAGTGCACCTGCTCGCCCGCGCGCTTGCGCTTCTTGCACCACGTCAGTTGCAGCGTGCGCTGGGCGCGCGTGATGCCCACGTACATCAGGCGGCGTTCTTCCTCGATGCGCTGGGCCAGCGTTTCGACGGGCGCATCCGGATCGCCCTTGTGCGGCAGGATGCCCTCTTCCACGCCGACGAGGAACACATGCGGATATTCCAGCCCTTTCGACGCGTGCAGCGTGGACATGCGGATCGCATCCGGATCCTCGTCCTTGCCTTCCAGCATCGACATCAGCGCCACCATCTGCGTCAGCTCCAGCACGTTCTTTTCCTCGCCGTCGCGGTCCTTGCCGCCGCGGCCCCGGTCCTTCAGCCAGCTGATGAAGTCCAGCACGTTCTGGAACTTGCCCTGCGCCGCGCGTTCCTCGAACGAGTCGTACAGGTAGTGCTCGTAGTTGATGGCTTCCATCATGTCGTCGAGCACCTGCGCGGCATTGTCGCCGCTGCCCGCCGCGCCGGGACGGCTGGCGCGCGCTTCGAGGTTGTTGATGAAGTTGCAGAACTCGCGCAGCGGTTTCAGCTGGCGGTCGTTCAGCTTGGCCTCGATACCGCCCTTGAAGACGGCTTCGAACAGCGAGCACTGCCACTGCCCCGAAAACGCGCCCAGCACTTCCAGCGTGGACTGGCCGATGCCGCGGCGCGGCGTCGTCACGGCGCGGATGAAGGCCGGGTCGTCGTCCTGGTTGGCCAGCAGGCGCAGGTAGGCGATGATGTCCTTGATCTCGGCCTTGTCGAAGAAGCTCTGGCCGCCGGAAATCGTGTACGGGATGCGCTGGTTGCGCAGCGCCTGCTCGATGATGCGGGCCTGGTGGTTGCCGCGGTACAGGATCGCGTAATCCGACCATTTGTTGCGCCGCTCGAAGTGGTCGGCGGAGATCAGGATCGCCACCTGGTCCGCTTCCTGCTCGTCGTTGGCCATCGCATGCACCTTGATCGGCTCGCCCAGGCCGTGCTCGGACCACAGCGCCTTCTCGAACAGCTTCGGGTTGTTGCCGATGACGGCGTTTGCGGCCTGCAGGATCCGCGTCGTGGAGCGGTAGTTCTGCTCCAGCTTGATCAGCTTCAGGTCGGGGAAATCCACCTGCAGGTTGCGCAGGTTTTCGATGGTCGCACCGCGCCAGGCGTAGATCGCCTGGTCGTCGTCGCCCACGGCCGTGAACATCGGCTTCTTGCCGAGGCCCGTCACCAGCAGTTTCAGCAGCTCGTACTGGCAGGTATTGGTGTCCTGGTATTCGTCGACCAGCAGGTAGCGCAGCCGGCGCTGCCACTTGTCGCGCACCGTTTCGTTGTCGCGGAACAGTTCCACCGGCAGGCGGATCAGGTCGTCGAAGTCGACCGCCTGGTAGGCGGCCAGCGTGCCCACGTAGCTGGCGAAGATGCGCGCCGACTGGGCTTCTTCCTCGGTCTGCGCGTTGCGGATCGCTTCTTCCGGCGTGACCAGGCCATTCTTCCACAGCGAGATGTCGTTCTGGATGCCGCGGATCAGCTGCTTGTCGGTGGTCAGCGCGAAATCCTGCACCAGCGCATAGCAGTCGTCCGCGTCCATGATGGAGAAGCGGTCCTTCAGGCCCAGGTGGTTCGCTTCCTGCCGCAGGATGCGCACGCCCAGCGAGTGGAAGGTGGAGATCGTCAGCTGCTTGGCCTGGCGCGGCTGCTTGAGCAGCTTGGCGACACGCTCCTGCATTTCCAGCGCGGCCTTGTTGGTGAACGTCAGCGCGGCGATCGTGCGGGGATCATAGCCCCGCTCCTCGACCATATAGGTGATCTTCTGCGTGATGACGCGCGTCTTGCCCGAGCCGGCGCCCGCCAGCACGAGGGCGGGACCGTCGAGGTACAGCACGGCTTCGCTTTGCGGCCCGTTCAGGCCGAATTGTGGTGCATTGGACATGGTTTCCGGCAGGGTGATCGAACTCAGCCGGCCATTGTACCGCCTCGGCATTGATATTTCGGGCACGGGCGGAATATAGTGGAATTGTGCTCACCTCTTTCGGCCCGCCGGGCAACGACCCATGAAATTCGAACACCTCATTGAAATCAACGATCCGCTCAACCCGCTGATCGACACCCTCAGCCGCGAGCAGGTATGGCGCGGCCTCGTGCTGCGCGCCGAGTCGCCGAAGCTGTTCGTGCCGCACCTGGACGAGTGCCGCATCGGCGCGCGCACCGACACCGGCTTCACCCGCACGCAGCGCTACGGCGACCTGGTGATCGAGGATACGGTGGTGCTGGAATACCCGGACCGCATCCGCTACGAAGTGGCGGCGCAGGGCGAGATCAGCAAGTCCAGCCTGACGATGACGATCGAGGAACACGGCCAGGACCGCCTTTACGTGCGCTTCGAATACGAGGATGCGCACAATGCGCTGCAGGACGCGGAAAACCAGATGTACGACGATTTCCGCCGCTCGGCCTACCAGGAATCGGACATCGACACGATCGGCATGCTGCGCGAGCTGGCCACGCAGGGCCGGCTGGATGCCACGTTGAACTGACTACGGCAGCGCCGCCTTGCCCCACACCTGGTCCATGCGGATGGCGGCATCCACCTGCGCCGCGGTCAGCACCTCGCGGATGCCCGACAGGTCGCCCCGCGTGTCGCGCTGCAGGAACACGTCCAGCGGCGCGCCGCGCGGGCCGATGATCGACTGCACGTAGGGCGTCGTCGAATTGAGGCCCTTGCGGGAGACGACGGCCACTTCGCCGTTCAGCAGCCGCACATAGGTTCCCACCGGATAAATTCCCAGCTCGCGGATCAGCACGGCGCCCAGCTGCGCATCGAGCGCGTGGCGCGCCTCCAGCAGGATGTCGCGCAGCGCCGCGTTCGGCAGCATCGGCTTGCGGAACGGCCGGTCCGACACGCGCGCGCAATAGCGGTCGGCCAGCGCCACCAGCTTGGCCGGGCACGGGATCGCGTCGGCCTTCAGGCCGCGCGGGTAGCCGGAGCCGTCTTCGTTTTCGTGGTGCGCCAGCACGCAGGCCAGCCATAGCTCGTCGCGGATGCCGGCCTTGCGCAGCAGTTCGACGCCCCGTTCCGGATGGCTGCGCACCAGCGCTTTCTCGTCCGGCGTCAGTTCGCCCCGCTCGTCCTGCAGGTGCAGCAAGGCCACGTTCATCGTCAGCACGGCCAGCGTCATCGACGCCATTTCCGCGGCCGGCCGCTTGACGGCCCGCGCGACGATCTGCGCCACCACCGCCGTGTCGATGCAATGGCGCACCGCGTACGCGGCGGCGCGCTGGTTGTGCAGGATGCAGGCGGCGGCCACTTCCGGATTGATGTCGATGGCCTGGCCGACCAGCAGCGCCACCTGCTCCAGCTCGGCCTGCACATTGTTGCCGCCGGACGCGATGCGCTGCAGCAGCGGCGCCAGCTCCGCCACCGCATGGTTCAGCAGGCGCAGCACGGATGGCGTTTCCGCCGCGGCGCGGGCCGCATCGGCCAGCGCTGGATCGTCGATGAAGCCGCGCGCGACAAGCGTGTCGATCTGCGCATCGGAGCTGGGCACGTAGCCCTTGCGGACCAGCAGCGCGCCATTTTCGCCGAACACGTCCCAGGCGAGCAGTTCGCCGGCGCGGAGGTCGCCGTGTGTGAGTTGCCGTATGGTCATGCTGCGTCGCCCCTGAATATTGCTTTTAAGTACTGTGCAATCTACGGCGCGCGTGACGGCGCCTCCTTGCTAATGGTCAAGAGTCTATAGCAAGAAGAAACAAATTTTACGTTGTTGCGTAACGAAACAGCACGACCGTTGTTTTTAAGCTCATCAGGTACCGGGCGTGCAGTCCGGGCAAGGCGCCGGCAGCTCCGGCGGCGGATGTTTCAGCTCCTCGGCCAGATGGCGCAGCGCGGTGCGGACGCCTTCCTCGATCACCGGGTGGTAGAACGGCATGTCCAGCATCGCGGCGACCGTCATGCCGGCCTGGGCCGCCCAGGCCAGCAGGTGGCCGATGTGTTCGGCGCGGGGGCCGATCATCTCGGCCCCCAGGAAGCGGCCGCTGCCGTATTCGCCGTACACGCGCAGCAGGCCGCGGTTCTGCAGCATCACGCGGCTGCGGCCCTGGTCGGCGAACGACACGGCGCCGACGGCAAAGCGGCCCTCGTGGCTGTGCCACAGGTCGCGCCAGCCGGCGCCGGGGGTGGCGATCTGCGGATCGGTGAAGGCGATCGTCAGCGGCGTGCGGCGCAGGCCCGGCTGCACGTCGGGGAACAGGGCGGCATTGTGGCCGGCGATGCGGCCCTGGTCGGCCGCTTCCGGCAGCAGCGGCAGCTCGTCGTTGGCATCGCCGGCGATGAACACCGGGCTGGTGCCGCACTGCATGGTGCTGCGGTCGTACAGGGGAATGCCGCGGCGGTCGCGCTCGATGCCGGCCAGGTCCAGCCGCAGGGACTTCACGTTCGGCGTGCGGCCGATGGCGGCCAGCACATAGTCGAACCGGGCGCAGTGCTCGTGGCCGGCCAGGTCGCGGGTGGTCAGCGCCAGCTCCTCGCCGTCTGCTTTCACGGACACCACCTGGGTCTGGAAGTGCATGGTCAGCTCTTCCTTCAGCACCTGGGTGGCGGTGGCCAGCGCTTCCGGATCGCTCAGCTGCGCGATGCTGTTGCCGCGCGCGTAGAACGCGACCTTGACGCCGAGCCGGTGCAGCGCCTGGCCCAGTTCCAGCCCGATGACGCCGGTGCCGATGACGGCCACCGAGCGCGGCAGGTCGGTCCACTCGAACACGGCATCGCTGCTGATCACGCGCGGGCCGGCCTGCGCCCACTCTTCCGGCACGACCGGCGACGAGCCGGTGGCGATGACGATCCGTTCCGCATGCACCTCCGTGTGCTCGTCCACCAGCAGCTTGCCGGGCGCGGCAAAGCGGGCGTAGCCGCGGATGCGGTCTTCCGCCGGCAACTGGTCGATATTGTCGACGACGAAGCCGACAAAACGGTCGCGTTCGCTGCGCACGCGCGCCATCACGGCCGCGCCGTCGATGCGCACCGGACCGGCATGCACGCCGAAGGCCGGTGCGGCATGCACCGCATGCGCCGCCTCGCCCGCCGAAATCAGCAGCTTGCTGGGCATGCAGCCGACGCGGGCGCAGGTGGTGCCGTACGGCCCGCCTTCGATCAGCACGGCATGCTTGCCGGCCGTGCGCGCGGCGCGGTAAGCGGACAGGCCGGCCGAGCCGGCCCCGATGACGGCAACGTCGCAATGGATCACGTTCATGCTTCCTCCAGGGTTGGCTGCGAGTCTACACCGGACCCGCGCACGGTTGGGTATTAGCCTTGCTTATAATTTTCATTCCTTATAAGCTCCCCTTATGGATCACATCGACTATCGCGCCCTGGCGGTGCTGGATGCCGTGGCCAGCCACGGCAGTTTCGAAAAAGCGGCGGCCGCGCTGGGCATCAGCCAGAGCGCCGTCTCGCAACGCATCAAGGCGCTGGAGGACGCGGCGGGCCGGCTGCTGATCGTCCGCAGCGCACCGGCCACGCCCACCGGCCTGGGCCAGCGGCTGATCAGCCATCACCGCAATGTGAAGCTGATGGAAGCCACGCTGGACATCGACCTGGGCAAGACCGTCAGCATGCCGGAACTGGCCGTGGCCGTCGACGACGCCAGCCTCGCCACGTGGTTTCCGCTGTGCCTGCCGCCGCTGCTGGCGCCGCCCCGCTGCCAGCTGGAGGTGCAGGCCGTCGGCCGGCAGCAGGCGCAATTGCTGGTGCGCGAAGGCGCCGTGTTCGGCGCCGTGCTGGAACACGACGGCAGCGACGTGAAAGGCGCCACCGTCACGCCGCTGGGCGCGATGCGCTACGTGGCCGTGGCCACGCCGCGGTTTGCCGCGCACTGGTTCGGCGACGGTTTTTCCGCGCAGGCGGTGCAGCTGGCGCCGGCCGTCACGCACGAGCACGAACTGACGGCGCGCTTCCTGGCCGAGCACCTGGCGTTCGCCGGCACGTTCGCCCACCACACGCTGCCGCTGTCGACGGCATTGAACGACACGCTGTTCGGCGGCCTCGCCTGGGGCCTGCTGCCCTATCTGCAGGGAGCCCGGGGGCTGGCGCAAGGCCATCTCGTCGATTTGCTGCCGGCCGCTTACGTGGACGTGCCGCTGGCCTGGCATGCGTGGGAGCTCGATACGCCGTTCACCAGGGCGCTGACGGAGCAGGTGGTGACGACCGCCAGGAAGTACTTGGTGCAGTAAGGGGCCGCGTCTGGGGACTGTCCCCGAACGGGGCCTGTCCCCGGGGTTGTATTTCTGCCTGAGGAACGCCAACGTCAAAAGCAACCCCGGGGACAGGCCCGCCAGCGGGACAGTCCCCCACCTCAGATATCCACCGGATCCACCTCGAGCGACCACTTGATGCGCGACTTCATCTCGCGCAGCCTGGCCATCCACTCCTTCAGGAAGGCCTGCAACGCCGGACGCGACGGCGACTCCACCAGCAGCTGCGCGCGGTCGACGTTGTGCACGCGCGTCATGCTCATCGGGATCGGGTCGTTGATGGTGATGCCGTCGTGCGGCACGCAGTCGCGCGCCGCCTGCAGGAACTCCAGCGCTTTCGCCAGTTCCGGCGCCTCGGCACGCAGGATCGCCTGGTACAGGTAGGGCGGCAAACCGGCCTGCTGGCGCTCGGTCAGCAGCGCGCCAGCGAAACGGTCGTAGTCGTGGTTGACGACGGCGCCGTACAGCGGATGTTCCGGGTAGCGCGTCTGCACCAGCACCTCGCTGGCGCTGCCGCCATCCGTCTGCGCCGTGCGGCCGGCGCGGCCCGCCACCTGCATCAGTTGCGCGAACAACCGCTCGCTGGCCCGATAGTCCTGCGAGAACAGCGCCGTATCCGGGTTCAGGATGCCGACCAGCGTCAGCTTCTTGAAGTCGTGGCCCTTGGCGACCATCTGCGTGCCGATCAGGATGTCCACGTCGCCCCGGTGCACCGTGTCGAACGCTTCCTGCGCGCTGCCCTTGCGGCGCGTGGAATCGGCGTCGATGCGCAGGATGCGCGCTTCCGGGAACATCGCCTGCAGGCCTTCCTCGACACGCTGGGTGCCGCGGCCCAGCGGCTGCAGGTCGATATTGCCGCAGGTGGGGCAATGGCGGGGAATCCGCATCTCCAGGCTGCAGTGGTGGCAGCGCAGCTTGTGCTCGCCCTTGTGCAGCACCATGAAGGCGGTGCACCGCTTGCAGTCGCTGACCCAGCCGCACGAGTCGCAGGAGATCACCGGGGCATAGCCGCGCCGGTTCAGGAACAGCAGCGACTGCTCGCCCCGCTCCAGGCGCTGCCGCAGCGCCGCCTTCAGCTGCATCGACAGGCCTTCCTTCGGCTTGTCGTGCTCCAGGTTGACGATTTTTACGGCCGGCAGCGTGGCCTGCGCCACGGCGCGTTCGCGCAGTTCAAGACGGCGATAGCGGCCCGACTGGGCGTGGTGCCAGGTTTCCAGCGACGGCGTCGCGGAGCCCAGCACCACGGGGATCTTCAGCTGCCAGGCGCGCCAGATCGCCAGGTCGCGCGCCGAATAGCGCAGGCCTTCCTGCTGCTTGTACGACGGATCGTGTTCCTCGTCGATGACGATCAGCTGCAGCCGCGGCAGCGATGCCAGGATGGCCAGCCGCGTGCCCAGCACGATGCGCGCCTTGCCTTCGTGGGCGGCCAGCCAGTGCAGCATGCGCTCGCCTTCGGACAGGCTGCTGTGCAGCGTGGCCAGCATGACGCCGGGGAAGCGGGCGCGGATGTTCGCTTCCAGCTGGGGCGTCAGGTTGATTTCCGGGACCAGGATCAGGATCTGGCCGTCCGGCGCGCGCGCCAGCACCTGGGCGCAGGCCTGCAGGTAGACCTCCGTCTTGCCGCTGCCGGTGACGCCGTACAGCAGCGTCGGCGCATAGCCCTGTGCGCTGCCGATGGCATCGGCGGCCTGCTGCTGTGCCGCGTTCAATGCCGGCATGCCGACCGGCGTGGCGTCATGCAGGTCGTCGTTCTTCGCCAGCTTCTTGATGGCGCGGTCCAGCGCGACCGTCGTCGGCACGCGCAGGTTCTTCGGCACGCCGGGCAGCGCCACCTCGCCCAGCGGCCGCTGGTAGTACTCGGCCGCGAAGGCCGCCAGCGCCAGCCATTGGCGCGACAGCGGTGCCAGCTGGGTGCGCACGGCCAGCGCATCCTTGAGCTTTTCCAGGGGCACATCGGTGTCGTCCACGACGTCGACGATGATGCCGACCACTTCGCGCGGGCCGAACGGCACCAGCGCCAGCTGGCCGATCTGCGGCCGGCTTGCGGCATCGCAAACCCAGCGGTAGTCGAACACGGCGTGCAGCGGTGTGTCGAGGGCGATACGGAGGATACAGTGGGACATCAGGCTAGCATTAAACTATCCACAAATTCTGGGGATAACTTTGTGGACATTGACCCGGCAATGCACCGCAGGCAGTGTCATCGGAGCGCTTACGGGCTGTGGGCATGCGAAATTTCACAATTTTTTAGCTTTAAAATCAACCACTTGGAAATCCCCTCCCAGAGGAGCGAATTGCAGCGCATTTTTAACCTTGCTGTGCATAAGTCGCTTCTGCCTGCGCTTCTGCCAGCCACATCGCGTTTGGCAATTTTGATCTGGCACAATCCTGCGCGCTGCAGCGGAACCGACGATTTTACACGGCACAGGCCGCCCAACGCTGCGTTTGCACAAGAACAAAGCTTGCTGACAAGCTGCTTATTTGTAAGGCAACCCGGGGTGAAGCTTGTAACAAGTTGTAAGTCGCGGTTTACTAAGCGGTTTTCTCTTTTGTCCACAGTTTATGTGGATAACTTTGTGGAGAATGCGCTCGCAAGGTTTACACGAGGCGGGGATAAGGTTTACTTATTGCCATGGCAGCCCCGAATCCATGAGAATTTTTTATAAGCAAATCAGTTACTTAGCACCAGCTTGCCGGTCGCTTGTTTCGGCCTGCCTTTTATTTCGGCAGCCGAAAAAATTGTGCATAAGTCGGGTTTGCCTTCGGCTTATTTCGGCTGGCGCAGCGTGCGGCTGTAGGCATGCACTTCGTCCACCATCACTGCCACCGATTCCGGCGGGGTGAATTGGGAGATGCCGTGGCCCAGGTTGAACACGTGGCCGGTGGCGTGGGGACCGTAGGCATCCAGCACGCGGCGCACTTCGGCGCGGATCTGCTCGGGGCCGGCAAACAGGATGGCCGGATCGAGATTACCCTGCAGGGCGACCTTGTCGCCGACGGCGCCGCGCACCTTGCCGATATCGGCCGTCCAGTCCAGGCCGATGGCATCGGCGCCGATCGCGGCGATTTCCTCCGCCCAGTGCGCACCGCCCTTGGTGAACACGATGGCCGGAATGCGCACGCCATCCTTTTCACGCTTGAGCTGGGCGACGACCTTCTGCATGTACTGCAGGGAAAACTGCTGGTAAGCACCGTCGGCCAGCGCGCCGCCCCACGAATCGAACACCATCACGGCCTGCGCGCCGGCATCGATCTGCGCGTTCAGGTATTCCGCCACGGCGCGCGCGTTCGTGTCGAGGATGTGGTGCATCAGGTCCGGGCGGCTGTACAGCATCTTCTTGATGGTGTGGAACTCGCGCGAGCCCTGGCCTTCCACCATGTAGCAGGCCAGCGTCCACGGGCTGCCGGAGAAACCGATCAGCGGCACGCGGCCATCGAGCGCCGTGCGGATCGACGTGACCGCCTTGAACACATAGTCCAGCGAGCCCGGTTCCGGCAGCCGCAGCGCGCGCACGTCTTCCTCGGTGCGCAGCGGGCGCTCGAACTTCGGCCCCTCGCCTTCGACGAAATACAGGCCCAGGCCCATCGCGTCGGGCACCGTCAGGATGTCCGAGAACAGGATCGCCGCATCCAGCGGATAACGGTCGATCGGCTGCAGCGTGACCTCGGTGGCCAAGTCGGGATTCGTGGCCAGTCCCATGAACGAGCCGGCCTGTCCGCGGGTGGCGCGGTACTCCGGCAGGTAGCGGCCCGCCTGGCGCATCAGCCACACGGGCGTGTAGTCGGTCGGCTGGCGCAGCAGCGCACGCAGGAAGGTGTCGTTCTGAAGCGGGGCGAATTGGGGCATGGGATGGAATCAAAAGCGGGACGAAAGACGGTATTATCGCATCCCCGCCGCTAAATTCGCTCGCTGATGACCACTCTGACCGCCCCCTTCGGCACCTGGCCTTCCCCCCTCGGCGCCGCCCTCGTGGCCGCCGGCGCCACCCCGCTCGCGTCGCTGGCCGTGGCCGGCACCGACATCCTGTGGCTGGCCGGCCGCGCCAGCGAGGCGGGCCGCAACACGCTGCTGCGCCTGACGGGCGAGCGGGTGGCCGAACTGACGCCCGCGCCGCTGAACGTGCGCACCCGCGTGCACGAATACGGCGGCGGCGCCTACGCGGTCGACGGCGCCACGGTGTTCTTTTCGCACTTCGCCGACAACCGCCTCTACCGCAAGGAAGAGGGCGCGGCACCGGTGCCGTTCACGGCGCCGGGCCGCCAGCGCTTCGCCGACCTGGTCGCCGACGGCGCGCGCAGCCGCCTGCTCGCCGTGCGCGAACTGCATTCGGCAGACCCGGCGCTGCACACGCAGCCGGAAAACACGCTGTGCGCAGTGGGCTTCGACGGCACCGAAACCGTGCTGGCCCACGGCCACGATTTCTATTCGTCGCCGCGCCTGTCGCCGGATGGCCGCCGGCTTGCCTGGCTGACGTGGGACCATCCCCGCATGCCGTGGCAGGGTACCGAGCTGTGGCTGGCCGACATCCAGGCCGACGGCAGCCTGTCCACACCGGTGCTGGTGGCCGGCAGTGCCGACGAATCCGTGTGCCAGCCCGAATGGGCGCCGGACGGCCGGCTGTACTTCGTCTCCGACCGCAGCGGCTGGTGGAACCTGTACCGCCATGGCGCCGCCATCGAAGCGATCTGCCCGCTGGCGGCGGAATTCGCCACCGGGCACTGGACGTTCGGGAACTCGATGTACGGCTTCGTCTCCGCCGACGAAATCGTCTGCACCTATATCGACAAGGGTGTCAGCCGCCTGGCCCGGCTGACCATCGCCGGCGCCAAGCTGGAAGCCATCGCCAGTCCGTACGACGAGATCCGCGAACTGAAGGTGGGCGACGGCTTTGTCGCGCTGCTGGGCGGCAGCCCGACGATCGCCGCGGAGATCGCCCGCATCGACCTGTCGAACGGCGAAGTGGAAGTGCTGGCCCGCTCGATCGACACGCTGCCGGACATCGGCTACCTGTCGGTGCCGGAAAGCGTCAGCTACCCGAGCGCCAATGGCCGCACCGCCTACGCCTTCTTCTACCCGCCGTTTAACCGGGATGTGTCGGCCCCCGCCGATGAAAAGCCGCCGGTGATCGTCATCGGCCACGGCGGCCCGACCAGCATGGCCGCCAGCACCTTGAAACTGGCCACGCAGTTCTGGACCAGCCGCGGCTTCGGCGTGCTGGATGTGAACTACGGCGGCAGCACGGGCTTCGGCCGCGCCTACCGCGACGCGCTGAAGGGCCAGTGGGGCGTGGTGGACGTGGAAGACTGCGTGGCCGGCGCGCGCTGGCTCGTCGCGCAGGGCCGCGCGGACGGCAACCGGATGATCATCCGCGGCGGCAGCGCCGGCGGCTTCACGGTGCTGAGCGCCCTCGCCTTCCACGACGTGTTCAAGCTGGGCGCCAGTTACTACGGCGTGTCCGACCTGCAGGGCCTCGACGACGACTCGCACAAGTTCGAATCGCACTACACGGAATACCTGATCGCGCCGCAGCCGCAGGCCCAGGCGCTGTACCGCGAACGTTCGCCCAGCCACCATGTGGACAAGCTGAACGCGCCGATGATCTTCTTCCAGGGCCTGGACGACAAGGTGGTGCCGCCGCAGCAGTCCGAGGCGATGGTCGCGGCGCTGCAAAAGCGCGGCGTGCCGGTGGCCTACGTGCCGCTCGAAGGCGAAGGCCATGGCTTCCGCCAGGCCGCGAACATCGTCCGCACGCTGGAAGCGGAGCTGTATTTTTACCGGCGCATGTTCGGGCTGGCCGATGCGAACGTCGCTGCCCCGGTCCACATCGACAATCTCCCTGCTGAATGACGGATTCGCTGCTGACCGAATTCGACGCGCTGCCCCGCGTCGAGAAGATGATCCTTGCGCTGCTGGCGCTGGTGGGCGATCCGGTCGGGCGCACGTCGGTGCTGGACCACATGGCCAAGGCCGGCGTGCGCGACGAAGACGATCGCGCCCTGACCGTGGCATCGCTGGACGATCACGTGGTGCACCTGGAACGCCTCGCGTTCACCACGCTCGTCGTCGGCCGCGGCTACGTGTGCAATGCCAAGGTGCGCTGGCCGGCGATCCGCGCCGCCATCGGCGCGCACATGCTGGACGACCTGTGCAAGGCCTACGAGGCGCTGCACCCGATGCGCCAGAGCTGGAACGGCACCTATGAGCCGCGCAGCTACCGGCACGGCATGGCGCGGCTGCGCATGGCCTTCCTGCGCGGGCTGCCGCCGGACGACGTGATCCCGCTGCTGTCCGCCTGCATGGCCTCGTACGAAGCGGCGCAGCTGCACCCGGTGGTGGATATCTTCACGCGGCCGTTCGAGGCGGGCATGCTGCTGCTGGTGCATCCGCTGATGCAGGACGACACGCTGGCGCTGCTGCTGGAGCACACGCAGCGCGAACCGGCGCTGGCGCCGGCCATCCGCGGCGCGGCCGAACGCCATCTCGAGCGCCGCCTGCAGGCCGGCGACAACGTGGCGCCGTCGCTGCGCCTGGCGCTGGCCGAAGACGCCATCCTCGGCGGCCGGCTGGACGATGCCCGTCGCTATCTCGAAGGCGTGGACGGCACGCTGGCGCTGTCGCTGGGCAGCGTGCTGCTGCTGTTGCGCGGTGACCTGACAGGCGCCATCGCCGGCTACGAGGCGGCGCTGAAGGCGATGCGCCGCGAGTCGGGCAAGCGCAAGCAGCTGTTCCACGGCTTTAACGGCCACCTGTTCATGCTGGCACTGCTGCGCGCCGGCGATGCCAAGAACCTGAAGACGGCCGAGAGCTATCTCGACCTGGCGGTACACGCCCAGCACAACCCGAACAGCGCCACGTACAACCACCTGTCGATGCTGCGCCAGATCCGCGCCGGCACGATGCAGGCGGACGTGGTGCTGTCGCGCGGCTGGGAGACCCCGCTGCAGGCGCACATGTTCCAGTCGCTGCTGTACTGGTGGCTCGCGCTGCCCCAGCTGCAGCAGCGCCGCGCGGAACTGCAGGACCTGGTGCAGCACGCATCCGCGGCCGGCTTCCAGCTGATCGCCGTGCAGGCGGAAGGCCTGCTGGGCCACCTGGGCGACGAAGGCGCCGCTGCCCGTGCCGCCGCGCTGCGCGACAAACTGGGCCTGCCGGACATGGCCACCTGGTTCGAGCGGCAGGAAGCGTGGCAGCGCCAGCTGACGGCGCTGATCAACCTGCACCAGGGCGCGCCCGTCGAAACGAACGAAACCCGGCTCGTGTGGACGATCAGCTGGACCTCGCGCGAAAGCATCGGCGAGATCGAGCCCCGCGAACAGAAGCGCGATGCGAAAGGCCAGTGGGGCAAGGGCCGCCCCATCGCACTGAAGCGGCTGCGCGAAGACTCCGGCCAGCTGGAGTTCATGACGCCGCAGGACATCCGCATCAGTGCCCACATCATGCCTTCGCGGCAGGCTTATTCGTCCGGCCTGCGCTACGACATCGACATCGAAGCGGCCGTGCCGGCGCTGGTCGGCCACCCGTTCGTGTTCTGGATGGATGCGCCGGACACCCGCGTGGAAATCCTCGCCGGCGAACCGGAACTGCTGATCCAGGAGCGCAAGGGAGCGCTGCAGTTGTCGCTGCATCCGCCGCTGTCCGACCTCGGCGTGTCGATGGAGGTACTGCGCGAGACGCCGAACCGGCTGCGCGTGGTGTCCGTCGGCGACGAGCACCGCCGCATCGCCGCCATCGTCGGCGACGGCCTGACCGTGCCGCTGCACGCGAAGGAGCAGGTGCTGAAGGCCATCGGCACAGTGGCCTCCGTCGTCACCGTGCAATCGGACATCGGCGGCGGCGCCATCGGCACTGGCGAAACGCCGGCCGACGTGCGCCTGCACGTCCACCTGCTGCCTTACCAGCAGGGCCTGCGCATGCAGGTGCAGGTGCGGCCGCTGACGGATGCCGGCCCTTACTACGCGCCAGGCGCCGGCGCGCAGACCGTCATCGCTGACGTGGCCGGCCGCTCGATGCAGGTGCGCCGCGACCTGGCCGGCGAACGCGATGCGGAGCGCCAGCTGGTGCTGCGCTGTCCCGTGCTGGAACAGGCGGAGCAGGATCACGGCGAATGGCTGATCGGCCAGCCGGCGCTGTGCCTGCAGCTGCTGGCGGAACTGCAGGAGCTGGGGCCGGAGCGCGTGCTCGTCGCATGGCCGGAGGGCGAGGCATTCCGGCTCACGAAAACCGTGTATACCAAGCAGTTGCAGCTGTCGATCAAGAGCAAGAAGGACTGGTTTGCCGCCAGCGGCCAGCTGCAGGTGGACGAGGACAAGGTCATCGACCTGCGCACGCTGCTGGACCTGATCCGCGCCGGCAAGAGCCGCTTCATCGAACTGAAGGACAAGCAGTTCATCGCGCTGTCCGAGGAGCTGTACCGCCGCCTGTCCGAACTGGATGCGTATGGCGAGGACGACGATGCCGGCGTCAGGGTGCACCAGCTGGCCGCGTTCATGCTGGAGGAACTGGCCGGCGAAGTGAGCGGGCTGGAAGCGGACAAGCTGTGGCGCGAGCACGTCGCCCGCATCGCCGCGCAGGCGGCTTATGAACCGCAGGTGCCGTCCACGCTGCAGGCCGAGCTGCGCGACTACCAGCGCGATGGCTTCGCGTGGCTGGCGCGGCTCGCGCACTGGGGCGTCGGCGCCTGCCTGGCCGACGACATGGGCCTCGGCAAGACGGTGCAGGCGCTGGCGCTGCTGCTGCTGCGCGCACCGCAGGGGCCGACGCTGGTTGTCGCCCCCACGTCCGTGTGCCTGAACTGGGCCAGCGAGGCGGCCCGCTTCGCACCGACGCTGAACGTGAAGCAGTTCGGCACCGGCGACCGCGCCGGCATGATCGAGAATGCGGGCGCCTACGACCTGGTGATCGTCAGCTACGGGCTGCTGCAGCTGGAGTCCGAGCGTTTCACCAGGCAGCGCTGGCACACCATCGTGCTGGACGAGGCGCAGGCGATCAAGAACGCCGCCACGAAACGCTCGCAGGCCGTGATGGCGCTGCAGGGCGACTTCCGCATGGCCGCCACCGGCACGCCGATCGAGAACCACCTGGGCGAGCTGTGGAACCTGTTCCGCTTCATCAATCCGGGCCTGCTTGGTTCGCTGGAGCAGTTCAACCTGCGCTTCGCCGGCCCGATCGAGCGCCAGCAGGACCACCGCGCAGAGGTGGGCGCACGCAACCGGCTGCGCCGGCTGATCAGCCCCTTCATCCTGCGCCGCACCAAGACGCAGGTGCTCACCGAGCTGCCGGCCCGCACGGAGATCGTGCTGGAGGTCGACCTGTCGCAGGAAGAGACGACGCTGTACGAATCGCTGCGCCGCGAAGCGCTCGACAAGCTGGCCGCGATCGATGCGCCGGCCGACCAGAAATCCATCCAGATCCTCGCCGAGATCATGAAGCTGCGGCGGGCATGCTGCAATCCGCAGCTCGTCGCGCCGGACCTGGGCATCGCCAGCAGCAAGCTGGCCGCGTTCGCCGAACTGCTGGCCGGCCTGCTGGAGAACCGGCACAAGGTGCTCGTGTTCAGCCAGTTCGTCGACCACCTGGCGCTGATCCGCGACCACCTCGACCAGACCGGCGTGGCTTACCAGTACCTCGACGGCTCGACGCCAATGACGGCCCGCAAGCAGCGCGTGGATGCCTTCCAGGCGGGCGAAGGCGACGTGTTCCTCATCAGCCTGAAGGCGGGCGGCGTGGGCATCAACCTGACCGCGGCCGACTACGTGATCCACATGGACCCGTGGTGGAACCCGGCAGTCGAAGACCAGGCCTCCGACCGCGCCCACCGCATGGGCCAGCAACGTCCCGTGACGATCTACCGCCTCGTGGCCCGCCACACGATCGAGGAGGGCATCGTCGACCTGCACGCCCACAAGCGCGAACTGGCCGACAGCTTGCTGGACGGCAGCGAAACCTCCGCCCGGATGACGGCCAGCGACATGCTGGCGATGCTCGAGGAGGGGTTGCGGCGGTGAAATACTGATGAGTTCGTGCCACATGGTGCCACGTGTCATATGGTGCCAGGCACCGGAGAGGACACAGACTCGACAGCATTTCGCCCACGTATGACACATGGTGTCGACACATGGTGTCAGGCACCGGTGTGGACACGGACTCAGCCTTAATCGCCTCAGATGAGCTCGTGTCACGTGGTGCCAGGCACCGCAGGACGCCGCATTTCACGTGGTGCCAGGCACCGAAGAGGAGGCATCGAAGAGGACACAGACTCGACAGCATTTCGCCCACGTATGACACATGGTGTCAGGCACCGGTGTGGACACGGACTCAGCCTTAATCGCCTCAGATGAGTTCGTGTCACATGGTGCCAGGCACCGCAGGACGCCGCATGTCGACCACCTGAGCTCGTGTCTTGTCCGGTGCCTGACGCCATGTGTCGGCACCATGTTTCACGCATGAG
>DKJA01000004.1:0-261 GCA_002454505.1 Oxalobacteraceae bacterium UBA6704
CCCGCTGCCTCCACCCGCCACCCGCCGCCCGCCACGGCCCCGGCGCACCGCTTGCCCTTCCTGCCGGCCGCCCTTTGCCAGCCAGGTGACACAATTTTCTTGCCGATACCTTCCTGCCGGCCGCCTTTTGCCAGCCAGGGGACGCAGTTTTCGGGGCAGCGCAGCGCTGTCCGGCTTCTCCGCTCCTGTAAAATGCGCGCATGACTGAAGCATCTTCCCCGGCGCGCTACATCGCGCTGATCCCCGCCGCCGGCGTCGGCG
>DKJA01000004.1:552-740 GCA_002454505.1 Oxalobacteraceae bacterium UBA6704
TGCTGCGCCATACCGTGCAGGCCTTCTTGAACTCGGACCGCGTCGCACACACGTATGTCGTCGTCAGTCCTGACGACGGCTATGTGGAAGATGCATTGGCCGGCCTGCACGGCGTGACGGTGCTCCGCTGCGGCGGCGCCACGCGGATGGAGTCGATCCGCAACGGTTTGCGCGTGCTGGCCGACGGC
>DKJA01000004.1:850-11396 GCA_002454505.1 Oxalobacteraceae bacterium UBA6704
GTGCTGGTGCACGACGCGGCGCGGCCCGGCGTGACGCCCGCGCTGATCGCATCGCTGATCGACGCGGCCGGCGCCAATCCGGCCGGCGGCCTGCTTGCGCTGCCCGTCGTCGACACGGTCAAGACCACGCGCAGCGGCCGAGTGGAAACCACGTCCCGCGACGGCCTGTGGCTGGGCCAGACGCCGCAGATGTTCCCGTATGCGCTGCTGCTGCGCGCGCTGGAGCAGGCGCCCGATCCGGCCGCGATCACCGACGACGCCAGCGCCGTCGAGATGCTGGGCCTGTCGCCGCAGCTGGTCGAAGGCCATCCCCGTAACCTGAAGGTGACGCTGCCGACCGACCTGCGCATCGCCGAAATGTACCTCTCGATGGATCCAGCACAATGAAACTCCCGTACCGCATCGGCCAGGGCTACGACAGCCACCGCCTCGTCGCCGGCCGCAAGCTCATTCTTGGCGGCGTCGAGATCCCGCACGACAAGGGCCTCGACGGCCACTCGGATGCGGATGCCTTGCTGCACGCCGTCACCGACGCCATCCTCGGCGCCGCCGCGCTGGGCGATATCGGCCGGCACTTCCCCGACACGGCCGTCGAATTCAAGGGCGCCGATTCGCGCGTGCTGCTGCGCGTCGCCGCGGAGCGCGTCAAAGCGACGGGCTATGACATCGGCAATGTCGATGCGACGATCATTGCGCAGCGCCCGAAGATGGCGCCGCACATCGTCACGATGGTTGCCCACATCGCCGAGGACCTGGGCGTCGAACCCGGCCAGGTGAACGTCAAGGCGAAGACCAACGAAAAAATGGGCTACCTGGGGCGCGAAGAAGGCATCAACGCCGAAGCGGTGGCGCTGCTGGTGCTGCGCGAGGGTTGACGTGGCGCGCGACATGTCGGCTTACCGCGACGTGGCCGTCGAATCGTTCGACGATGGCCGTGCGGTGCGCGTCCGGCCGGTGGTGGGGCAGGCGTACCACCCGCTGCTGCGCGTCCAGTGCTCACGCGCTTTTGTTGAAGATCACCCCGTCGGCACGCGCTTCCTCGTGCAGGCCAAGCTGACCGACCGGCTGGGCGGCACGCCATTTTTATATGTCTACCACGGCGATCCGGTGGTGGTGCTGAGTCCCGCCGAAGCCAACAAGTTCCTCGCCGAATTCCGCCGCGGCCGCATTTGACGGGGACTGTCCCCTGTTCTGCTTTTCTGCCCGCGCTGCTTCTCTGCCCGCGCACCCCGAAAAATGGTGCCTGTCACCGTTTTTCCGGAAACATTTCCAAATAAATGGTGCCTGTCACCGGTTTATCAGTGCACCACGTGCAGCCGCGCACGCTCGCGCCCGAAGTGCCAGACGACAGCTGCGGTGGCCAGCGCAAACGCGCCGCCAACGATCATTGCGCTCGGCACGCCCAGGTGATCGACGGCGATGCCGCCGACGCCCGAGCCGGAGGCCAGCGCCACCTGCGCGGTTGCGACGAACAGCGCGCCGCCGGTTTCCATGCCGTCCGGCGCGGCGCGGAACATCCAGTTCTGCAGCGAGATCGGCATCGCGCCGAAACCCAGGCCCCACACCATGATGATGACGGTCGCTGCCACTGCGCCGTTGCCGAACAGCGGCAGCAGGGCGGTCGCGGAACCGAGCACCAGCGCGGTGGCGATCAGCGCGGCGCGGGCGCTGCGTTCGGCGATCCAGCCGCCGGCGATATTGCCGACGAAGCCGGCCGCGCCGTAGGCAAGCAGCAGCGCGCTGACGGTGCGCGCGCTCATCTGCGTCACCTGCACGAGGAAGGGCGTGATGTAGGTGTAGGCGGCGAACTGGCCGATGAACATCAGCACCGTAGCCACAAGGCCGATGCGGGCCTTGGGATTCTTCAGCAGCAGCGGCAGGTCGCGCACCGTCGTCGCTTTCGTCGGCGGCAGCGGCGGCAGCAGGAAGACCTGGATCGCCAGCACCAGCACGCCGATGCCGGCGGCGATGCCGAACGCGGTGCGCCAGCCGAGCAGTTCGCCGATCAGCGCGCCGGCCGGCACGCCCGCCACGGTGCCGATCGATACGCCGCCGAAGATCAGCGCCGTGGCCCGCGTGGTATAGCGCAGCGGCACGAGGCGGGGCCCGATGGCCACGCCGATCGACCAGAAGCCGCCCACGCCGATGCCCAGCAGCGAGCGCCCCAGCAGGATGGTCCAGAACGACGACGCGAACGTCACCAGCAGGTTCGACACCACCATCACGCCCATCAGCGCCCACAGCACGTGGCGCCGATCCGCGCGGCCGACGCCGACGGTGACGCCCAGCGCCGCGATGGCCGCCACGATGCCGGGCACCGTCACCAGCATGCCGGCCAGGCCTTCGCTGACACGCAGTTCCGCGGCGATCTGCGGCAGCAGGCCCACCGGCAGGAATTCCGTCGTCACCAGCGCGAATGCGCCGATGCCGACCGACAGCACGGCCAGCCAGGTGGCGAGGCCGGGCGGGGCGCCATCCGGCAATGGCGACGGTGACAACGGTTCGGCGGCGGAGGCGGGTGCGTGCATGATGGTCCTTGAATTTTTAACCGGGCGGTTATAATCTATCGGCACGCAAGCCAAAGTCAAGGAATTTTTTAACCGATCGGTATGAAAGAACTGGATAAGACGGCCGGCCAGCCGGCAAAAGCCCGCACGGGCCGGCCCCGCACGTTCGACGAGGACGTGGCGCTCGACCGCGCGATGGAAGTGTTCTGGGAAAAGGGCTACGAAGGCAGCTCGCTGCCCGACCTGACGGCGGCGATGGGCATGAACCGCCCCAGCCTGTACGCCGTGTTCGGCAACAAGGAGGCGCTGTTCCGCCGCGCGCTGGAGCGCTACCAGGCCACGCGGATGGAGTACTGCGAGTCGGCGCTCGATGCCCCCACGGCGCGCGAGGTCGTCGAACGGCTGCTGCGCGGCTCGGCCGATGCGCAGACGCGGCCGGACAGCCCGCACGGCTGCCTGGGCACCAGCGGCGCGCTGGCCTGCGGCGACGAGGCCCGCCCGCTGCGCGACGAGCTGGTGGCACGGCGCAGCGCCCGGGAAGAGCGGCTGCGCTGCCGCCTGGTGCGGGCAAAGGAGGAGGGCGATCTGCCGGCGGATGCCGATCCGGCGCAACTGGCCGGTTTCGTCATCACGATGCTGCAGGGGATCGCCGTGCAGGCGGCCGGCGGCGCGGCGCGCAGCCAGTTGTACCGGACGATCGATCTGGTGATGGCCAGCTGGCCGGGGCGGTAGGCCGGGGACTGTCCCCGCAGGGGGACTGTCCCCTCTTTTGTTTTTCGGTTTTAGCGATAGAGAGTCAACTGCAACCGAGGGGACAGTCCCCCTTCGGGGACAGTCCCCGTCCTCACGCAGCCCGCAACGGAAACGCCACCCGAAACACCACATGCGGCGCCTCGTAGCGGTAGGTGATCGTGCCGCCATGGCCTTCCACCACATTGCCGGCGATGTACAGCCCGAGGCCCATGCCGGTGCGGTTGTTGCGGTTCTGCTGCGCCATCCGCTTGAAAGGGTTGAACAGCTGCGCCGCCAGCTCGGGGGCAATCTCGGCACCGTGGTTGCGCACTTCCAGCACGGCTTGATCGCCTTCCGCCGTCAGCGATACCAGCACGGCATTGCCGCCCGCGCCATGGTGGCGCGCATTGCTCAGCAGGTTGCTGACCACCTGCGCCATCCGGTCCGGGTCGGCCTGGGCGACGATGCCCTGGCCGATCTTGGCATCGTAGTGCACGCCGGGATGGGCCAGCCGGGTTTCGTCCAGCAGGTCTTCCGTCATCTTCGACAGGTCCATCTCCACCATGCGCATCGCCAGGCCCAGCCCCGCGTCGAGGCGGCTCATGTCCAGCACCTGGCTGATCAGCCTCTGCATGCGGCCGCTGGAACGCTCGATGCGCTGGCCCAGCTGGTGCGGCTGGGCGCCGTGCTGCAGCACCGTGGCCGCCATCGAGATCGACTGCAGCGGATCGCGCAGGTCGTGGCCCAGCATGGCCAGCAGCTGGCGGCGGGCGCGGTCCATGTCGGCATGGCGCGCCATGCTGGCGCGGTGCATTTCGGCCAGCAGCTGGTCGGCCACCAGCAGGCGGCCGGCATCCCACGGTTCGGCCTTGTCGCGCACCGTGTCGACCCATTCGTCGAACGAGCCGCGCGGCGTCAGCCGGTGGCCCAGCGGGCCGGTCTGCGCGATCTTGTCCGGCTTGCCGGCCCAGCGCACCGTCTCGATCTGCTCCTGGCGCAGCGCCAGCAGCCAGCCGCCGGTGGCGGGATCGAAGTGCAGCGCGAGCAGGCCGACCCATGGACCGATGCGCTGTTGCAGCGCGTCCGGCCACTGCTCGCGCGCGCAGCGGTGGATCACTTCTTCGCCATCCGTGGGCAGCGAGGCGACGATGGCCGCGGCCAGTTCCTCGTCGGCGAAGCCATGCATGGTCAGCTTGCCCTGCTGCGTGAAGACGAGCGCCTCGGCGCCAAGGCTGTCGGCCAGGCCGTCCGCGTGGCGCTGCAGCGCGGCCAGCACGTCCTCCTCGTGCAGCAGCGTTTCAATCAGGTGCGTGCGCACGCCGGCAGCGTTGTCGGACAGGCCGGCCCGCTCGCTGGAATCGAGGCTCTGCACCGAGGCGGCCAGTACCTGCGCCAGCACGTCGCAGGCCATGCGCACTGAATACGGCGTGCGCAACGGCGCCATATGGTGGCAGGCCAGCAGCCCCCACAGCCGGCCGTTGACGACGATCGACACGCTCATCGACGCGCCCACGCCCATGTTCTGCAAGTACTCGACGTGGATCGGCGAAACGCTGCGCAGTACGCCGTGGCTCATGTCCAGCGGCGCGTCGCCGGCCGCGCCCAGCACGGGCACCGGCGTGTAGCCGATGTCGGCGATCAGGCGCAGCGTGTTGATCGTGTACAGCCGGCGTGCCTGAGCCGGGATGTCGCTGGCCGGGTAGCGCATGCCGAGGAAGGGTTTCAGGTCCTCGTGCTTCGCTTCGGCGACGACATCGCCGCTGTCGTCATGGCGGAAGCGGTAGGCCATCACGCGGTCGAAACCCGTGATCGCGCGCACCTGTTCGACGGCGTGCTGCAGCAGCGCGCCGATGGTTTTCTGGCGCCGCAGCCGCTCGATGGCGGCATGGGCCTTCATCGCGAACGCGGCCAGCGCATCGGCCGGGATGTGGCGCAGCTCGAACTCGGCGATCGTGCGGCCGCCATTGCCGTGTACCACGCAGTCGAACGTCTGGCCGTGCTGCTGCGTTTCGATGCCGGTCGGCGAGGCCGGCGCGTCGTCGCCTTCTTCCAGGCACTCGCGCAGCTGTTCCTGCACGGCTGCCGCGAAAGGCAGCGTGGCGTGGTGCAGCCCGACGGCGGGCGCGAAGCCGAGCAAGGCCTCCGCATTGGCGCTCCACGCGCGCAGCGTGCCGTCGCCGGCAAAGGCCAGCAGCGCGCCGTGCGGCTGGATCAGGCCGGGAATATGGATCGGTTCGTCGGCGCAGTTGTCCAGGCCGACCTGGCCGGCCGGCACCTGGGTGTCGATGGCGCTGCTGCTCATGTGTTGCCCATCATGCGGTGCCCGGCGTCGCGCGACGCATGACGATCAGGCTGTCGAACGCCGCGCAGGCGCCGGCACAGGCGGCGGCGATGGCGTCGCTGTCGCGCACCTGGGCGCGCAGCGTGCGGATGAAGTGCTGCCAGCGGGGGCCGGGCGGCACGCCGTCCGCCTGCAGGTAGCGCAGCGGATGGGGCGCCAGCCGTTCCGCGTGCCGGCGGTGCAGCACGGTGCCGCCGAGGCGCGAGCCTTCGATGACGTAGGCGACGCCCCACCGGTAGGCGGCATCGTCGCGGCCGGACCACGCCGCGGCGGGCAATGGCGCAGCGGCAGGCAAGGTCGGGTGAGCGAGGTCCGCTTCGATCTGCGGCAGGTGCGGCGCGGGCGGCAGCAGTGCCGGATCCTGCGGGCCGTCCGCATAGCCCGATTCCCACGCCTCGATGGGCGCGAGCCAGCTGCGCAGCAGAGCCAGGTGTTCCTGGTAGTGCTGCAGCGTGGGCGCGGCATGCGCCAGCGGCATGGCCTGGTCCAGTTCCGCGTGGCGGCTGGCGGTCGCGTCACGCAGCGCGTCCAGGACATCCGGGGCCGGGGCGTGCCGGGAATTGGCCGGGTCGGCGGTCAAATTATCGGGCGAAACATCGGTCATTTGACAATTGTACAGGTCAGTCGCCGTCGTCGTCGTCCGTTTCGTCGGGGCCCACATCGCGGCGGCGGTCCGCATCGGCGCGGGTTTTCAGCGCCGCCGCGCCACCCAGAAAATCGTCCACGCTGTGGTCGGGACTCTGCCGCAGCGACGGCGGCAGCAGCACCGACATGTACAGCTCGTCCGACGCGCGGCCCTGGGTCTGCAGATTGCTCATCAGGACGAGGCCGGACGCCAGCGCCAGCAGCACCGCGCAGCCGGCCATCAGCCGCCGCGGCGTGTGGTGCGGCCGGATCGTCCGCATGTGGAAGTACACCATCGCCACGACGATCGCGATCACCATGTGGTTGCCGTAGCGGGTAAATGCCTCGGCCGACCAGGCATACGCGAGCACGGTGGACAGCGTCTTCCACGCGCCGATCGCCACCAGCCCGGCGCCGAGGATGAACAGGTGGCGGCCCAGCCGCGCATTGCCGCCGAACAGGCGGTTCACCAGCGCCCAGATGCCGGCCCACACGAGGCCCGCGCCGATGCCCGAAGCGATGGTCAGCAGGTAGCGGATCGGCTGAAACGAATCGGTGTCCGTCAGCGCCTGCTCGACGCCGACGAACAGCGCGATCAGCGCCATGCCCGCCACGGCCGGCACGCCGCCTTCCCACGCATGCATCGTCGTGTCGGCCACTTCCGGTTCGACAGGGAACACGGCATCGCGCACGCGCAGCCGGGTGTGCCCCAGCCGCACGACGGTGGCGCCGTTCATCGCCACTTCCGGCTGGCGCCGGCCGTGCAGCACGATGCCGTTCTGGCTGCCCAGGTCGCGCAGCACCAGCGCGCCGTCGTCGGCCTGTTCCAGCACCGCGTGATGGGGCGCCGTGTGCGCATCGTCGAGGATGAAGTCGTTGTCGTAGCCGCGGCCGATCGTCACCGGCAGCGTGTCGCAGCGCTGGCGGGCGATCACGTCGCCGTTGCGGGCCAGGATCTCGATGAAGCAGGGCGTCATTTCGCCCCCACGCGCGACAGCGATTCGAGGAAGGCGCGCGCGGTGCGCATGCCGTTGTCGTACGAGACGCCGCGCGCATCGAGGCGGCTTTGCAGGTTCATCAGGCTGTCGTCGGTGCTGGACGTGAGCAGCGAGAAGTCGTACAGGCCGGCGAACTTGCGGTAGGCGCGCACGCACAGCACGGCGCGCAGCGGCATGTGCTTGTTGTCGACGAACTGCTCGGTGCATTGCGGCGCCGTCATGCGGCTGTCCGTGTAGCTGCCGAACGCTTCGTTCTTGAACGAGGCGGATGCCAGCTGCGCAAAGCGGATCGGGTCGAGGCCCACGCTGCGCAGGAACTGGTGGCGGATGCCCACTTGCCCCGTCTGCAGCGCGCCGGTGACGAACACCGACGACTCCATCGAGCACGCGGTGGTATCGACGGCGAACGGCTTGTCGCGCGCCGACGCGCTCTGTGCGGTGGATTCGCCCCAGCAGCGCATCTGCTCCGTCTCGCGCACCGGCACTTCGTACGGCCCCATCGGCTTGAGCGTCAGCGGGCCGGCCAGCAACTGGTCGACCATCGCCTTCTGGTGCGCCAGCAGCTGCTGCGTGACGACGGCCGTGAAGTCCTTCGGCGGCACCGTGTTGGCGGTCACCTTCTGCAGCAGCTGCTGCGCGTAGCGGATCGGCACGAGGAAGCTGACCAGTTCACCGTCGAGGCGCTTGGCCACATTGATGCCGGCCACCTCGCCGTCCGCCGTCACGTTCGGGCCGCCGCTCATGCCCGCATTGATCGGCCCCGTGAACATCAGCTGGTCGTAGAAGCTGCGCGCGATGACGCCGTTGTAGGCGCCTTCGGAAATCGCGAAGCCCAGGTCCAGCGGATTGCCCAGCGAGTACAGGTACTGGCCCTGGGTCAGGCGCACGGCGTTTTCCGGCACCTTGAAGAAGCCCGTGCCGTACCGGTTGACGCGCACCACGGCCAGGTCGTGCAGCACGTCCACCGCCAGCAGTTCGATATTGCCCCGCTGGCCGGCCGTGTCCACCCATTCGCCCGTGTAGGTTTCCGGATCGAGCGCGAACTGCGACACCACGTGGTAATTGGTCAGCACCAGGTTCGACGTGCCGACCAGGAAGCCGGAACCGACCGACGACTGCGTGCGCCCGCTTTTCAGCAGCGAACGCACCTGCAGCAGGTCGGCCTTGGCGGCGGCATACAGTTTTTGCGCGGCGGAAGAGGGTGTCGGCAGCGGCGCGGCCGCTTCCTGCGGCGTCACGCGGCGCACCGACGGCTGGCCGGCCGGCGGCACCGGTTTGGTGGCGGCGGCAGGCGCGGCCGGTGGCGCGGCCTGGGCGCTGCTGATGCGGGTTGCTGCGCAGGTTACGGCCACTGCCAGTTGGAGGGCGGTGGCGAGCCGGAGGTGTTTCATGCGGTCCCTGGACGTCGATCGAACCGGCAGAGTGTACCTCAGGAAATGTCAAACAGCCTATGGGGCGCCGGCGCCGTTACGTTTGCTTACCGGTGGGCGATGCAAATTTACTGTTCGCCGTCCGTGGTGGCGGTGGCGACGACGGGCGTCATCATGTGGCCCAGCTTCAGCGCCTTGGTGTTCAGGTAGTGCTGGTTGTGCATATTGCGGTTGACCAGCAGCGGCACCCGTTCGGCGACGGGCACGCCCAGCTTTTCCATCGCGGCGATCTTGCGGGGATTGTTCGTCATCAGGCGCAGGCTCTGCACGCCGAACTGCTGCAGCATCGGCGCCACCAGTTCGTAGCTGCGCTGGTCCGGCTTGAAGCCCAGCTGCTCGTTGGCCTGCACGGTGTCGGCGCCTGCTTCCTGCAGCCGGTAGGCGCGCATCTTGTTGATCAGGCCGATGCCGCGGCCCTCCTGGCGCAGGTACAGCAGCACGCCGCGGCCTTCGGCGGCGATGCGCTGCAGCGCGCCTTCCAGCTGGGCGCCGCAGTCGCACCGTTGCGAAAACAGCACGTCGCCCGTCAGGCACTCGCTGTGCACGCGCGCCAGTACGGGCTCACCGTCGCCGATGTCGCCCAGCACCATCGCCAGGTGTTCCTTGCCGGTCGAATGCTCGACGAACGCGTGCAGCGTGAACTGCGCCCACGGCGTGGGCAGCGCGCACGACGTGACGTATTCGAGGTCGGCTTCGGCGGTGGTTGGAACGGCGGCGGTGGGGATGTACTGCATGGCTTGCTCTTTTCGATGGCGGTGGTGGAACGTTCGTCATCATAACAAAGATTGCGGTTTCGGCTTGGCGAGGGGCCGCCGGGGGACTGTCCCCGAATGGGGCCTGTCCCCGGGGTTGCTGTTTTGCCGGTATTTCATGCAAATTCAAAAACAGCCCCGGGGACAGTCCCCGTGCGGGGACAGTCCCCAACCGTTGGCGGATCAATACGGCAAATCAAACACCAGCACCTCGGCAGCCTCGGCATGATCCAGCGTGATCTTCGTCTCGCGGGTCAGCTTCAGCGCGTCGCCACCTTTCAGCGGCGTGCCGTTGACCGACACCGTGCCGCGGATCACGTGCACATAGCTGGTGCGTTCGTCGTCGAGCACGTGGCTGACGGCGTCGCCCTCGTTCAGGATGGTGGCATAGATCGCCGCGTCCTGGTGGATCAGCACGGAGCCGTCGCGGCCGTCGCGGGAGGCGATCAGGCGCAGCTTGCCCTGTTTGCTCTCCACCGAGAAGTGCTTTTCCTCGTAGCTGGGCGCGATGCCGTTTTCCGACGGCTGGATCCAGATCTGCAGGAAGTGCACCCGCTCGCTCTGCGAATGGTTGAACTCGCTGTGGCGGACGCCCGTGCCGGCGCTCATCCGCTGCACGTCGCCGTAACGGATCACGGAGCCGGTGCCGATGCTGTCTTTATGCTCCAGCGCGCCGTCCAGCACGTACGAAATGATTTCCATGTCGCGGTGGCCGTGCGTGCCGAAGCCCTGGCCCGGTTCGACCTTGTCCTCGTTGATCACCAGCAGCGGACCGAAACCCATGTGGCGCGGGTCGTGATAGTGACCGAACGAGAAGGTATGACGGGAATCCAGCCAGCCGTGGTTGGCGGCACCGCGTTCTTCGCTGCGACGTACTTCTTGCATGGTATGCTCCTTTGATTGGTTTGCGATCGTTTCGAATGTTCGTGAATCACATCCGTCGCTCGAATGAATCCAGTATAGGCGCGTCCGCCTGGATCAAAAAACGGAAAATTTACCCCTTTACCATCGAAAAAATTCACAATGCTGAGACTGAGCCTGGAAGCCCTGCAGATCGTCGATGCGATCGACCGCCGCGGTTCGTTTTCCGCCGCCGGCAAGGAGCTGCACCGCGTTCCTTCGACCATCTCGTACACCGTCGGCAAGCTGGAATACGTGGACG
>DKJA01000094.1:0-4817 GCA_002454505.1 Oxalobacteraceae bacterium UBA6704
TGTCCCCGGGGTTGGCTTTGCGAACAGCAAGCCTGGGGTTGGCTTTACGAACAGCAACCCCGGGGTTGGCGTTACGGACAGCAACCCCGGGGACAGGCCCCCAAACGACCGGGGGACAGTCCCCAACCGCAGCAACAGTCCCCGCGCCAACAAAAAAGCCGGCACACGGCCGGCTTCGATCTTACATGGCGGCGCGCCGCTTGCGGGATTTCTTCACCGGTGCGGCCTTCTTGCGGCCGTTCGATTTCACTTTCATGACCTTCGGCTCGGCATCGCCCGTGACGAAGCGGCGGATGTTCAGCGCGTCCACCACGCGGGCCGACGAGGCGCTCGCGTTCAGCAGCACCATCGTCGCGTTCTTGCCGGCGGTCTTGATGCGCATGATCAGGCAGCGGCCCGCTTCCTGCGTGTAGCCGGTTTTCGACAGGCCGATGTCCCAGCCCTTGGCACCGACCAGGCGGTTGGTGTTGTGGTACTCCACCTGGCGGCCCTTGATCTTGATGATGTCCTTCTCGTCCGTCGTGATGCGCGTGATGGTCGGGTAGCGCGACGCGGCGGTGGCCATTTTCACCAGGTCCGATGCCGTCGACGTGTTGTTCGGCGACAGGCCGGTCGGCTCGTCGATATGCGTCTGCGTCATGCCCAGCGCCTTGATCTTGGCGTGCACGGCAGCCTTGAAGGCGGTCGGGCCGCCCGGGTAGGTGCGTGCCAGCGAGGCGGCGGCGCGGTTGTCCGAGGACATCAGCGCCAGCTGCAGCACGTCGGCGCGGGACAGCGTGGCGCCCACCGGCACGCGCGAGCTGCTGTGCTTGAGCGTGTCGACGTCGTCCTTGTCGATGCTGATCTCTTCGTCCATGTCGAGCTTCGAGTCGAGCACGACCATGGCGGTCATCAGCTTGGTCAGCGACGCGATCGGGACGACGACGTCGGCATTCTTTTCAATCAGGACCTTGCCCGTCTCGTCTTCGATGACGAGCACGGACTGCGAACCCAGCCGTGGATCCGCAAACGCGGCGGCGGCGGAGGCCGTCATCAGCAGGGCGGCGACGATTTTCTTGATCATGGTTTTCTGTGGTGTGGAAGGGTGACGGTGCTATGCAGCAATATTCCGAAGGGCAAAGAATACAGGCGCAGCGCGGTCGAGTCCATACCAAGTCAGCCGTGTGCGACGTTTCGATACAAAAAAAGGCCCGAAAGGGCCTTTTTTACTCAGTAATTACTCAACAATAAGCGCTGATGACGGCAAGATCGCCTTACTTGGTGGCGTAAATCCTGTCGAATTCGCCGCCGTCGTCGAAGTGGCGCTTCTGGGCCGCGCGCCAGCCGCCGAACACTTCGTCCACGGTGAACAGCTTGATTGGCTTGAACTGCGCCGCGTATTTCTTCGCCACCGCCGGCGAGCGTGGGCGCAGGTAATGCTTGGCGATGACTTCCTGGCCTGCTTCCGAGTACAGGAAGTTCAGGTAGGCCGTTGCTTCCTTGCGGATGCCGCGCTTGTCGACGACCTTGTCGACGACGGCCACCGGGTTCTCGGCCAGGATCGACGAGGCCGGGTAGACGATGTCGAAGCTGTCGCCGAACTCGGCGCGCACCAGGTTCACTTCGTTCTCGAACGTCACCAGCACGTCGCCGATCTGGCGCTGCGTGAAGGTGGTGGTGGCGGCGCGGCCGCCGCCGTCCAGCACGGGCACGTTCTTGAAGATTTTCGTTACCAGCTCGCGCGCCTGCGCATCGGTGCCGCCTTTCTGCAGCACCGAGCCCCAGGCGGCCAGGTAGGTGTAGCGGCCGTTGCCGGCCGTTTTCGGGTTCGGGATCACCACCTTGACGCCCGGCTTGGCCAGGTCGGTCCAGTCCTTGATGCCTTGCGGATTGCCCTTGCGGACGAGGTAGACCATCGTCGAATAGCTGGGCGACGCATTGTTCGGGAATTTCTTCGCCCAGTCCGCCACGACGAGGCCGCGGTCGGCCAGCATGTCGATGTCGTTGGCCTGGTTCATCGTCACCACGGCGCCCTCGAGGCCGTCGGCCACGGCGCGCGCCTGCTTCGACGAGCCGCCGTGCGACTGCTTGATCTCGATGGTCTTGCCGGTCTGCTTCTGGTACTGCGCTTCGAACAGGGGATTGATTTCCTTGTACAGTTCGCGGGCCACGTCGTAGGACACGTTCAGCAGTGTCACGTCGGCGGCAAAGGCAGGCGCTGCGCCGCCCATGGCGACAACGGCAAGGGTGGATGCCAGCAGCGCGCGACGCAGCGAGCCAAATTTGGTTTTGTTATGTGCCATGGGGATCTCGTAGAAGAAAACAGATATCAATAGTCCCCGAATTCATGGCCGGAGGGATACTAAATTTTCGTAATATGCTTAGATGGCGCGGGCGGGGAGTGCGCACGACGGCCTTGCGCCGTCTGGTGTATAGTCCGCCCTGAGTTGAGTCCTGCCGAGCCCACATGAGTGTTGACATCCGTCCTGCTGTCCCGTCCGATGCTGCTGCCGCCTGCGCGGTGCTGCGCCGTTCGATCGCCGAATGCTGCGTGCAGGACCACCGGAACGATCCGGCGATCCTGGCCGCCTGGCTGGGCAACAAGACGCCGGCCATGGTGGCTTCGTGGTTCGCATCGCCCACCAACCATTCGCTGGTGGCCGTGCAGGAGGGCGCCGTGGTCGGCGTGTCGCTGCTGACGGGCGCCGGCAAGCTGGCGCTGTGCTACCTGCTGCCGGAAGCGCAACGCCGCGGTGCCGGTCGCGCCTTGCTGGCCGCGATGGAGCAACAGGCCACGACGCTGGGCATGAAGAAACTCCACCTGCACAGCACGGCCACGGCCGCGCCGTTCTTTGCCGCACTCGGCTACCGCAGCGATGGCAATGTGCGCTCGCCTTACGGCGTCGACACGGTGCTGTACTGGAAGCCGCTGAGCGACTGCGCCGACACGGATGCCGCGCGCAAGCGCTTCTGCAACTGCAATTCCGCCTGAGCTTCAGCTGGCCTGCCAGAGGATCGCGGCCGCGTCGTCCGACTGCTTGACGGCGGTGCTGGCCGCCGCCACCGCAGCCGCTTCGTATTCGTGCAACTGCCGCAGCGCCGCCGCCAGGCCGCGGCTCGCGCACAGGTCCGCCAGCGATTCCCGCGTATGCAGGCCGTACGGTTCCACCAGTCGATAGAAACCATCGGTCATCGCGAACAAGGCCGCGCCGGGCGGCACCTGCGCCGCGTGCCGGCGCGCGGCGAACGGACCGTTCGGCTGCAGGCACAGGACCGTCGGCGCTGCCATCGTGTTCTGGAATACCCGGCGTTCGCGCAGCACCGGCATCAGGCGCGCCCGCCGTTCCGCCGGATCGACGATGCCTTCGCCCTGCAATTTTGCAATGTGTGCCTGCAGCACCGCTTCCTGTGGGTTCTCGTAGGGATCGAGGTCGCGCACGCGCCCGTCTGGCAGGCGCAGCAGCGCCGTGCAGTCGCCCAGGCAATACAGCCGGACCGCGCCGTCGGGCTGGATGCGCAGCCACGTCATGGCGGCGATCGGCAGCGCGTACGCGGGCACTTCGGTGCCGGCCGTCAGCTCGACGAACTCGCGGTGGACGGCGGCGATGGCGGCTTGCACGGTGTCGGGCTGGCCGAGCTGGCGGGGCAGGGCGGCCTCGAAAGCGGCGGCGAAGCGGGTGACGAACCAGACGACATCGCCGTGCACGGGGTCGGCGTAGTCGCGCTCCGCGACCGACGTGCCGCCATCGATGATCAGCAGGTCGGTGATGCCGGCGTGTTCGAAGATGCCGGCCCAGTCCTCGTTGTGCTGCGGCGTGGCGCCGGCAGCGATGATGTCATGACGCATGCAGTCCCCTGGTCCGAAGCGGTGGGGCTTCGGTGCGGGACATTATACGGCTGCGCTTGCTGTCAGGCGTGCAGCATGCCGCTGCCAAAAGCCTTCAGCTCGCCGGCGGCGAAGGGGATCCAGCCATCCTCCGTGTCGACGGGTTCCGTGGCGATGATCGCCTGGCCCGCGTCGAGGCGGTAGTGCAGGTGGGTGGAGCAGTGGGCGAACAGCGTCTCGCCATTCGACAGGATGAAGTTGAAGGTGCCGTGCGATGCGATCTCGGCGGCCAGTTCCGTCATCGCGGCGCGCAGCTCGGCTGGCGCTGGCTGGGCGTGCGGGAAGCGCTCGGCCAGCCGGGACAGCAGGTGGCAGAAAGCCGCTTCGCTGTCAGTATCGCCCTGCGGCACGAAGCGGCCGGCCGATGGTGCAAATTCCTTCAGGTCGCCATTGTGGGCGAAGCACCACGTGCTGCCCCACAGCTGGCGGGCGAACGGGTGGACATTCTCGATGGCGATGCGGCCCTGCGTGGCCTTGCGGATGTGCGCCAGGATGTTGCGGGCGCGCAGCGCCTGGCGGCGCACGCGGGTGGCCAGCGGCGAATCGATGGCGGCGCGGTGGTCCGTGTACAGCCGGCAGCGCTTGCCGCTATGGAAGGCGATGCCCCAGCCATCCTTGTGCTCGTCGGTGCGGCCGCCCCGTTCCGCGAAGACGTCGAAAAACGGGCCGAGTCCGGCGGGTACGCTGCTGTTCAATCCGAGAAGCTGGCACATGGCGGCCCTGATTCGTTGAGGTTGGGTCCACGATACCCGTGCCCACGCCGGTAACGAACGAATCTTTTTCAATATGCTTATATGCCGCAGCCCGAAGTAATGCCTTTTACAAAACATGCTACCCAGGAAAAATAGGGACAGACCCTGTTTTACGGGAAATTTTCGCAGGCTGCGGGCCAGTTCTCGCTCTGACACGATGCCATTCGCTGAGTTTTATTGCCTGGAAAACAGGGTCTGTC
>DKJA01000094.1:4984-5349 GCA_002454505.1 Oxalobacteraceae bacterium UBA6704
GGTCTGTCCCTATTTTTCTGTTATGCGGTGGGTGCATAACAATCGGTAAAACGATTCGTTTTCCAATTGCCTGCCGGGGCTTACGCTGCGGGCATCGCATCTGTCATGGAACACCGCAATGAGCTATCCCGTCCTGCAGCAGTATCTTGCCCGGCTTGCCGATCCGGCCAATTCGCCGTCGACCCTGTGGCTGGACGGCACCGGCCGCGCCCATGGCCGCTTCTTCAATTGCACGATGACGAGCGTGTTCCATCCCGTGCGCGAGCTCGACAGCAACGTCGCCGTTGCCTGCGAGGGCTTGGCGCGGGGGATTTCCGCCGAGGACGAAGGCCTGTCGCTGTGGCGCCTGCTGGAAAACGCGGCCA
>DKJA01000047.1 GCA_002454505.1 Oxalobacteraceae bacterium UBA6704
CCGCGCATGAAGTTCAGCGACTTGATCTTGATGCGCGAGCGGATCAGGTCCTGCGTCGCCGCGCGGCCCCATTCGCCGGCATCGTTGTCGGACTTGTTGAGCACTTCCAGGTTGTCATCGAAGGCACCCATCCACGGGCCCATCTTCTCTTCCTCGGTACCCGGCAGGAAGCCGATGTCTTCGCCCACCGGCACCGTGACGCGGGTGACGATGATCTCGTTGTACAGCTTCGTCTCGAGCACCTGGGCGAGGCCGGCGGCCAGTGCCAGCAGCGTCTTGCCGGTACCGGCCTGGCCCAGTAGCGTGACGAAGTCGCACTCCGGATCCATCAGCAGGTTCAGCGCGAAGTTCTGCTCGCGGTTGCGCGCCGTGACGCCCCACACATTGTTCTTGTTGTGCGAGTAGTCGCGCAGCACGCGGATCACGGCCGTCTTGCCGTTGATCTGCTTGACCTGGCCGTAGAACGACGCTTCGCCGTTGTTCGGTTCCAGGTAGACGAACTGGTTCACCAGCAGCGACGGCACGAACGGGCCCGTCACGCGGTAGAACGTGGTGCTCTGGCCGTTCTTGTTTTCCGACCAGGACTCCATGTCCTTGCCATGCTTGTTCCAGAAGTCGTTCGGCAGCTGCACGATGCCCGAGTACAGCAGGTCCGTGTCTTCCAGCACGTGGTCGTTGAAGTAGTCTTCCGCCGGCAGGCCCAGTGCCCGGGCCTTGATGCGCATGTTGATGTCCTTCGACACCAGCACGACGGCGCGGCCTTCCTGGTCCGCTTCCAGCGAGCGGACGACGGCCAGGATCTGGTTGTCGGCCTTACCCTGCGGCAGGCCTTCCGGCAGGTCGGCGATCTGCAGGCGGGTCTGGAAGAACAGGCGGCCCTTGGCGTCCTTGTTGCCCAGCTTGGCCAGCGGGATGCCCTGTTCGATCGCATCGTCGTCCGTGTTGGCGACCAGCGCGTCCAGCGTGCGCGAGACCTGGCGGGCGTTGCGGGCGACTTCGGACATGCCCTTCTTGTGGTTGTCCAGCTCCTCCAGCGTCATCATCGGCAGGTAGACATCGTGTTCCTCGAAGCGGAACAGCGATGTCGGGTCGTGCATCAGCACATTCGTGTCCAGCACGAACAGCTTGGTGGTGCCCACCTGGTCGGCGTGGCGGCTGGTGGACGACTTGATGTTCACCTCCACCGGCTTGTGCTTGGCCGGGTGCGGTGCTTCGGCCTTGGCCGATACCGGCGCTGGCGCCTTGGCGCGTGGCGCTTTCGCCGTCACGGCCGGTGCAGCGGCAGGCGCCACGACGGGAGCGGCCGGCACGGCGGCCAGTGGCGCGGCAGGCTTGGCCGCGGTCTTGCGGGCGGTCGTCTTGACCGGCGCCGGTACCGGCTTCGTGGCGACCGGCTCCAGCACGGGAACGGCTTTCACCGGTGCCGCTTTCGCGGCAGCGCTGCGCGTCGTCTTCTTCGGCGCGGCAGCGGCGGATTGTTCGGGGAACGGCACCGTGTTGGCGCCGCCGGCCTTCGGATAGTCTTTCGCCAGCAGCAGGGTGGCCGGCTTGGTAGGCAGTTTTGGCAGTGGCATCAGGATCTCGTCTTAAAAAAGGGACGCCATGGCCGGCGGCCATGGTGACAGGGTAGTTACAGGGGATGCCAAGTGGGCAGCGCCGGACGAGGGGGGCGGCCCGGATGGTGAAACGGTGAGGAGAGGAGAACGCTGTTGACTCAAAATCTGGCTTATGAAATCACGCTCGCAAGCTTCGGTTATTCAAGCACGCCACGGCGTGCCACGTATTCCAGCACTTCATCGACGTGGCCGGGCACCTTCACGCCACGCCATTCTTTCACCAATCGGCCGTCAGCGTCAATGATAAACGTGCTGCGCTCGACGCCGCGCACTTCCTTGCCGTACAGCTTCTTCATCTTCATCACGCCGAACGCCTGGCAGACCGCTTCGTCGCCATCCGAGATCAGCTCGAACGGCAGGCCCAGCTTGGACTTGAAGCCTTCGTGCGAACGCAGCGAATCGCGGCTGATGCCATACACTTCGGCACCGGCGGCGGCGAACTGCTCGTGCAGGTCGCGGAAGGCGATGTTTTCCGTCGTGCAGCCGGGCGTATTGTCTTTCGGATAAAAGAACAGCACCGTCGCCGTGGCCGGGCGGCCGGACAGCGTAAAGGTCTGGCCGCTCGTCATCGGCGCGGAAAAGTCGGCGAGAGGGGCGGTGGTTTGGCTATCGGCCACTGGGTATCTCCTGAAGGTCGGATGGTTTTGCCGCTTTAATATTGTGGCAAGCTGCGGCAAATCAAGCCCGCAAAACCGGTGCCTGTCACCGGTTTATTTTTTTTCGATGATCAGTGCCAGCAGCGCCTTGCGGCCTTCGCCCATCAGGATGTTGTAGGTGCGGCAGGCAGCATTGGTGTCCATGCACTCGACGCCGATGCGGCGCGACGTCAGCGCGGCCGTCAGCCGCGGGTGGACGAAGCGCTGCCGCTCGCCCGTGCCGAGGATCACCACGTCCGGTTCTTCCGCCAGCAACTGCTCGAAATGCTCGGCCGTCAGCTCGTCGAACGAGGCCACCGGCCACGCGGCGGGGGCCTTTTCCGGCAGTACCAGCAGGCTGTGGCCGTAGGGCTGGGCATTGATCTCGACGCCGCCCGGGTAATAGCCGGTGACGGTCTGGTACTGGTTGGTGATGCTGGAATGAAGCTTCATGGGTAGCGCTCGTATCTGGTCGCGAACAAGGCCGTATTGTAACGTTTTACCCTTGCGGACGGCCCTCTCCGGTTGCCTAAACAAACATTATTCGGCAGAATGGGCTTTTCGCATTGCAGCAATTACCGTGATTGCCGCAGTCACACCGGGGATAGATTTTGCGACCGATTCAGAAATCGAACAAGCTGGCAGAAGTCTGCTATGAGATCCGTGGTCCCGTGCCGGAGAAGGCGCGGCAGATGGAGGAAGAAGGCCAGAAGATCACCAAGCTCAATATCGGCAACCTGGCCGTGTTCGGCTTCGATCCGCCCGACGAGATCGTGCAGGACATGAAGATCCAGCTGCCCAACGCGGCCGGCTACACGGATTCGAAAGGCATGTTCGCGCCCCGCAAGGCGGTGGTGCATTACACGCAGGAGAAGAACATCGCCGGCGTGACGATCGAGGATGTCTACCTGGGCAATGGCGCGTCCGAGCTGATCGTGATGTCGATGAACGCGCTGCTCAACAATGGCGACGAAGTGCTGGTGCCCGCGCCGGACTACCCGCTGTGGACCGCTGCCGTCAGCCTGTCCGGCGGCCGCCCGGTGCATTACATCTGCGACGAGCAGCAGGACTGGTATCCGGACATCGACGACATGCGCAGGAAGATCACGCCGAACACGCGCGCGATCGTCGTCATCAACCCGAACAACCCCACCGGCGCGCTGTATCCCGACGAAGTGCTGCTGCAGATCATCGAGCTGGCGCGCCAGCACCAGTTGATCATCTATGCCGATGAAATCTACGACAAGGTGCTGTACGACGGCGCCACGCACACGTCGATCGCCTCGCTGTGCGACGACGTGCTGTGCGTGACGTTCAACGGGCTGTCGAAGAACTACCGCGCCTGCGGTTACCGGGCCGGCTGGATGGTCGTCTCGGGCGAGAAAAGACATGCGAAGGATTACATCGAGGGCCTGAACATGCTGGCCTCGATGCGCCTTTGCGCCAATGCACCGGGCCAGTTTGCCATCCAGACTGCGCTCGGCGGCTACCAGAGCATACAGGATCTGGTCGGCCCCGGCGGGCGGCTGCTGAAGCAGCGCGACCTCGCTTACCGCCTGCTGTCGGAGATTCCCGGCGTCAGCGTGGTCAAGCCGAAGGCGGCGCTGTACATGTTCCCCCGCCTCGATCCGTCGGTCTACCCGATCGCGGACGACCAGCAGTTCGCCTACGACCTGCTGGCCGAAACCAAGGTCCTGATCGTCCAGGGCACGGGCTTCAACTGGATCGCGCCGGATCACTTCCGCGTCGTGTTCCTGCCCAATACGGACGACATGACGGATGCCTTCGGGCGCATCGCGCGCTTCCTCGAAGGCTACCGCAAGCGCCTTGGCAAGTAGCTGACCGATCAACCCGGCGCGCGGCATAGGCCGCGCGCTTACTGAAACTGACCAATGAATTCGATCAAAGTAGGTTTGCTGGGCGTGGGCAATGTGGGCGGCGGCACGTTCGACGTCCTGAAACGCAACCAGGAAGAAATCCGCCGCCGCGCCGGCCGCGGCATCGAGGTGGCGGCCGTCTCGGCGCGCAACCTGGAACGCGCGAAGCAGCGCACGAATGGCGAAGTGAAGGTGGTGGCCGACCCGTTCGACATCGTCAACGATCCGTCCATCGACATCGTCGTGGAACTGATCGGCGGCTACGACACGGCGCGCGAGCTGGTGCTGCAGGCGATCGCCAACGGCAAGCACGTGGTCACCGCCAACAAGGCGCTGCTGGCCGTGCACGGCAACGAGATCTTCAAGGCCGCGCAGGAAAAGGGCGTGATGGTGGCGTTCGAAGCGGCCGTCGCCGGCGGCATCCCCATCATCAAGGCGCTGCGCGAAGGCCTGACGGCCAACCGCATCGAGTGGCTGGCCGGGATCATCAACGGCACCACCAACTTCATCCTGTCCGAGATGCGCGACAAGGGCCTCGACTTCGACACGGTGCTGAAACAGGCGCAGGCGCTGGGCTATGCGGAAGCGGATCCCACCTTCGACATCGAAGGCGTCGATGCGGCGCACAAGGCGACGATCATGTCGGCCATCGCGTTCGGCATTCCGATGCAGTTCCCCAAAGCGCACGTGGAAGGCATCACCAAGCTCGAAGCGATCGACATCCGCTACGCCGAGCAGCTGGGCTACCGCATCAAGCTGCTGGGCATCGCCAAGCGTGCGAAAGTCAATGGCGTGGAAGGCATCGAGCTGCGCGTGCACCCGACGCTGATCCCGGCCAAGCGCCTGATCGCCAATGTGGAAGGGGCGATGAACGCGGTGCTGGTGCATGGCGACGCGATCGGCGCCACGCTTTACTACGGCAAGGGCGCCGGCGCGGAACCGACAGCATCGGCGGTGATCGCCGACCTGGTGGACATCACCCGCCTGGCCACGGCCGATCCGGAACACCGCGTGCCGCACCTGGCGTTCCAGCCGGACGAACTGGCCGACATCGCCATCCTGCCGATGAGCGAAGTGACGACCAGCTACTACCTGCGCATGCGCGTGGCCGACCAGCCGGGCGTGCTGGCCGACCTGACCCGCATCCTGGCCGACAGCGACATCTCGATCGACGCGATGCTGCAGAAGGAGCCGGCGGAAGGCGAGACCCAGGCCGACATCATCATGCTGACGCACCAGGCGCAGGAAAAGAAGATCCAGGATGCGATCGCGCGGATGGAAGGCTTGCCGACGGTGCTCGGCAGCGTGACGAAGATCCGGCTGGAGAACCTCAGCTGACGCTTTTCAGCTGAACCGTCGATGATCGTTGGCGGTTGGTGAACCGGCGTCCATCCGCTGCCGGTAGCCGGCCGGCGTCTGCCCGAACGCCTGCCGGAACACGCCGATGAACGCGCTGGCCGTGGAGTAACCCAGGTCCAGCGCGATCGTGCTGACCGGCGCGCCGGCCGCCAGCATTTCCAGCGCGCGCAGCAGCCGCGCCCTTTGCCGCCACGCGGTAAAGGTGAATCCCGTCTCGGCCACGAACCGGCGGCTCAGCGTCCGCGAACTCACCGCACCCCAGATTGCCCATGCCTCCAGGTCGCGCGGCTGCGCCGGATCGGCCACCAGCGCCTGCGCGATGCGCAGCAGCCGGGCGTCGCGCGGCATCGGCAGGCCCAGCGGCTCGGCGGGCAGCGCGGCCAGCTCGTCGAGAATCACCTGCGCGATGCGTTCCTGCGGCGGTGCCAGCGGCACGTGCCGGTCCAGCGGCCACTGTGCCGCCCGCATCACCGCTTCGAGCAGCAGGCCGGACGTGCGGACGGTGCACGGTTGCGCCGGCAGTGCCGCGCACAACGCCTCGGCCACATAAGCGCTCCAGCCTTCGAACGGCCCATGCGACGTCGCCCAGTGCGTGTGGTGCGGCGGCAGCCACACGGCGTGGATCGACGGCACCACCCACACGGCATCTTCGACGCCCACCGTCAGCAGGCCCCGCAGCGAGCCGAACAGCTGGCCCCGCGCGTGATGGTGCGGCGTCGAGACGCGCTCGGTTTCCTGGCGGCCGGCGATGACGATGACGGGCGGGCCGTCGGTCCAGTTGATGAGGGAGAAGTCGATCTGGTCGATGTCTGTACGCATGAGGATGGCGGCAATCTGTTATCGGATGGCGTTTCTGCTGTACAGCCGCCATGAATGGCGATGCTACAGTCAACCGGTCGAATCAACAAGGAGGCTGTGATGACAGCAGAAGCACAAGTGCCGGTGGATCTGGATGCGCTGTACGAACCGCCGTCCGAGCGGATCGTGAAGGCGGTGTTGCCCTGCCTGGTGGATTTCCACGAGGCTTACCTGCGGCAGGCCACGTTCTTCTGCCTGGCCACCGCCAGCGCCGATGCGCTGGATGCGTCGCCCCGCGGCGGGCAGCCGGGCTTCGTCCACGTGCTGGACCGGCACACGGTGGCGTTTGCCGACTGGCCGGGCAACAACCGCATCGAATCGCTGCGCAACCTGCAGCGCGACGCGCGCGTGGGCCTGCTGTTCCTGTTCCCCGGCCTGGACGTGTTCATGCGCATCAACGGCAACGCCCGCGCCAGCACGGATGCGGCGCTGCTGGCGCGCCTGACCGAAGCCGGCCGCACGCCGAAAGCGGCCACCGTCGTGACGGTCACCGAAGTGCTGTTCCACTGCGGCAAGGCCATCAACCGCGCCAGGCTGTGGGATCCCGCGTCGCAGGTCGACCGCGACAAGGTGCCGTCGGTGGGCAAGATGATGGTCACGCTGGCGCAGATGCACGACGCCGACGTGGCGCAGATCGATGCGCACTATGCGCATGCGGTGAAGCACGAGCTGTACTAGCTACTGCCCAGCCCGTGTCCACCTTGGTGTCAGACACCGACACTGACACGAGCTCAAGCATAGGCACTGATGAGAACGTGTCCACGTCGGTGTCCGACACCAAGGTTGACAAATACGCGGCCGGAAATACAACCCCGGGGACAGTCCCCGTTGGGGACAGTCCCCAACCGTTCGGGCAAAAAAAACGGGTGACACTCGCGTGCCACCCGTGGGAAGGGGAGGTACTTCTGCTACTCTCAGATGCTACTTTTGCTGCGGTCTTGCTCGGGGTTTCGCCCGCCACCCGGCTCCAGGGGCGGGCGAAGCGTTGGTAAATTGCTTACTTGGATGCGACGGTCAGTTCGCTCTTGACTTCCTTGACACCGGCGACGGCCGATGCGGCCTGAATTGCCTTGGTGCCTTCATCGGTGTTGGCCACGGTGCCGGTCAGCGTGACGACGCCGCCAGCCGAGGCCACGCCGATCGATTTCTGGTCGGCCAGTGCAGCCTGCACTTTCGAAGTCAGCGCGGTATCGCCCGAAGCGGCGGCGGCGCCAGCCATGGCTGCATCCTGCTGCGGCTCGGCGGCGTAGGCGGCGGAACCCAGGGACAGGGAAGCGGCGGCCAGCAGGGAGGCGATCAGTTTGGTGTTCGTCATGGTTAGTTCTCCATCGAAGTTTTAAAAGTTACGCCGTGTGACGTTGACCTATCCATTGCAAGCGCCGTGCCAGGTCAAGAATGTCTAGCAAAATCAGTAACTTGGAATTTTCGGTGGGCGGGAATTGCCCGAGAGGAAGGAAAAACCGGGGAGGCGGGAGGGAATCTGTCGTGAAACGGCGACAGGTTCCGGCCGAGTTAAACCAAGTGCCTGATTTTACAGGCTTTAATCTTGTCGCTCTTCAGCGACACCGGGCACGTCGCCACGGAACTGCGACGCAGTCAGATCGTATTTCGACAGCAGCCGGTAGAACTCCGTGCGGTTGCGCTCGGCCAGGCGGGCAGCGTCGGAGACGTTGCCATCAGTCAGTTTCAGCAGTTGCACGAGGTAATTGCGCTCGAAGCGCTGCTTTGCTTCCGTGTAGCTGAGCACCTCCAATGTCGGCACGCGCAAGGCGCGTTGCACAAGCGACAGGGGTACCAGCGGCGCCGTCGCCAGCGCGCACACGTGTTCCACCACGTTATATAACTGGCGCACATTACCGGGCCATGACGAGCGGGTCAGCGCCTCCAGCGCGTCCGGCGCGAAGCCGTTGACCTGCTTTTCGTATTTCGCCGCCAGCATGTGCAGGAAGCGGGTGGCCAGCAGGCCGATATCCTCGCGGCGCTGGGCCAGCGCGGGCAGCGTCAGCGTGATGACGTTCAGCCGGTAATACAGGTCTTCGCGGAACTGGCCTTCCAGCATCGCCGCATCCAGGTCGCGGTGGGTGGCCGACAGCACGCGCACGTCCACCGGCCGGCCCATGTCCGAACCCAGCTGCCGCACCACGCGCTCCTGCAGCACGCGCAGCAGTTTCACCTGCAGCAGCAGCGGCATGTCGCCGATCTCGTCGAGGAACAGCGTGCCGCCGTCGGCCGCCTGCACCAGGCCTTCGCGGCTAGACACGGCGCCCGTGTACGCGCCCTTCACGTGGCCGAACAGTTCCGACTCCAGCAGCTGCTCGGGAATCGCGCCGCAGTTGACGGCGATGAACGGCGCCCTGGCGCGGCGGCTGGCCCGGTGGATTGCGCGCGCCAGCAATTCCTTGCCGGTGCCGCTTTCGCCCCGTATCAGCACGCTCGCGTCGGACGCGGCCACCAGCCGCGCCTCGGCCAGCAGCTCCGCCATCGACTGGCTGCGGCTGATGATCTCGGCGCGCCAGCTGTCGTCGCCGGTGGCGCGGCTGTCGTTCGGTGCCGTCAGCGCCAGCGCCTGCCCGATCCGGTCCAGCAGCACTTTCGCGTCGAACGGCTTGGTGAGATACGCATAGGCGCCCAGCGTGGTCGCTTCGACCGCATCGGGAATGGTGCCGTGTGCCGTCAGCAGGATCACCGGCAGCGCCGGATACTGGCCGCGGATCTGCTGGAACAGCGCCATGCCGTCCTTGTCGGGCAGCCGCACATCGCTGATGACGAGGGCAGGCAGTTCGATCGACAGCCGTGCCAGCGCCGCTTCGGCGCTGCCGACGGCCGTCACGCGGTAGCCGTTGGCCGTCAGCCGCATCGACAGCAGGCGCAGCAGGTCGTCGTCGTCGTCGACCAGCAGCAGGTGGGCGCCCTTCATCGCGCACCTCCCGCCGGGCCGCCGGAAGGCCGCACCGGCAGCCCCCGCTCGATGGCCTTCAGCGCTTCCAGCGTTTCGTTCAGCTGGTCCGACTTGCGCTGGGTTTCCTTCAGCTGCGTGGACAGCCGCTCGGCATGCTCGCCCAGCCGCCGCGCTTCCGCGCAATAGCTCGACAGCAGCTGGGCCAGCGGCCGCAGGCCCTGTGCGGCGGGATCGGTGGACGCGGCCACGCTGTCGAACTGGGCCTGGGCGCGCGGCAGGTCGCCGCCGCCGCGCGTCAGCATCAGGTTCATGCCGATCTGCAGGCTCAGTTTCGGCGTGCGCTGCTGCATCAGCAGGCCGGACAGCTCTTTCAGCAGCTCTCCCTGCGTCATCCGCCGCAGCGACTGGTGGTAGGCCAGCAGCGGCGCCACCTCGTCGGGCGGCGTGATGCGGGCCACCGGCAGCGGCACCGGGTGGACAGGCAGCGGCGCGGGGTAGTGCACGGGCATGGCGCGCTGCGTGCCGCAGCCCGCGAGCAGCAGTGGCAGCAGCAGCGGGACCAGCAGCGGCAGGTATCGGTAGTCGGTTCTCATGGGGCGGTTGTTCAGGCAATCACAAAGGAAGTTCGATGCGGAAGTGGGCACCGGGCGCGGCGGGCAGCAGCTGCAGTATGCCGCCATGGGCGACGACGTATTCGCGCACGATCGACAGGCCGATGCCGTTGCCGCGGCGCGCGCCGGGCGGCTGGCGTTCGCCCTGGTAGAAGGGCTCGAAGACGCGCGCCGCATCGGCCGGCGCCACGCCCGGGCCCTGGTCGATGCAGTCGATGCGCAGCATGCCGTCGGCCGGCGCGACGATGAAGCGGATCGTGCCGCCGTCGGGCGAAAAGCGCACGGCATTCGACAGCAGGTTGCTGGCCACGACCTCGATCTTGGCGGCGTCCACGCGGGCTTCCGGCGCGGTGCCTTCGACCATCACGGTCAGGCTGCGTGCCTGCCATTGCAGGCGCTGGGTATCGACGACGCGGCGCAGCAGCGCGGGAATATCGGTGCGGCGGCGCTGCAGGTGCTGGGCGTCGAAGCTGGCAGCATTGTAACGCAGCAGGTCTTCGATCTGCGTCTGCAGCGATGCCGTGTTCTGCCGCAGGATCGCGGCGATCTCGCGCTGGTTCGGCGCCAGCGGCCCGGCCACTTCGTCCTCCAGCAGCGCGACGCCTTCCACCAGCGCGGCCAGCGGCGTCTTCAGTTCGTGCGAGATATGGCGCAGGAAGCGCGCCTTGTCCGCCTCCAGGTCGGCCAGCCGCTGGCGCAGCCAGTCCAGGTGGCGGCCCAGCCGGCGCAGGTCGCGCGGACCGGCCACTTCGATCGGCACGTCGTAGCGGTTGCCGCCCAACTGGCCGATGGCGCTTTCGATCTGCCGCAGCGGCCGCGCCAGCCACAGGCCGAAGGCGATGGCCAGCACGGCGGCCAGTCCGATCGACAGCGCCACCTGGCCCTGCAGGATATTGCGGCGCTGTTCCAGTTCGTCGAGGATGGCGGCATTGCGGCGCTCCACCTCCTGCTTGACTTCCTGCGCCAGCTCGCTGTTGATGGCCGGCAGCTGGGCCAGCGCCACGTCGAGCCGCAACTGCCGCGCGCCATGCCGCTCGGCCGGCATCTCGATGGCCTCCCAGGCGGCCGCGCCGTTGCGGCGCCAGTCCGCGAAGGCGGCCGGTTCGGCGCCGGGCAGCGCCGCGCCGATCGCGTCGAGCGCCGCCTGCGCATCGCGCCACGCTTCGGCAAAGCGGTCGCGGAAGGCGGCGTCGTCCAGCACGAGGAACTGGCGCGCACTGCGCTCCATCGTCACGCTGCGTTCGGCCAGCCGCTGCGCATTGGCCGACAGCGCGATCGCCTCGTTGCCGGTGGCCCGGCTCAGCGCCGCCAGCCGGTCCAGCGTCAGCAGCGCGTGCACGGACGTGGCGCTGAGCAGCGCGGCAATCAGCAGGAAGGCAACCAGCGACAGCTGGCGGAACGATAGCTTGATGGGCATGGGCCGGGCGTGGATGCGAGCGTGGATGCGATCTGATGTTAACTAACGAATAATAGTGGAAAACGGCGCGGGGATGAAGTCCGGTTGGCTGGACCGGGCCCGCGCCGGCCGGTGTTTTTATTTTTTCATTCGCGCCCGCCGGAGCGCTGCATTAATCGGCGCGGGCAACCGGCATTGGCGGGGATTACCAGTCGAGTTACAAATATTTTGGCCTTCGTGACAATCTGCCGCCGTGCGGCGCGGCCTGGCGCAGAACCTGCACCGTCAAAAACACAACGGTCAAGAGTTTCTTGCGGCATAAGTTTTTGTATTTGGAGTGTTGCTCGTTTATAATCTGACGCCAGTAACTGCCACAAAAAAAATCGCAGTGGCGCACAGATCAAAGCTGTTTTTTCAAGGCTGACCACCGCGACGGGGAATCGAAATGCACAGGGCAGGGGTGAGTTTTTCCATTCTCGGGCAGGCTGCCTGGGCGCCCGGCGTGGACACGCCGGAACAGTGGTCCGCATGGGCCGCCGCGCCGTGGCCGATTGCCGCCGACGGCGAGCCGGGCGTGCGGGCGATGCCGCCGATGCTGCGCCGCCGGCTGGGCCAGCTGGGCAAGATGGCGCTGGAAACGGCCTATGCCGCGCTGGACGGGCGCGCCGATGTCCCCACCGTGTTCTGTTCGCGCCATGGCGAAACGGCGCGTGCCATTGCCTTGCTGGCCGACCTGGCGCAGCGCGCGCCGCTGTCGCCGACCGCTTTCGGCATGTCCGTGCACAACGCCAATGCCGGGCTGTTCTCGATCGCCCGCGCCGACCGCGCCAACCATATCGCGCTGGCTGCCGGTACCAGCACGCTGGAACACGCCGTCATCGAAGCATGCGGCCTGCTGGCCGACGGCGAGCCGCTGGTGCTGCTGGTGACGGCCGACACGCCGCTGCCGGCGATTTTCGCCGGGTTCGCCGACCGCGACGAGCAGCCGCACGCGTTTGCCTGGCTGCTGGCGCCGGCCGGCGCGGACGGCGTGCAATGCGCGCTGGACTGGACCGCCGCCGCTCCGGACGAAGCGGCCGGCGGCCTGCCGGGCAGCCTGGATGTGCTGCGTTTCATGGCCGGCAATGCGCGGCAGTTCGAGCGCGTGGCGCAGCGGCGCCGCTGGCGCTGGAGCCGCGATGCTTGATGCGGCGGGGCGGTACTGGCGCGTGGGCGCCACCGGCCTGTCGTTCGCCGTGTTCGGCATCGGCGGGCTGGCCTTGCGGGTGGCCGTGTTTCCGCTGCTGGGCGTCGCGGTAAGGCAGCGCGGCCGGCGCGAAGTGGTGGCGCGGGAGATCATCCGCCGCGCCTTCCGCGCCTATGTGGACCTGATGCGCGCGCTGGGCGTGCTGCGCTATGAAGTGAGCGGCCTGGAAAAGCTGGACCGCCGGGGCCTGCTGATCCTGGCGAACCACCCGACGCTGATCGACACGGTCTTCCTGATGGCGTTCGTGCGCAACGCGGACTGCATCGTCAAGGGCGCCCTGTGGCGCAACCCGTTCACGGGCGGGCCGGTACGGGCGGCCGGTTATCTCAGCAATGACGGCGGCGCCGACCTGGTCGGCGACTGCATCGCCTCGCTGGAGCGGGGCAACAACCTGATCGTGTTCCCGGAAGGGACGCGCACGCCGTGCGGCGGGGCCATCAGCCTGAAACGGGGCGCCGCCAATATCGCCGTGCGGGGCGGGCGCGACATCACGCCGGTGGTGATCCGCTGCATGCCGCTGACGCTGGGCAAGGGCGACAAGTGGTGGCGGGTGCCGCCGTGCCGCGTGCACTTCACGCTGGCGGTGCAGGACGACGTGGCAGTGGCGGCGTTCAGCGCGGGCGGCACCAGCGACGTGCTGGCGGCGCGCCGCCTGACCGATTTTTTGCAGGATTATTTTACGGGGAAGTACCAAGGCCATGCTTGAACAAGAAGTGAAGGAACTGATCATCGACGTGCTCCAGCTGGAGGACATCGGGCCGGCCGATATCGACGCCGACGCGCCGCTGTTCGTCGAAGGCCTGGGGCTCGATTCGATCGATGCGCTGGAACTGGGCGTGGCACTGCAGAAGAAGTACGGCATTTCGCTGTCCGCCGACTCGGCCGACACGCGCCGCCATTTCGCCTCGGTGCGCGCGCTGGCGGCGATGATCGAGACCCATCGCAAGCAATAAGGAGCACGACATGATTGAACTGAGCGAAATGAGCCGTGCCGAACTGCAGGCCTGGGTGATCGGCCTGCTGGCCGAGATGTTCGAGCTGGATGCGGCGGAACTGACGGCGGAATCGAACCTGTACGCCGACCTGGACATCGACAGCATCGACGCCGTCGACCTGGCCGTCAAGCTGAAGCAGCTGACCGGCAAGCGCCTGCAGCCGGAAGTGTTCAAGACGATCCGCACCATCGGCGACGTGGTCGATGCGCTGTCCGGCGTCACCGAACCGGCGCTCTGACCGGCCGGACCAGCATGCTGCTCAATATTGTCACCGTGGTGGTCACGGTGCTGTATCCGCTGGCCATCTGGTTCGGCCACGGCCAGATCGAGCCCCGCTGGCTGGCCGGCCTGCTGCTGCTGGCCGCCGCCGCGCGGCTGCCGGCGCTGCGCCTGTCCGGCCTGGCCCGCTGGTCGGTGGCCGGGGCGCTGGTGCTGGTGGCGGCCGCCATGTGGAGCAACCTGCTGCTGCCGCTGAAACTGTACCCGGTGCTCGTCAATGCCGCGCTGCTGGCCGGCTTCGGCGCCAGCCTGTTCACGCCCGTGTCGGCGATCGAACGGATGGCGCGGCTGTCGGGCCAGCAGTTCCCGCCCGCCGCGCAGGCCTATATGCGCACCGCCACGCAGGTGTGGTGCGGCTTCTTCGTCTTCAACGGCGCCGTCGCCTTCGGCACGGCATTGTGGGCCAGCGAGGCGGTATGGTCGCTGTACACTGGCGTGATTTCCTATGCGCTGATGGGCCTCCTGTTCGCCGGCGAATATCTCGTCCGGCTGCGTTTCAAGCGCCTGCACCATGTCTGACATGCTCCCTTCGCTGGCCGTGCGGCTTGCCGCGCGGCCCGGCACCTTCCCCATCGGCGTGCGCGACGGCGCCCCTGTCGCCACGGGCGCGTTCCTCGCCCGCATGCGCGCGTGGCAGGCGCTGCTGCAGCGGCACGGCGGCACGCACTACGCGCTGTACCTCGAAGACAGCATCGAATTCGGCGCCGCGCTGCTGGGCGCCTGGCAGGCCGGCAAGACGGTGTGGCTCAGCGCCGACACGCTGGACGCCACCTGCGCCACGTTGAGCGAACAGGTGGACGGCTTCCTCGGCGCCTTCCCGGTGTCTTGCGCGCCGCTGCAGCCCACCGACGAAGACAGCGATGCGAATGCCGTGCCGCCACGCGCGCTCGATCCGGCCGCCGCCGCGCTGGTCGTCTTCACGTCCGGCAGCACCGGCGCCGCGCAGGCGATTCCCAAGCAGCTGCGCCAGATCGCCAGCGAAGTCGCTGCGCTGGAAGGGCTGTTCGGCGCGGAGGCCGAGGGGGCCGCCGTCGTTGCCACCGTCTCGCACCAGCACATCTACGGCTTGCTGTTCAAGGTACTGTGGCCCCTGGCGGCCGGCCGCATGATGCATGCGCACAGCGTTGCCTTTCCCGAAGCGCTGGCGCCGCTGCTGGCCGCCGGCCCCTGCTTGCTGGTGGCCAGCCCGGCCCACCTGAAGCGCTTGCCGGACCACCTGGACTGGCAGGGCGCCCGCATGCAGCTGCGTGCCGTGTTCTCGTCCGGCGGCCCGCTGCCGGCGGAGACGGCGCAGGCCTGCGGCACGCTGCTGGGCCACGTGCCGGCCGAAGTGTTCGGCAGCTCGGAAACGGGCGGCATCGCCTGGCGCCGCCGGCCCGACGAGATGTGGACGCCGTTCCCCACCGTCGCCTGGCGGCTTGCCGACGGCATGCTGGCAGTGCGCTCGCCGCACCTGGCCGATGACGGCTGGCTGACGCTGGCCGACCGCGCCATGGCGGCCGATGGCAACCGTTTCCTGCTGCTGGGCCGCGGCGACCGCATCGTCAAGCTGGAGGAAAAACGCATCTCGCTGGACGCGATGGAAGCGGCGCTGCTGGCCTCCGGCCTGGTGCTGGAAGCGCGCGTGGCGCTGTGCGATCCGGCGCCGGGCCAGCGGCAGGTGCTGGCCGCCTTCGTCGTACCGACGCCGGCCGGCCGGCGTGTGCTGGACGAAGAGGGCAAGCTGGCATTGAACAGCCGCCTGAAAGCGGTGCTGGCCGCCGTTGTCGATGCCGTGGCGCTGCCGCGGCGCTGGCGCTATCTGGACCAGCTGCCCGTCAATGCGCAAGGCAAGACCACGGTGGCCGCCCTGCTGGCGCTGCTGGGCGGCGATGCGCCGCGTTTTCCTCACGTGCGTGCGCTGGCGATTGAAACGAACCGCGTGCTGCTGGAAGTCACTGCGCCGGCCAGCCTGGCGTGGTTCGACGGCCATTTCGCCGAGGCGCCGATCCTGCCTGGCGTGGCGCAGGTCGAGTGGGCGATCCATTACGGCCGCCGCCATTTCGCACTGCCGGCCGCGTTCCGCGCGATGCATGCGCTGAAATTCCAGCATGTGATCCAGCCGGACACGCCGGTGCAGCTGGAGCTGCTGCACGATAAGGGCAAGGGCCAGCTGACGTTCGCGTACAAGTCGGATGCCGGCCAGCACGCCAGCGGCCGCATTCTGTTCAACGGGGAGACGGCCGATGTTTGAGCCGTGCGCCGTGATCCCCGTCTACAACCATGAAGGCGCGATCGGCGCCGTCACCGCACGCCTGCTGGCGCATGGCCTGCATTGCATCCTCGTCGACGACGGCAGCACGGCGGCCTGCGCGCGCGTGCTCGATGACCTGGCCGCTGCCGCGCCGGCACAGGTGACGCTGGTCCGCCTGCCCGTCAACCAGGGCAAGGGCGCCGCCGTGATGGCCGGCATCGCGCGCGCGACGGCGCTGGGCTACAGCCACGCATTGCAGATCGACGCGGACGGCCAGCACGACACGGACGATGTGCCGCGCTTCCTGGCCGCCGCGCAGGCACGGCCCGACGCCGTCATCTGCGGCCATCCCGTGTACGACGAGTCGGTGCCGAAGGCGCGCCTGTATGGCCGCTATGCCACGCACATCTGGGTGTGGATCAACACGCTGTCCTTCGACATCCGCGATTCGATGTGCGGCTTCCGCATCTATCCGCTGGCGGCGCTCAATGCGCTGGCGGCGCGCCGGCGGCTCGGCCAGCGCATGAACTTCGACACGGACGTGCTGGTGCGGCTGTACTGGCGCGGCGTACGCGTCGTCAACCTGCCCACGCGCGTGCGCTATCCGGCGGACGGCGTGTCGCACTTCCAGGTCTGGCGCGACAATGTGCAGATCTCAGCGATGCACACCTCGCTGTTCTGCGGCATGCTGCCCCGCATCCCGCTGCTGCTGGCCCGCAAATGGAGCGCGCGATGAGCGCCAGTGCCCGCAGCCGCCACTGGGCGTCGATCGATGAAGTGAGCTTCGTCGCCGGCATGCGCCTGCTGTTCTGGATCTGCCGCGTGTTCGGCCGCTGGCCGTTCCGGCTTGCGCTGTATCCCGTGCTGGGGTGGTACCTGTTGACGCAGCCGCGGGCCCGCCATGCGTCGCGCGATTTCCTGCGCCGCATGCAGCGTCACACGCAGCGGCCGGTGCCGGGCGTACTGGCGCACTTCGCCAGCTTCGGCGAAAACATCCTCGATAAACTGCTGCTGTGGGGCGGCCTGTTCCGCACCGACGACGTGCAGCTGCATGGTGCCGAGGTGGTCGACCGCGCCGTGGCGGCCGGCACCGGCGGCATCCTCGTCTGCGCCCACCTGGGCAATGTGGAACTGACCCGCGTGCTGTCGCGGCAGCGCAATGATGTGAAGACAACGGTGCTGGTGCACACCAAGCATGCGCAGGCGTTCAACCGGCTGATGGGCAAGCTCAATCCGGCCAGCCAGATGAACCTGCTGCAGGTGACGGAGATGACGCCCGCCACGGCAATGATGCTGTCCGAGCGCGTGCAGCGGGGCGAGTTCGTCGTGATCGCCGGCGACCGCGTGCCCGTCTCCGACGGCGCGCGCGGCAATTCGCACGTGGCGATGGCCGATTTCCTCGGCGCACCGGCGCCGTTCCCCGTCGGCCCGTATCTGCTGGCCGGCATCCTGCAATGCCCCGTCTACCTGCTGTTCACGATCCGCGCGCAAGGCGTCACCGAAGTGCACATCGAGCACTTCCGCGACGGCGTGCGGCTGCCGCGCAAGCACCGCGAACAGGAGCTGGCCGCGCTGGCCGCCGCCTATGCGCGCCGGCTCGAACACTACTGCGTGCGCGCGCCGCTGCAGTGGTTCAATTTCTACGATTTCTGGCAGTTGCCGACCAAGGACAAGAATACCGATGCACCTCGCTGACCTTCAAGCCACCCGGCGCGCCGTCCGCTTCGACCGCGACCGCCTGACGATCGAAGACATCGTCGACATCGCGCAGGGCCGCGCCAGCGCCGAACTGTCGGACGACCCGGCCTTCCGCGCCGCCATCGCACGCGGTGCCGACTTCCTCGACCGGCTGCTGCGCGAAGATGGCAATGTGTACGGCGTGACGACCGGCTACGGCGACTCGTGCACGGTGGCGATCCCGCCGGCGCTGGTGGCCGAACTGCCGCACCACCTGTACACCTACCACGGTTGCGGCCTGGGTCAGTATTTCGATGCGGCGCAGACGCGGGCGATCCTGGCCGCCCGCCTGGCATCGCTGGCCAAGGGCTATTCCGGCGTGTCGGTCGAGCTGCTGCTGCAGATCACGCGGCTGCTCGATGCCGGCCTGCTGCCGCTGATCCCGTCCGAAGGCTCGGTGGGCGCCAGCGGCGACCTGACGCCGCTGTCGTATCTCGCGGCGGTGCTGTGCGGTGAGCGCGAAGTGTCGCGCAATGGCGAGGTGGTCGACGCCGCCGTGGCGTTGCGCGAGGCGGGCATCACGCCGCTCAAGCTGCGGCCGAAAGAGGGCCTGGCCATCATGAACGGCACGGCCGTGATGACGGCGCTGGCCTGCCTGGCCTACGACCGTGCCGAGTATGTGCTGCGACTGGCCACGCGGATCACCGCGCTGGCGTCGTTCGCACTCGATGGCAATGCCCACCACTTCGACGAAGTGCTGTTCTCGGTGAAGCCGCACGCCGGCATGCAGCGCGTGGCGGCCATGCTGCGCGCCGACCTGCCGACGGACCAGTGGGAACGCAACGGCAAGCGCCTGCAGGATCGCTACTCGATCCGTTGCGCGCCGCACGTGATCGGCGTGCTGGCCGACGCGCTGCCGTTCTTCCGCGACTGCGTGGAAAATGAGCTGAACAGCGCCAACGACAATCCGCTGATCGACGGCGACAACGAGCGCGTGCTGCACGGCGGCCATTTCTATGGCGGCCATATCGCCTTTGCGATGGACGGCATGAAGAACGCCGTGGCCAATGTGGCCGACCTGCTGGACCGCCAGATGGCGCTGCTCGTCGATGCCCGCTACAACAACGGCCTGCCGGCCAACCTGTCCGGCAGCACGGGCGAGCGGGCCGCCATCAACCACGGCCTGAAGGCGCTGCAGATCAGCGCGTCGGCCTGGACCGCCGAAGCGCTGAAGCTGACGATGCCGGCCTCGGTGTTTTCCCGTTCCACCGAATGCCACAACCAGGACAAGGTCAGCATGGGCACCATCGCCGCGCGCGACTGCCTGCGCGTGCTGGAACTGACCGAGCAGGTCGTTGCCGCGCTGCTGGTGACGGTGCGGCAGGGCGCCTGGCTGCGCAGCCGCGTCAACCCGGAGATGGCGCCGCAGCCGCACCTGGCGGCGATGCTGGACGCGCTGCACATCGAACCGGTCGTCGAAGACCGCCGGCTCGATGGCGAACTGCGCAAGCTGATCGAACGGATTCGCGGCCAGGCCTGGGAGCTGTATGCGTAAGCCGAAGGACAGCCGCTGGTTTGCCGAAGTCGACATGGAAGTCCAGTTCTACGACCTGGACCCGATGGAGATCGTCTGGCACGGCAATTACGTCAAATACCTCGAAGTGGTGCGCTGCGCGCTGCTCGACAAGATCGGTTACAACTACCCGCAGATGAAGGCGTCCGGCTATGCGTGGCCGGTGATCGACATGCACCTGCGCTACGTGGCGCCGGCCACGTTCGGCCAGAAGATCCGGCTGCGTGCCGACATCGTCGAATGGGAAAACTGCCTGAAGATCGACTACCTGATCACGGATGCGGCATCGGGCAGGCGCCTGAACCGCGCCACCACGACGATGGTGGCGGTGGACATCGCCACCAGGGAAATGTGCTACGTGTCGCCGCCTGTGCTGCTGACCAAACTGGGGATCGCATGAAACGTCTCGTTACCGCCATCGTACTGGCATCCGCAACCCTGGTGGCACAGGCCGCCGTGCCCGTCGCGAAAATCCAGGCCATGCTGGCCAAGCCGGCCACCATGTGCGGCCGCTTCGACCAGACCAAGCAGCTGGCCGGCATGAAGAAACCGCTGCCGGCAAACGGCCGCTTCTGCGTCGTGCAGGACAAGGGCGTGCTGTGGCGCACGCTGCAGCCATTCCCGAACACGCTGCGGCTGACCAAGGGCGAGATCGTCCATTACCAGGGCGACCGCGTGTCGATGCGGCTGGATGCGAAGACGGAACCGACGGTGCGCATGATCAACCAGGTGCTGTTCGCGCTGCTGGCCGGCGACCTGGCGCAGCTGGAAACGCTGTTCGTGGTGGACGGCACCGTCGGCAAGGACAGCTGGGACGTCACGCTGACGGCGCGCGAGCCGGCGCTGGCGAAAGCCATCGGCACGATCAAACTGGATGGCGGCGCCTACGTGAAGAACATCGTGATGAGCGAAGCCAGCGGCGACCGCACCAGCATCGTGTTCTCGAACATCGAAACGGGCGACAAGGCGATGACGGCCGACGAGGCGGCGCTGTTTTGAAGAAGCTGCGCGCCTTGCCGTTGCTGTGGCTCGTTGCCGTCGGCCTGCTGCTGGCGCATCACGGCTACCTGTGGTTCGTCCAGCGCATCGTGCCGGACACCGACATCATGGCGCTGCTGCCCGTGCAGGAGCGCGACCCCGTGCTGCAGCGCTCGTTCGCGCACATGGTGGATGCGGCCCAGCAGCGCGTCATCGTGCTGGCCGGCGCGCCGGAATGGGCCGATGCGAAGAAAGCCGCCGACGCCTATTCGGCCGTGCTGGCCGAACGGCCGGACCTGTTCGCGGCGGCATCGGCCGGCGAGCAGGTGCAGGCGGAATGGCTGGCGCTGTTCCAGCAGCACCGGCTTGTGCTGATGACAGCCGCGCAGGAAGAGCAGTTGCGCACGCAGGGCACGACCTTCTGGACCAGCGAGGCGCTGGCCAAGTTGTACGCGCCGTTCGGCGGGCCGAAGCTGGGCGCGTGGCAGGACGATCCGTTCGGCCTGTTTGCCGGCTGGGCCCAGGAACGCGCGCAGGAAACGCCGGTGCGGCCGCGCGACGGCCACCTGTTTGTCGCCGACGACAGGCAGCAGTTCGTGCTGCTGCCGCTGACGCTGAAGGTGCCCGCGCTGTCGATGACGGCGCAGGACCAGGTGATGCCGCTGCTGGCCCGCGCGAAAGCCGCCGCGCTGGCCGCGACGCCTCATGCGCAAGTCATCCAGGCCGGCGTGATCCTGCATGCGGCGAACGCCAGCGCGCAGGCCAGCGGCGAAGTGCACACGATCGGCGCCGGTTCGCTGGCCGGCATCATCCTGCTGATGTGGTTTGCCTTCCGCACGGTGAAACCCATCGCGCTGATCCTGCTGTCGATCGGCATCGGCTGCCTGGGCGCGCTGTCCGTGTGCTGGCTGCTGTTCGGCCAGATCCACCTGATGACGCTTGTCTTCGGCGCCAGCCTGATCGGCGTCGCGCAGGATTACGGCATTTATTATCTGTGCAACCGGCTGTCCGCCGACCCGTCCATCGATTCGCGCGCGCTGCTGAAAAAGCTGTTGCCCGGCCTGTCGCTGACCTTGCTCGCTGCCGTCATCGGCTATACGGGCCTGGCGCTGACGCCGTTCCCCGGTTTGCGCCAGATGGCCGTATTTTCCGCGCTGGGTCTCGTGTTCGCGTGGCTGACGGTGATCTGCTGGTTCCCTGCGCTGATCGGGCCGCGCAGCCTGAAGAGCGGGGCGCTGGTGCGCGTGTACGGTGCGGCGCTGACGCGCTGGCCGCTGTTGCGCGCCAACCCGGCCACGTGGGTATGCGTTGCGCTGTTCGCCGTGGCCGCCGGCTTCGGCATTGCGCGCCTCGGTGCCAATGACGACATCCGCCTGCTGCAGAATCCGCCGAAGCAGCTGATCGACGACCAGATCCGGCTCGGCAAGCTGCTCGATGCGCCGACGCCGGTGCAGTTCTTCCTCGTGCGGGGCGACTCGGCCGAGACGGTGCTGCAGCGCGAAGAAGCGTTGAAGCGCCGGCTCGATCCGCTGATCGCGGCGGGCAAGCTGTCCGGCTACCAGGCCGTGTCGAACTGGGTGCCGTCGGCCCGCACGCAGGCCGAGCGCCGCGCGATGATCGACCTGAAGCTGCTGGTCAATGGCGGGCCTTTGCAGGCACTGGCCGCGCAGGCCGGCGAGGACGAGACGTGGATCGATGCCACGCGCACCGCCTTGCGCGCAGCGGGCACGCCGTTGACGGTGGATGCGTTCATGGCCGCGCCGGCCAGCGAGCCATGGCGCCACCTGTGGCTGGGCGACAGCCACGGCGAATACGCCAGCATCGTCGCGCTGCGCGGCCTGCAGATGGCCACCGTGCCGCAGCTGCGCACCTTGCCGGCCGGGCTGCAAGGCGTGCAGTGGGTCGACAAGGTGGAAGAGATTTCGTCCGTGCTGGGCCGCTACCGCCAGAACATGGGCTGGGTGGTGCTGGGCGCATACGTGGTCGTGTTTGCGCTGCTGGTGCCGCGCTACCGGAGCCGCGCGTGGCGCGTCATCGCACCGACCGCGCTGGCCAGCCTGGCCACGCTGGCGCTGCTCGGTTATGCGGGCCAGAACCTGCAGCTGTTCCACGTGCTGGCGCTGATGCTGCTGCTGGGTGTGGGTGTCGATTACGGCATCTTCATGCAGGAGCATCCCGACCGCCGGGACAGCACGCCGTGGCTGGCGGTCGGCCTGTCCGCCGCGAACACCATCCTGTCGTTCGGCTTGCTGGGGCTGTCGCACACCCCGGCCTTGCAAGCCTTCGGACTGACCATGTTGCTGGGCACACTGCTGGTGTGGCTGGCCGTTCCCCTTTTCAGTACCACGCAACCTTTCGTGAAAGTGCCTGCAGATGTCAATGGAAACCGCTGAAATCCTGATCGTCGGCGCCGGTCCCGCCGGTGCCGTCGCCGCCGCATTGCTGCGCCGGCAGGGCCGCCAGGTGCTCGTCATCGAACGCGAACAGTTCCCCCGCTTTTCCATCGGCGAGAGCCTGCTCCCGCAAAGCATGGCGTATCTGGAGCAGGCGGGCATGCTGCAGGCCGTTGTCGAAGCGGGCTTCCAGTTCAAGAACGGCGCCGCCTTCGTGCGCCGCGACCGCTACACGGCATTCGATTTCCGCGACAAGCATTCGGCCGGCTGGGGCACCACCTACCAGGTGCAGCGCGCCGACTTCGACCACCTGCTGGCGAAGGAAGCGATGAAGCAGGGTGCCGAGATCCGCTTCCGCCACGAAGTGCTGGACATCGAACTGCACCAGCCGGGCGGCCGTTCGCGCGTGACCGTCAAGGACCCGGACGGGCAGCAGTACCAGGTGGACGCCGGCTTCATCCTCGACGCCAGCGGCTTCGGCCGCATCCTGCCGCGGCTGCTGGACCTGGAGACACCGTCGAACTTCCCCGTGCGCGGCGCGATCTTCACGCACATCGCCGACGGCATCCGCACGGCGGACTTCGACCGCAACAAGATCCGCGTCAGCGTCCATCCGGAACACTGCAATGTGTGGTTCTGGACGATTCCGTTTGCCGGCGGCCGCTGCTCGCTGGGCGTCGTTGCCGAAACGTCGTTCCTGGACCGCTACCAGGGCACGCCGACCGAAAGGCTGCAGGCCATCGTCAGCGAAGAGCCTTCGCTGAAAGCCCTGCTGGCCGACGCCACGTGGGACACGCCGGCGCGGCAGATCACCGGCTACTCCGCCAACGTTGAAAAGCTGTGGGGCGAAGGTTACGCGCTGCTGGGCAATGCGGGCGAATTCCTCGACCCGGTGTTTTCGTCCGGCGTGACGATCGCCTTCAAGTCGGCCAGCCTGGCCGCCGCCGCGCTGCAACGGCAGTTCGCCGGCGAAAAGGTGGACTGGCAGGCCGATTACGGCGTGCCGCTGCGCCGCGGCGTCGACACGTTCCGCGCCTTCGTCGAATCGTGGTACGCGGGCGGCTTCCAGGACATCATCTTCCACGAGCGCCAGCAGCCGGAAATCCGCCGGATGATCTCGTCGATCCTGGCCGGTTACGCCTGGGACCAGACGAACCCGTATGTGAAGGAAACGGCGCGCCGGCTTGCCGCACTGGAGGCCGCGTGCGCGCTTACCTGACAGCGGTGCTGGCGGCGCTGCTGCTGGCCGGTTGCGCGACGCCGCCACCGCCGCAGGCCCGGCTCGGGCTGAAACTGCCGCCGGCCGCACTGGGCGCGTCGATCAGCGTACAACAGCACCTGAAGGTCGAGCGGGCCGGCCGCACGGACGACCTGGACGTGGCGCTGCAGGTCGAGCCAGAGGCGATCGACGTCGTCGGCCTCGCCTTCGGCCAGCGCGTGCTGACGCTGCATTACGACGGCAAGGACATGAAGGAATGGCGCCACGTGATGCTGCCGGCCCAGGTCAGGGCGGACGACGTGCTGGAGGACATGCAGCTGACGCTGTGGCCCGTGGAGGCGGTGGCGCAGGCGCTGCCGCCGGGCTGGCGCATCGCCGAGGAAGGGCTGCGCCGCACGCTGTACCTGGACGACCAGCCGATCATGCTGATCGCCTACAGCGGGCAGCCCCGCTGGAGCGGCACGGTGGTGCTGGACAACCTGCGTTATAAATACCGGCTGACGATACAGTTCGCAGCAGATTGAAATAGAAACAGAATGCGGGAAGACATGAACGTGTACCTGAACGAATGCGGCATCGTGTGCGCGCTGGGCGACGGCGTCGCAGCGGTGCGGGCGAACCTGTTCGCCGGGCGCAGCGGCGTGCTGCCGACGGACGCCTGTTCGCCCGGCCGCGAACTGCCGCTGGGGCAGGTGCACGCGGCGCTGCCGGCGGTGGATCACCTGCCGCCGGCGCAGCGCAGCCGCAACAACGCGATGGCGCTGGCCGCGCTGGCGCAGATCCGGCCGGCGGTGGATGCGGCTGTGGCGCGTTACGGCGCGGGCCGGGTCGGCATTGTCATCGGCACCAGCACGTCCGGCATCGCCGAGACGGAAAAGGCGCTGCTGCACCATGCGGTGCACGGCAACCTGGGCGAAGATTTCCATTACAGCCAGCAGGAGATGGGCTCGCCCGCCGACATGCTGGCGCAGCAGCTGGGCATCGAGGGTCCGGCGTATGCGCATTCAAGCGCCTGCTCGTCCGGCGCGAAGGCGCTGGCCAGCGCGGCGCGGCTGCTCCGCATGGGCCTGTGCGATGCGGTGCTGACGGGTGGCGTCGATACGTTGTGCGCCTTCACGGTGGCCGGCTTTGCCGCGCTGGAGTCGGTCAGCGCGGCGCGCTGCAATCCGCTGAGCGCGAACCGGCACGGCATCAATATCGGCGAGGGAGCCGCGCTGTTCCTGCTGACGAAGGAAGCCGCCGCCGTGCAGCTGTGCGGCTGGGGCGAATCGTCGGACGGCCACCATATGTCGGCGCCGGATCCGTCGGGCGCCGGGGCGCGGCTGGCGATGACGCAGGCGCTGCGACGCGCCGGCCTGCAGCCGGCCGACATCGACTACGTCAACCTGCACGGCACGGCCACGCCGCAGAACGATGCGATGGAGTCGCGCGTGATCGCGGAGCTGTTCGGCTGCGACGTGCCGGTCAGTTCGACCAAGCCGTTTACCGGGCACGCGCTGGGTGCGGCCGCGGCGATCGAAGCGGCACTGTGCTGGATCGCGCTGCAGCCGGACAATCCGCGCGGCGAGCTGCCGCCGCATCTGTGGGACGGCGTGCCGGATACCGCGCTGCCGGCGCTGAACCTGGTGCCGCAGGGCGGTGCGCTGGGCCGGCCGCTGCGCCATGCGATGAGCAATTCGTTCGCGTTCGGCGGCTCGAACGCGGTACTGATACTGGGAGGGCAGCATGAACGCGCACACGAATAACCTGTACCCGCCGGTGGCGGACCTGCTGCCTCACTCGGGCCGCATGGTGCTGCTTGACCGCGTGGCTGCCGCCGACGACGAGAACCTGTGCGCCGAAGTGGCCATCCGCGCCGACAGCGCGTTCTGCGACGGCGCGGCGGTGGGTGCCTGGGTGGGCATCGAATACATGGCGCAGGCGATTGCCGCGCACGCGGGCTGGCTGGCCCGGCGCCGCGGCGATGCCGTGCGGGTCGGCTTCCTGCTCGGTTCGCGCAAATACGAAGCAGCCGTGCCAGCCTTTGCGGTGGGCAGCGTGCTGCAGGTGCATGCCCACCGCGTGCTGCAGGGCGATAACGGCCTCGGTGCCTTCGAATGCCGCATCGAGCATGACGGCACGGTCGTGGCCACGGCCACGGTGACCGTGTTCCAGCCCGATAATGTCAATGAGTTTCTCAAAGGTGGAACAGCAGGATGAATCAGAACAAGTCCATGAGCGTGCTGGTGACGGGTTCGTCGCGCGGCATCGGCAAGGCGGTGGCGCTGCGCCTGGCACGCGACGGTTACGACGTGGTGCTGCATTGCCGCAGCCAGCGCGGTGAAGCCGATGCGGTGGCGGCGCAGATCGTCGCGATGGGGCGCGCGGCGCGCGTGCTGCAGTTCGACGTCCGCGACCGCGCCGGCACGGCTGCGGTACTGGAAGCGGACGTTGCGGAACACGGCTGCTATTACGGCGTCGTCTGCAGCGCCGGCGTCGCGCGCGACAACGCCTTCCCGGCGATGTCCGGCGAAGACTGGGACATCGTGCTGCGCACGAACCTGGACGGCTTCTACAATGTCCTGAATCCGCTGGTGATGCCGCTCGTGCAGCGCCGCAAACCGGGCCGCATCGTCACGCTGGCCTCCGTGTCGGGCCTGATCGGCAACCGCGGCCAGGTCAACTACAGCGCGGCCAAGGCCGGCATCATCGGCGCCACCAAGGCGCTGGCGCTGGAACTGGCCAGCCGCGCGATCACCGTCAACTGCGTGGCACCGGGCCTGATCGAGACCGAGATGGTCAACCAGGAAGTGCTCGATCACGCGCTCAAACTGATTCCTGCCGGGCGCATGGGCCAGCCGGACGAAGTCGCGCATGCGGTCTCCTTCCTGCTTTCCGAATCGGCGGGGTACATCACCCGCCAGGTGATCTCGGTCAACGGAGGCATGGTCTGATGCGCGCGCCCGAACGTCGTGTGGTGGTGACCGGTGCGGCCGCGATCAGCCCGCTGGGCAATGACTGGCCGAGCATCCGCGCGCGCCTGCATGCGCGCGAAAACGCGGTGCGCTACATCCCCGGCTGGGAGGTCTTCGATGGCCTGAACACCCGCCTGGCCGCACCGGCGGAAGACTTCGAGCTGCCGCCCAACTACAACCGCAAGACCACCCGCAGCATGGGCAAGGTCGCGGTGATGTCGGTGCGCGCCACTGAGCTGGCGCTGGACGCGGCGGGCCTGCTCGGCCACCCGGTGCTGCGCAGCGGGCTGGCCGGCGTGGCCTACGGCTCGTCGTCGGGCAGCCATGAAGCGACCGCCGAGTTCGGCCGCATGCTGCACGACCACACCACCGAGGGCATCAGCGCCACCACCTACCTGAAGATGATGAGCCACACCTCGCCGGTGAACATCGGCGTGTT
>DKJA01000107.1 GCA_002454505.1 Oxalobacteraceae bacterium UBA6704
GACGACCGGTCTAATATTCGGCGACTTTGATAACTACTGGAGCAACAACATGAAAAAAGTTCTGATGGTCCTGACCTCCCACGACACGCTGGGCAACACCGGCCGCAAGACCGGCTTCTGGCTGGAAGAGCTCGCGGCGCCGTACTACACCTTCAAGGATGCCGGTGCGGACATCGTGCTGGCCTCCCCGGCAGGCGGCCAGCCGCCGCTGGACCCAAAGAGCAACGAGCCGTCGTTCCAGACCGACCTGACGCGCCGCTTCGAGGCCGACCCGGCAGCCACCGCGCAACTGGCCGCCACCGTGCGCCTCGACAGCGTCGACCAGGCCGACTTCGACACCGTGTTCTACCCCGGCGGCCACGGCCCGCTGTGGGACCTGGCCGAAGACCGCCACTCGATCGCGCTGATCGAATCCTTCATTGCCGCCAACAAGCCGGTGGCGCTGGTGTGCCATGCGCCGGGCGTGCTGCGCCACGTGAAGACGCCCGCCGGCCGTCCCCTGGTCGAAGGCCGCAAAGTGGCCGGCTTCACCAATACCGAGGAGGAAGCCGTTGGCCTGACCGATGTGGTGCCGTTCCTCGTCGAGGACGAACTGAAGAAACTGGGCGGCGATTATTCGCAGGGTCCGGACTGGGGTTCGTATGTGGTGCGCGACGGCCTGCTGATCACCGGCCAGAACCCGGCCTCGTCGGAAGCCGCGGCCGCGCTGCTGCTCCAGCGGCTTGCCTGACCCCCTGCCATATTTCAAAAGCGAAAACACGATGAAGCAAAACCCCTTACTGCAGCCCACCACGCTGGGCCGCCACACGCTGAACAACCGCGTCGTCCTGCCACCGCTGACGCGCCAGCGCGCCGCCCAGCCCGGCGACGTGCCCACCGACCTGATGGCGCAATACTATCGCCAGCGCGCCAGTGCCGGCCTGATGATCACCGAAGGCGCGCAGATCGAACCGCGCGGCCAGGGCTATGCCTGGACCCCGGGCATCTACAGCCAGGAACAGATCGCCGGCTGGCGCAAGGTGACCGACGCGGTGCATGCGGAAGGCGGCATCATTTTCGCCCAGCTGTGGCACGTCGGCCGCGTTTCGCACAGCGCGCTGCAGCCCGATGGCGCGGCGCCGGTCGCGCCGTCCGCCATCCAGGCGCAGCAGGTCAAGGCCTTCATTGAAACCGGCCCTGGCGCCGGTACGCTGGTGGCGCCCTCAATGCCGCGTGCCTTGAGCGTTGCCGAGATTGGCGAGGTGGTGGCCCTGTACGCGCAAGCCGCGCAGAACGCGCTGGATGCCGGCTTCGACGGCGTCGAGATCCATGCCGCCAATGGCTATCTGGTGAACCAGTTCATCTCGCAGCACGCCAACCAGCGCACCGACGACTACGGCGGCTCGCTGCACAAGCGCCTGCGCTTCCTGCGCGAGATCGTGCAGGCCGTCGGCGCCGTGGTGGGGCCGGACCGGCTGGGCGTGCGCTTCACGCCCCTGTTCACCGGCACCGACCAGGACCGGGTGTACATCGGCCTGGTGGAGGACGATCCGCACACCACCTATATCGAAGCGATCAAGGTGCTGGAACAGGCCGGCGTCGGCTACCTGTCGATCGCCGAGGCGGACTGGGACAACGCCCCGGATCTGCCGGAAGCCTTCCGGCGCGACGTGCGCCGCACCTTCAGCGGCCGCATCCTGTACGCCGGCCGCTACACCGCCGAACGGGGCGCGCGCCTGCTCGACGCCAACTTGGCCGACCTGATCGGCTTCGGCCGGCCGTTCATCGCCAACCCCGACCTGCCGGCCCGCATCGCCAACGGCTGGCCGCTCAACCCGCACGACCCGGCCACGCTGTATGGCGGCGGCGCGGCAGGGTTCACCGATTACCCCACCCATGCGGCAACGACCGCCAATCCAACCGAGGAAACAGCATGAACAACAATATCGAAGGCAAGGTCGTCCTGATCACGGGCGGCAGCACCGGCATCGGTGCCGAAGTGGCGCGGCTGCTGGCCGCCCGCGGCGCCAAGGTCGCCATCGCGGCACGCCGCAAGGACAAGCTCGACGAAGTGGTGGCCGGCATCGCCGCTGCAGGCGGCAGCGCCCGCGCCTACCAGCTCGATGTGACGGACAAGCACCAGGTCGAGGCCGTGGTTGCGGCAACGGTTGCCGATTTCGGCCGCCTCGACGTGCTGATCAACAATGCCGGCCTGATGCCGATCCGGCCGATGGCGGAAGTCAATACCGACGAATGGGACGCGATGATCGACGTGAACCTGAAGGGCACGCTGTACGGCATCGCCGCCGCGCTGCCCCGCTTCATCGCGCAGGACAGCGGCCACATCATCAACCTGAGTTCGGTGGCCGGCGTGAAAGTGTTCGCGCCTGGCGGCACCGTGTATTCGGGCACCAAGTTCGCCGTGTCGGCCATCTCCGAGGGACTGCGGCAGGAAGTTGGCGACAGGATCCGCGTGACATCGATCGCGCCGGGTGCCGTCGACAGCGACCTGAAGCACAGCACGTCCGGCACGGCGACCGACACGGTGCTGGACTTCTACAAGCAGGCCATCCCGTCCGCATCGGTGGCGCGCGCGATCGCATTCGCCATCGAGCAACCGGCCGATGTGGATGTCAATGAGATCGTGTTGCGGCCGACCCGGCAGGTGTTCTGATGCCAACGCATCGCCATCCTGGACGTGGAAAAACGCCAGCAGGAGGATGCCCGAGCATTCCTCAGCGAAGAATTGGCAACCGCGAGGCTGCCCAACAGAAACTCGGGTAAACGGTTCGTGCATCTCGACCTGCTCGCGCAGAAACGCGTCGCGCGCGCATTGATTGCAAAGAAAGGAGCGCCAGACTGATCTGCACGGCCTCGTCAGGTGCGACCAGAGCACTGGCACCTCGTCGTTCGGCGCTCGACCAGGGCGAACGGGAAATCGCCCGCTGCGGCGGACCTGCCGGCATGGACATGCGCCGAACCGGCGACGCGATGCATGCCGGCTTGCACTTCGCTACCCCCGGAAGGGGCATGTTGTTTTCCCTGCCGCCCGGCACGGCGGCGACCACGTTTTCATGGCCGCCATCTACAATCGTGTGATTCTGTCATGCCGGGAATTCCATGTGCCTCTTTGTCCGCGTGCTGGCGCCGCTGCTGCTCGTCCTTTTCGGCCAGGCGGCGTGGGCGCTCGACCCCGCCATCCGCCTGCAGGACCTGAACCACGCGTCGTGGAGCGAGAAGGACGGCGTGCCGGCCGATATCCAGGGCATGGCGCAGACGCGCGACGGCTGGCTGTGGCTGGGCACCGCCGACGGCCTGTATCGCTTCGACGGCGTGCGCTTCGAACGCGTGCCGCTGCAGCAGAACCGCATCTTCAACCTGCACGCGCTCGACAACGGCGACCTGCTGGTCAGCTACATGCTCGAGGGCCTGACGCTGCTGCGCCCGGACGGCTCCACGACGGAGCTGATCGATCCGGCGCGCGACAAGCTCGGCCCCGTCGCGGCGATGGCGATGGACCACGACGGCGCGATCTGGATCGCCGGCATGGCCGGCGTGCATCGCTACCGCAACGGCAAGTGGCAGGCGATGGCCGGCGGTGCCGACTGGCGCGGCCAGGAGTTCAGCCTGCTGGTCGACCAGTACGGCCGGGTCTGGGCGTCCAGCCCGCAGTCGCTGTACCTGTTCGACCGCGCCGCGGGCAAGCTGCAACCGTTTCCCGGCGACGCGCTGCACGGCAGCCTGATCCAGTCGCCCGACGGCCGCATCTGGGTCGCCACCGGTGCCGCCGTGCGGCCCGTGCCGGCGCCGCCGACGGGGCGCCGGGCGCCCCGCCAGCCCGACTTCAACCAGGCCGAATCGCGTTGGGCCGGCCAGTTCGACCGCGACGGCAATCTGTGGGCGCTGAAATGCCCGTACGGCATCTGCCGCGTCGCCAATGCCGGCAGCCTGCCGGCCGTGCCGATCCTGCCGGCGCGCCAGGCCGACGACCGCTTCGACCAGCACTGGCAGCTCAGCGCGCTATCGACGAACGTGGTGCTGGAAGACCGCGAGGGCAATATCTGGATCTCCACGCAGTCGGGACTGGACCGCTTCCGCGAAAACAAGCTGATTCCCGCCCGCATTCCCGGCCCGACCGGCACCTATAGCCTGGCCAGCGATACCGAGGGCCGGCTGTGGGCGGCCGAGGGCGCCAACGGCGCGCTGTGGCAGGTGCGGCACGACGGGCCGCCGGTGCGCGATGCAACGCGCACGGCCAGCGTCATCGCCAACGACCGCGACGGAGCGCTGCTGATTGCCGGCAAGCGCCGCATCGAGCGCATCCATCAGGGCCGGTCGACGTTCATTCCGCTGCCGCCGCTGCCGGACGGTACGGCGGGCGACCTGAACGTGTTCGGCATGCTCGACGATGGCAAGGTGCTGTGGTTCGCGTCGTTCCAGACGGGGTTGATGGGCCTGGTCGACGGCAAGTGGCTGCCCCGCGCCGCGTTCCGGCTGCCGCAGCGCATCTACATGTCCGCCGCCGGCGATGCGGGACAGCTGTGGCTGAGCCATAACGACGGCAAGCTCAGCTTCTACGACGGCGACCGCGCCAGCGGTGCGCCGGCCAGCTACGACATCGCGCTGGTCGGCGCCGAGTCCGGCATCTTCCCCGGTCCGCAACTGGTGGTCGGCGGCGAGCACGGCATCGCCGTCCTGCGCGGCAAGACCTTCCACCGCCTGGGTGCGGCGCATGCGGAAGCGCTGAACAACGTCACCGGCATGGCCGTGACGCCGGACGGCGACCGCTGGCTCAACGGCAGCAAGGGCGTGGTGCACGTGCGCCGCGACGACTGGGAAGCGGCCGTGCGCGATCCCGGCAAACCGTTGGTCCATGAAGTCATCGATGTGCTGGACGGCTATCCGGGCCGGGCGGCGATGGACAACCGCCTGACGTCCGTCTACAACGCCGGCCACGGCCGCCTGTGGTTCCGCGCCACCGGCGGGCTGGTGCGGCTGGAGACGGCCACTCTGCGGCCGAACGCCGTCAAGCCCACCGTGCAGCTGCTGGGCGTCGGCACCGCCGCGGCCAGCTATCCGGCGCGCGGCGCCGTGCTGCTGCCGCCGGATTCGCGCAGCTTCAATATCCAGTACACCGCCCCCGGCCTGCGCAAGCCGGAAGGCATGCGTTTCCAATACCGGCTCGAAGGGCTCGACCGCGACTGGCAGGATGCCGGCACGCGCCGCGCCGCGTACTACACCAACGTCGGGCCGGGCCGCTACAAGTTCCACGTGCGCGCGGTGAACGAGGACGGCATGGCAGGCGACGCGGTTGCCACGCTGCCGATCACCGTCGAGCCAACCGTCCCGCAGACATGGTGGTTCCGCACGCTGTGCGCGCTGGCCGCCATCGCCGTGCTGTACGCCCTGTACCGCTACCGGCTGCGCATCGCCACCGGCGCCATCGCGCGCCAGCTGCAGGTGCGGCTGGACGAGCGCGAGCGCATCGCCCGCACGCTGCACGACACCTTCCTGCAAAGCCTGCAGGCGCTGATCCTGCGCGTGCATGCCGTGCTGCAGCGCCTGCCCGAAGGCAGCGACGCGCGCCGCAAGCTGGAAATTATTCTCGACGAAACCGACCTGGCCGTCGAAGAGGGGCGCGCCCAGGTGCAGGGCCTGCGCAGCGGCCACGACATCGAACTGGTGCTGCAGCAGGCCGGTGCCGCGCTGGCCGCCATGCACCCGGCCACGCGCTTCCAGCTGGAGGTCGGCGGCATGCGGCGCCCGCTGGTGCCGCCGGTGCAGGAGGAATTGACGGAAATCGCCCGCGAGGCCTTGCGCAACGCGTTCCGGCACGCGCAGGCCGGCGTGGCGACCATCGCGATCGACTATCGCGGCGCGGAGTTCGTGCTGACGGTCGGCGACGACGGCCGCGGCCTGGACGACGGCGAAGTGCAGCGCCGCATGCGCGAGCGTCACTGGGGTCTGGTCGGCATGCGCGAACGGGCATTGCGCATCGGCGCCGAGCTGGCCATCGCCAGCACGCCGGGACAGGGCACGGCGATCACCATCCGCGCGCCAGCGGCATTGGCTTACGCCGCCGCACCGCTGGCAGGCAGTGGCAGTGTGGCCCACGCCGATCAGGCCATCAGGCCTTGACGAAAATCCGCCTGCGGGAACGCGAAGTATCCGGACGGTAGATGATCGTGCCGTCGCGGTCGATCAGCGAGAAATACACGTTCGGCAAGAAACCCGACGCGCCCAACTGGTTCACGCGTCGCGCCGGAATCAGCTTGAATTCGCCTTTCAGAACAAGCGCGACCTTGTCCCTGGGCGCCAGACAGGGCTTACGTCGCGCGCCCTCGGCGCGCGGCGCTGGCCGGGGGGCCAGCAGATGGGCGATTCGGAGAGCCCGTGCCTGGCAGGGAGCGGTCTTCGAGTCCCGCTGTCGTCCGTTCGAACAAAGAAAAATGGCCTCCTGTTGGGGAGGCCATTTTGCTGTCTTACCGACCTCCGCGCTAGACGGGGCTTACGTCGCGCGCCCTCGGCGCGCGGCGCTGGCCTGCGGCCAGCAGATGGGCGATCGGCATAGGGGGCAGGTTTCGCTGCACCCCTGCCACACCACCCGGCATGCGGGTCCGCACCGGGCGGTTCGAGTAGTTGAGGTCAAGTGAGCCGAGGAACGCCCAGCAAATCAAAGTGCGCAATTGTAAGGACGTACTTCAGATGCCGGTTGCTGTTGCGCCACCAGCCTAGCCTTTTCGATGCAACCGTTCGGGCAATTCTGTCAGGCGCCCCTAGTCTGAGCAATTGACGGTAGATGACATGGCCATGACGCCAGTGTTTGAGCTGGACAGCCCTAAGCCGGTGTCGTAGCCACTCATCCAGTGACCGCCATATCCCAGGCGTTTGCGCCAGCCTGAAGTACGCTCGCCATCCCTGCACATAGGTTCGGAGCTGCGCTGCGACATCATGCATGCTCCGCCCTACGATACGACGGGTAAGCGCCCGGATCCGCTGTTTGTATGCGGCCAAGGGCTTAGAAGCCACTTTGCAGCAGACTTTCTTTCCCCGAGCCATCCAAAAGGAATACCCGAGAAATTTTCGGCCGAATGCGCTAGCCACCGCACTTTTACCTTCGTTGACCTGTAGGTGCAGCTTGGCATAACAATCGCGCAGCACGGACATCACTCGCTCGCCAGCACGAAAGCTGCGAACGTACACATTCGCATCGTCGGCGTAACGCGCAAAGCAATGTCCGCGGCGCTCCAACTCCTTATCCACTTCATCAAGCAAGACATTGGCCAGCAACGGCGACAGAGGGCCTCCTTGTGGAGTGCCATCGTTGCGTATTTGCATAATGCCGTTGTCCATGATGCCGCTGTTCAGGTAAGCACGAATCAACCGAATTACTCCAGGGTCATCGACCTTCCTTCGCAGGCGGTCAATCAGGATGTCATGGTTGACCCGGTCGAAGAACTGCGCCAGATCAACATCGACTACGACTCGCAACCCTGACTGAATGTACGTTTGCGCGGCAAGCACCGCTCCATGCGCACTTCGGCCCGGGCGAAAGCCATAGCTGTGCTCGCTGAAAGTAGGATCCAGTAATGGCTGCAATATCTGCAATAAGGCTTGCTGAATGAACCGATCAGTGACCGTTGGAATACCGAGCTCGCGCTCGCCTCCATCAGGCTTGGGTATCGTCACCCGGCGTACCGGCATCGGCCGATACGTACCTGCCAGCAGGCGCTCTCGAATGGCTGGCCATTCGGTAACCAGCAGGCGGGAAGTCTGATCTATGTCCAGACCATCGACACCGGCTGCTCCCTTGTTCGACCTGACACGTTTGAACGCCAGCTTCAGGTTCTCACTTCTCAGCGCCGCTTGCAGCAGCGCCGATCCCGCGTTTACCTCTCCATATCGCGGGCAGTTCGCTTCGTCACTGGAGTTTTCAGGCATGGCTTCACCATGCCCCGTGACATCCCGCCCCGGCAACCCGGGCATCTGACGCATTGCTCGCTGCATCGACATAGCAGTAAACACTCCTTCTCGTTTAGCCCTTCATCAACGGTCCTGAGCCTTCCCGGCGCTACCGTCGACTACTATGGCCTCTGCTGCCACCCCGCTACAGCTGTCGCTGCTGCCCTTTCAGACATAAGGCGGGGCTTCCCCAGGTAAGGGTCGCACTCCTTCATCACACAACCGCCGCATCTACGGAACTGGCCCTTGATCACGAGAGCTTTGCGATCGAATGCCCGCTCGCCCTAACCAGTTCCGCCTACTATGCGATTCGTGTTCCTCGGCTCGTGATTTATGCTCCACGCTTCCTCCCCACACTTGGTCACCCTCATGCAGTTGCGCTTCACTTCATTCGCTATGATCAACTCATGGCGGGACTTTCACCCGCAGGAGTGCGCCCATGCTGGGCGCACATTCGGAGAGCCCACGCCCGGTAGGGCGCGGTCTTCGAATCCCACCGTCGTCCGTCCGGAACAAAAAAAAATGGCCTCCCGCAGGGGAGGCCATTTTTCTTTGTTCTGGCGGAGACGGTGGGATTCGAACCCACGATACAGGTATAAGCCGTATGCATCCTTAGCAGGGATGTGCCTTCGGCCACTCGGCCACGTCTCCTAGTCGATTGCTCAACTATCGGGATCCTGCGATTGCTCGCTTTTCCCATCATCTTCCCTGCAACATTTCTGTGTCAGATCAGATGCCCGCCATAGTAATTGCCAGCCCCAGTTTGGTCAAGGCAATCGGCGGTTTTTTTCTGAAATATTTATTCTTTTTCCAACTCGAATGCCTTGTGCAGCGCACGCACCGCCAGCTCCATGTACTTCTCGTCGATCAGCACGGAAATCTTGATCTCGGACGTCGAGATCATCATGATGTTGATGCCCTCTTCGCTCAGCGTGCGGAACATCTGCGAGGCCACGCCCACGTGGCTGCGCATGCCCACGCCGACCACCGAGATCTTCGACACTTTCGCGTCACCGATCAGCGTGGCGAAGCCGATTTCGCCCTTCTGCGAATTGAGCACGTCCAGCGCCTTGTTGTACTCGTTGCGAGACACGGTGAACGTGAAATCCGTCTTGCCGTCGACCGACTGGTTCTGGATGATCATGTCCACTTCGATGTTGGCGTCGGCCACCGGGCCCAGGATGTGGTACGCCACGCCCGGGCGGTCCGGCACGCCCATGACGGAGATTTTGGCTTCGTCGCGATTGAAGGCGATGCCGGAGATGACTGCTTGTTCCATATTGGTGTCTTCCTCAAACGAAATCAGGGTGCCGGAGTTGGCTTCTTCCGCCAGGTCCATCAGCGGGTCGGTCAGCGACGACAGCACGCGGGTCGGCACGCGGTAGTTGCCGGCGAATTCCACCGAACGCGTCTGCAGCACTTTCGAGCCCAGCGAGGCCAGTTCCAGCATTTCCTCGAACGTGATGGCCTTCAGGCGGCGCGCGTCGGACACCACGCGGGGGTCGGTCGTGTAGACGCCGTCCACGTCCGTGTAGATCAGGCACTCGGCAGCCTTCAGCGCGGCGGCGATCGCCACGGCGGACGTATCGGAACCGCCGCGGCCCAGCGTGGCGATGTTGTTGTGTTCGTCGGCGCCCTGGAAGCCCGTGATGATGACGATCTTGTCCTGCTCCAGGTCGGCGCGCACGCGCTTGTCGTCGATCGACTGGATGCGCGCCTTGGTGAAGGCGGAGTCGGTCTTGATGCCCACCTGCCAGCCGGCGTACGACACGGCCTGCTTGCCGATCGCCTGCAGCGCCATCGCCAGCAGTGCCACGGACACCTGTTCGCCGGTGGAGGCGATCATGTCCAGTTCGCGCGGGTCGGGCGGGTTCTGGATTTCCTTGGCCAGGGCGATCAGGCGGTTCGTTTCGCCGGACATCGCCGACGGCACCACCACGATCTGGTGCCCCGCATCGTGCCACTTGGCGACGCGCCGCGCGACGTTCTTGATACGGTCCGTCGAACCCATCGACGTACCGCCGTACTTGTGAACGATTAAAGCCATAACTTGCGTTCTTCACTTGGTTGGAGTAAGGGGAGCCCTAAACTCTACCTGCTGCAATGCAAAAGAACAAGTCAAAATACTTATGAGCTCATACAGATCCGGCATAAGCTCATGCTTTGCGGGCCGCTTACCGATCATTATTCGGGCTGCCAGCGCAAAAGAATCCGCAAATTCGAACCCTGCCCAAGATAGTGGCAATCCATGCCGATGCCGGCCGCGAACAGCAGCCGCCCGGGAATGCCGACCACCGGCAGGCGCTCGCGCTGCCAGGCCGGAATGCCCAGCGCCTGGCCGTGCTGCTTGAGCCCTCGCGTGGGACGGTTCGCCGCCAGCTTCAGCCGCTCGCCGCCGCGGCGGAACGACAGCGTCAGCATCTGCTGCTTCAGCCATTCGGCGTCGAAGCCCTCTTCGGCCGCATCGAAATGCAGCGTGCCGCCGTAGTCGGGGAACGGCAGCGACGCTTCGCCGGTCCATCGGAAGTTCTCGAACGGCGCCTCCTCGAAGATATCCTCGCGCATGCCGGCCAGCTCGCGCTGCCGCGGGTATAGCGTCAGCAGGCCATGGTGGCGGCGCACTTCGCAGTCGGGGTGGGTGACGAGCAGTTGCGCATCGTCGCGCGCTTCCAGTACCTGCGTCGTCATCTCGGCCAGCCACGCGGCGGACGGGATGCGGATGCCGCGCACGCCGAACCAGTGGCGCAGCAGGTTATTACGGCGGTCCTCGCCCAGCGCCTGCAGTTTCGCCACGACGATGCTCTGCCCTGCTTCGTCGAGCGACGCCTGCAGATCCTGCTCGGCCAGCTCCGTCAGCAACCGTTGCGCCGATTGCGCGTGCGCGGCGCTGCGGGCGAAGCGCTGCTGGAAGCCGGGAAACGCTGCCGCCAGTGCCGGCATCACCGTGTGGCGCAGCGCGTTGCGGGCGTAGCGGGTGTCGTCGTTGGATTCGTCTTCGATGTGTTCGATGGCGTGTTCTTGCGCATACGCCTCCAGCTGCGCGCGCGATGCCTGCAGCAGCGGGCGGGCCAGCAGAATGTCTTCGCTGCCCAGCAGGTTCGCTGCGTGGTTCGACGCATCCATGCCGGACAGGCCCGCCGGCCCGGCGCCGCGCGCCAGTTGCAGCAGGATGGTTTCGGCCTGGTCGTCCAGGTGGTGGGCGGTCAGCAGCAGCGTGACGCCGTGCTCGCGGCACAGCTCACCCAGCGCCGCGTAGCGGGCCTGGCGGGCCGACGCTTCGATGCCGGTCTTGCCTTTTTCCAGCTGCACGCGGCGGGCGGCGAACGTGACGTTCAGCTTCGCGCACTCGGCGGCGCAATGCGCTTCCCACGCATCCGCGTTGCGGCTCAGGCCGTGGTGGATGTGAAAGGCGTACAGTTTTTGACCTGCCGCTGCCGCCTGCGCCAGGTGCAGCAGCACCGAGGAGTCGAGGCCGCCGCTCAGCGCGATGGCGGTGGGCTGCGTCGGCAGGCTGGCGATGGATGCGGTGAAGATCGTGGCGAGTTGCTGCTTCATGGGGACTGTCCCCGCATGGGGACTGTCCCCGGGGTTGTATTTGAATTGAGCGGACTGCTGACTGACGAGCAACCCCGGGGACAGTCCCCTGCGGGGACAGTCCCCCGCCACGCAAAAACCGGTGACAGGCACCATTTTCCGGGCAATATTGCCCGGAAAATGGT
>DKJA01000063.1 GCA_002454505.1 Oxalobacteraceae bacterium UBA6704
GGGCGCGGGCCGGTCAGCGCCAGCCAGCTGACACGGTGTCTCGGGCCGGCGTTGCCGGCGGACGCGGTGCTGGTGACCGATGGCGCCAGGGCTTACGCCACGTTTGCCCGGGCGACATGCGTCAAGCACGTGCCGCTGAACCAGCGTGCCGGCCAGCGTGTCAGCGGCCCCTATCACTTGCAGAACGTGAACGCCTATCACAGCCGCTTCAAGGGATGGCTGCTGCGCTTCCGTGGCGTCGCCAGCAGGTACCTGACCAATTATCTTGGGTGGCGCCGGGCACTGGATACGCATAGTCTCGACACCCCTGAGCAGTTTCTCGTGGCTGCCTGCCGGCCGGTCCGCTGAGTCATGCGATGGGTGTGCCGCCATGGGCAATCAACGTCACGGTTACACCCCGCCACGAAACAAATTCAACAATCCAGGGTGACAGAGCCAACAAAAGTTGCTGCGAGCTGGCAGGTAACCTTTCTTATTCGCCACACTTCACGCTATGATCGTCCGGCCCGCCGCAGAGCGGGTACGTGTAAATCGTATAGACCATTTCAAGGACCCTCATGCCATTTCGACGCGCCACCCTCGCCCTCGCACTGACCGCCGCCTTTTCCGGCCACGCGCTGGCCCAGACCTGCCCGCCGGGCCCCGCCGTGACCTATCCGGAAACAAAGAAGGTCGACCAGAAGGATGACTACCACGGTACCAGCATCGCCGACCCTTACCGCTGGCTGGAAGACGCCAACAGCGCCGAGACGAAGGCGTGGGTGGACGAAGAGAACAAGCTGACGCAGGCCTACCTGGGCCAGATCCCGCAGCGCGCCGCGATCCGCGAGCGCCTGACGAAACTGTGGAACTTCGAGCGCTTCTCGGTGCCGTACAAGGAAGGCGGCCGCTACTTCTACAGCCGCAACGACGGCCTGCAGAACCAGTCCGTGCTGTACACGATGAAGACGCCGGACGCCACGCCGCGCGTGCTGCTCGACCCGAACACGCTGGCCGCCGACGGCACCGTGGCGCTGGCCGGTCTCGCCGTCAGCCCGAACGGCAAATACCTGGCCTACAGCACGGCCGCATCCGGCTCCGACTGGAACGAGATCCGCGTGCGCGACATCGACACGGGCAAGGATGCCGCCGACCACATCCAGTGGGTCAAGTTCTCCGAAACGTCGTGGGCGCATGACGGTTCCGGCTTCTACTACAGCCGCTACGACGAGCCGACCGAGGCGACGAAGCTGGCCGGCATCAACTACTTCCAGAAGCTGTACTTCCACAAGATCGGCACGACGCAGGACAAGGACGTGCTGGTGTACGACCGCCCGGACCAGAAGGAGTGGGGCTTCCAGGCCGAAGTGACGGACGACGGCAAATACCTGGTCATCAACTCGTCGCAGGGCACCGATCCGAAGAACCGCGTGTTCATCAAGGACCTGACGAAGAAGGACGCCAAGGTCGTCGGCCTGCTGGAAGCGTTCGACGCGTCGTACAGCTTCATCGACAACGACGGCCCGCTGTTCTACTTCGTCACCGACAAGAACGCGCCGAAGTCGCGCATCGCCGCGATCGACGTGCGCACGGCGAAATGGACGGAAATCGTGCCCGAATCGGCCGCCACGCTGACCGGCGCGAACATCGTCAACGGCCAGCTGGTCGCCAACTACCTGACGGATGCGCACAGCGCCGTCAAGGTGTTCGACCTGAAAGGCAAGCCGCTGCATGACGTGACGCTGCCGGGCCTGGGATCGGCCGGCGGCTTCGGCGGCAAGAAGGGCGACACGGAAACGTTCTACTCGTACACCAGCTTCACGACGCCGGCCACGATCTACCGCTACGACCTGAAGTCCGGCAAGAGCTCGGTTTACCGCCAGCCGAAGGTGGATTTCGATCCAAGCGCCTACGAAACGCGCCAGGAATTCTTCACCAGCAAGGACGGTACCAAAGTGCCGATGTTCATCGTCGCCAAGAAGGGCATCAAGCTCGACGGCAGCAACCCGACCTACCTGTACGGCTATGGCGGCTTCAACATCTCGCTGACGCCGGCGTTCTCGGTGGCCAACCTGGCGTGGCTGGAAATGGGCGGCGTGTACGTGATGGCCAACCTGCGCGGCGGCGGCGAGTACGGCGAAGCGTGGCACAAGGCCGGCACCAAGCTGCAGAAGCAGAACGTGTTCGACGACTTCATCGGCGCGGCCGAATGGCTGGTGGCGAACAAGGTCACGTCGCCGCAAAAACTGGCGATCGGTGGCGGCAGCAACGGCGGCCTGCTGGTCGGTGCGGCGATGACGCAGCGTCCGGAACTGTTCGCGGCGGCGCTGCCGGCCGTGGGCGTGATGGACATGCTGCGCTTCCACAAGTTCACGATCGGCTGGGCCTGGATGTCGGACTACGGTTCGTCGGACAATGCGGACGAGTTCAAGGCGCTGGTCAAGTACTCGCCGCTGCATAACCTGAAACCGGGCAAATGCTATCCCGCGACGATGATCACCACGGCCGACCACGACGACCGCGTGGTGCCGGCGCACAGCTTCAAGTTCGCCGCCACCGCGCAGGCTGCCCAGACGGGCGCGAACCCGATCCTGATCCGCATCGAAACCAAGGCGGGCCACGGTGCCGGCAAGCCGACGTCGAAGCAGATCGAGGAAGTGGCCGACCGCTGGGGCTTCCTGTACCGCACGCTGAACATGGCGCCGGTCGCCAAGTAAGCGGCACACCGTCCCCTTCCTGATTATCAGTAAGGGGACAGATACCCCATCCCCAGCAACACCAGCAGCGCGGCGCCCAGCACGATCCGGTACGCCACGAAAGGCCAGAAGCCGCGGCTGCTGACGATCCGCAGGAACACGACGATGACGCCGTATCCGACGACAAAGGCCACGGCCGTCGCCAGCAATGTCGGCCCGGCCGCGACCGGCCCGGCTACACCCCAGCTTTTGCACAGTTGATAGATGCCGGACGCCAGCACGGCCGGAATCGCCAGCAGGAAGGAATAGCGGGCGGCCGCCTCGCGCGTGTAGCCCATCAGCAGTCCCGCCGTGATCGTGCCGCCGGAGCGCGACACGCCAGGTATGAGAGCCATGGCCTGCGCGAAGCCGAACACGATGCCGTCCCGCCAGGACATCCGCTCGATGGTCCTTTCCTGTTCGCCGCAACGTTCGGCAACGCCAAGCAGCACACCGAACCCGATCAGCATGAAGGCCGTCAGGTACAGGTTGCGCAGGTGGGTTTCGATGGCCTGCTGGAACAGCAGGCCGCCGACGGCGATCGGCACCGAGCCGATGATTACCAGCCAGCCGAGCCGCGCATCCAGCCACACTTCCGGCTGCGCCTGCGCGCGGCGCCGGAACAGGCTGCGCAGCCAGGCCTTGCCGATGCGCGCTATGTCGTGCCGGAAGTACAGCAGCACGGCCAGCTCCGTGCCGATCTGCGTGATCGCCGTGAACGCGGCACCCGGGTCCATGCCGGACGGCAGCAGCGGCCCGGCGATGCGCAGGTGCGCGCTGGACGACACGGGCAGGAACTCCGTCAGGCCCTGGATCAGTCCCAGCAGCGCCGCTTCCAGCCAGCCGATCGACGCCGTCATGCGGCGGGCGCTTCCGTAACCAGCCGCTGCACCGATACCCGGGCGATCCGGCGGTCCTCGACGGCCAGGATTTCATAGCGCAGGCCGTCGACCTCGACGGCCTGACCGGCCTCGGGCAGCGTCTCGAAGCGGGCCAGCAGGAAGCCGGCCAGCGATGTGTAGTCGGCCGCTTCCGTCACCAGGCCGTCCGTTTCCAGCACCTGTTCCAGCTGGTGCAGGTCGGCGGCGCCATCCACTTCCCATATGCCGGGCGCCTGCAGGCGGATGGCCAGCTGTTCGTCCTCGTCGGGGAATTCGCCGGCAATCGCTTCCAGGATGTCCACTGGCGTCAGCAGGCCCTGCACCGTGCCGAACTCGTCGGCGATCAGCACCAGTTGACCGTGGGCGCGCTTCAGCGTGTCCATCGCCGTCAGCACGCCGGCCGTTTCCGGCAGCACGATCGGTTCGCGCAGTGCACCCGTGTCGAACGACTCGTCGATGCGCCCGCGCAGCAGCAGGTCGCCGATCAGGTCCTTGCTGCGGGCGATGCCGACGAGGTTGTCCAGCTGGCCCCGGCAGACGGGCATCAGGCTGTGCGGGCTGGCCTGCAACTGCTGCAGGATGGTGGCGGCGTCATCGTCCAGATTGACCCAGGACATCGCCGTGCGGGGCGTCATCACGGAGCGGATCGACCGGTCGGCCAGTGTCAGCACGCCGCTGACCATATTGCGTTCCTCGACAGCGAAGGTTTCCAGTTCCGGGGCCTGTTCGTCCTGTTCGTCGGCCGCCGCATGGGCATGCCGGCGGCGGCCCAGCAAACGCAGCACGGCGTCGGCGGTGCGGTCGCGCAGCGGCACGCGCGCCTCGTTCTTCAGGAAATTGCGGCGGGCGAACTGGTTCAGCGTTTCGATCAGCACCGAGAAACCGATGGCCGCGTACAAGTAGCCCTTCGGAATGTGGAAGCCCAGGCCTTCGGCCACCAGGCTGAGGCCGATCATCAGCAAGAAGCTCAGGCACAGCACCACCACCGTCGGGTGCGCATTGACGAAGCGGGTCAGCGGTTTCGATGCGAGGATCATCACGCCGATCGAAATGACGACGGCCGCCATCATCACATACAGGTTGTCGACCATGCCGACCGCGGTGATCACCGCGTCCAGCGAGAACACGGCATCGAGCACGACGATCTGCGCCACCACGGCACCGAAGCTGGCATAAGCCTTCGACTGCGTGTGGGCGTGCTCGACGCCCTCGAGGCGTTCGTGCAGCTCCATCGTGGCCTTGAACAGCAGGAAGATACCGCCTGTCAGCAGGATCAGGTCGCGGCCTGAGAACGACAGCGGCCCGACGGAGAACAGCGGCGTCGTCAGGGTAACGAGCCACGACACGATCGTGAGCAAACCCAGCCGCATGGCCATTGCCAGCGTCAGGCCCAGCAGCCGCGCCTTGTCGCGCTGGTGCGGCGGCAGTTTGTCGGCCAGGATGGCAATAAAAATCAAATTGTCGATGCCCAGGACGATTTCCAGGATCACCAGCGTCAGCAGACCCACCCAGATTGTCGGGTCGAGAAGCCATTCCATTTGTATTCCTTGTGGTTGTGAATCTGTTCGGTGCGCGCGGGCGCGCGCAGGCAGCCACGACACGATGCCGTGGCGATTGCGGGTACAGCGGATCAGCGCGCGGGAGGCGGCTTGATCGGCGGGTAAGCGGGGTTGCAGCGGGGAGAAGAGGGCGGTGCCAACGTCATGCGGCCGGACAGGGCAGCCGGCGCAATGCGCGGGTCTGCATTCATCGCGTCCTGCACGTCGCCAAACGGCGCATCGGGGGTATGGTCGCAATCGGCGCCGCAATCGTCGCCACCGGCGTGGACGAAGTCCGCAACGATGGTGGGCAGGTGATTCATGTGTGCCGTGGCGGCGTGGGCCGGCACTGGCTTGGGCCAGGACTGCGCGATGGCGGCAAGGGGCAACAGGAAAATCAGGAAAACGACGAGAAGGCGTCGTATGGGACCAGGGACAGGCATGATGCGGCCGAGTATAGCATGGCCCCGACGGCCCCCTGTCACGGTTCCGTCGGGAAATATTGAGCTTTACATCACTGCGCGAACACCTGCGCAGCGGGCGTGATCTTCACGTTGTCGCGCTTGATGTCCAGCTTGCGGCTGCCGATCGCCTTGTCCTCGTCGAGCAGCGACTGCGGCTTGTTGCCGTCGTACTTGATCGGCGAGAACGCGTCGGTGACCAGTTTTTCCTTCAGGCCTTCGGCATCCTTGGCGATGATCACCACCGACAGATCCTTGGCCGACAGGTGCTTGCGGATCGCCGCATTGACGTCGTCCACGGTCAGTTTGGCCAGCGCGTGGCGCATCATCTGCGTGAACTCGGGCGTCTTGTACCACTGCGCATCGAGCGCGTAGCCCAGCTGCTGGTCCTGCGTGGCCGTCATCACGAACACGTTCTTCATCAGGTAGCCGCGGGTCGTCTCGAAGGCTTCCTTGGTGAGGCCTTTGGCCAGCAGTTCATCCAGTTCCGTCAGCGCGATGCGCAGCGCGAAGTGGGCGTTTTCCGGTGCGACGGGGCGAATCCACACTTCGAACAGTTGCGCCTTGCGGCCCAGGTTCGGGTTCGGGAAGAACTGGAACATCCCGCGCGGGAACGCTTCGATGTAAGCGTAATCGCCATAGTTCATGCCGCGCACTTCGCGGATGCGCTGGTACAGCTCGCCACTGGAGGCGCGGTGCTCGCCCAGCCACGTCTTCGCCAGCCACAACGCCGCGAAATCCGGATGGGAGCGGGTCACCGTCAGCGGAAGGCCGAACGAGATGGCCGTCGCGCGGGTATCCTTCTGCACGATTTCGACTTCCAGTCCGTTCGCCTTGTGGCCTTGCGGCACCGGCGTGGCGGCCAGGCCGGCGCCTTGCGGCAGGCGGGCCAGGTCGCGCTTGAGCGATGCCACCATCGCCTCGGACACGTCGCCGGCGATGCCGACGCGCACGGCGCCCTGGGTGTAGGCCTTCGCGTAGAACGCCTTCACATCGTCCAGCGTGATCGCATCGATGCCTTTGGACGTGCCCAGCACGGGATGGGCATAGCCGCTGCCGGCAAACACATTGGTCTGCAGCCGTTCCTTGCCCAGTTCCTCTTCGTTATTGCTCTTCAGGTCCAGCTCCAGCGCGTTCTTCTGCGCATCCTTGAGGCGGCGGAAGTCCTCGTCGCGGAAGCCCGGCGACAGCAGCAGCGGCATCACGATGTCCTGGAACTGCGCCCAGTTGTCCTTGTGGATCGTGCCGGTGAACGTCGTCATTTCCTTGTCGGCCTGCTCGGTGAAGCGCCCGGCCAGCGGGAACAGCGCCTTGGTCACTTCGTCGATCTTGCGGTCGGTGGAGCCGGCCGATGCCACCATCGCCGCCGTCAGCGCGGCCAGGCCTTCCTTGCCGGCCGGGTCGTGGGCGGAGCCGGCGTCGAAGGCCAGCTTGTAGCGCACTTGCGGCAGTGCGGTTTTCTGCACCAGCACGTCGAACTTCGCATCGGCTGCCGGTGCGGCGAAGGACGCGAGCTTCGGCAGCTCAGCCACTTGCGCCGGCAGATCGCCATGCGACAGCGTCGTGACGACCATGCCGTCGTCGGTCAGGTATTTGCGGGCGGCGGCCTGCAGGTCGGCCGGCGTCAGCGTGTCGATCAGCTTGTAGTACTGGTTCAGCGTGCCGTACGAGCGGTTGAAGTGAACGTAGGAAGCGAGCGTCGAGGCGATCTGCTCGGTGTTGTCCAGCGAGCGGATCAGGCCGTAGCGGCCGGCCGATTTGGCGTCGGCCAGTTCCTTTTCCGCCACCGGGCGGTCGCGCAGTTGCGCCACCGTTTTCAGGATCGCGTCACGCACATAAACGGCATCCTCCGCCTTCTTGACGCGGGCGCCGATCATGAACAGCGTGGGATCGACGCGGTCCGGCGTGTTGTCCATCAGCTGGTCGACCTTCTGCTCGTCCTGCACGAGGCGCTTGTACAGCGGCGACGTGCGGCCGAACGACAGGTCCAGCAGCAGCGACAGCGCGGCCTGGTCCTTGTCCTTTGTCGAGAACGCGGGCGCGTGGAAGGCGACGGCCACCCACGGCAGCGTCGGCGTCGCCCACGGCACGTGGCGGTACACGGGACCTTTTGGTGCCGGTTCGGCCGGCACGGCCACGTTGTAGCTGCCGCGCTGCCATTTGCTCCAGTATTTCTCGACCAGCGCGATGGCCTTGGCCGGTTCCACGTCGCCGGCGACGATGATCGTCGTGCGCTCGGGGCGGTACCACCTGTCGAAGAACACCTTCGAGTAGTCGTACTGGTTCGGCATGTCCTCGATGTCCTTCAGGAAGCCCATCGTGGTGTGTTTGTAGGTGTGCGTGTCGTACGCCGAATCGCGCATCGTCTCGAACAGCTTCGAGATCGGGTTCGCGCTGTTCTTGTTGTACTCGCCCAGCACGGCGCGCGATTCCGTCTTGAACACATCCTCGCCGTACGACAGGTGCTGGAAGCGGTCCGCCTCCACTTTCAGCACGGTTTCCAGGTCGTCCTTGGCAAACGTCGTGTGGTAGTTGGTCAGATCGTCGCTGGTGTAGGCGTTCTGGCGCGCGCCGGCGCGGGTGATGATCTGCTGGTACTTCTGCGGCGGATATTCCTTGGTGCCGCGGAACATCACGTGCTCGAAGAAGTGGGCGAAGCCGGACTTACCCGGCTCAACTTCGTTGCGCGAACCCGTCTGCACGGGAATCTGCACGGACACGATGTTCGGGAAGCCGGTCGGCACGACGATGATCTTCAGGCCATTCGGCAGCGTCTTTTCGGTGGCCTTGAATGGCAGCAGGTCGGCAGCTGAAGCCGTGGCCGGCAGGGCGAATGCCAGCGCCGCGATTGGAACGATCGTGGGAACGATGGCAGGAATGAAACGGGAGAGGGAGGGCACGCTTGCTCCTTTTTAAGGTCCGGTGGTGAGGGCACAACAGTCGGAGAATAAAGCATGCCTGCAGCCGTGAACAGGGACAACCGTCCGCCCCGGCCGCTACGCGCGTGCTACCATCGTTCGAGTCACTTCTTTCTCTGCAGAAATTACGCGCTTCACAGACATGAGCTTTCAGACATGAGCTTCACTACCGGCAACAACTCGATCGATTCCCTCGTCTACAGCAGCTGGAACACCACCGCCGGCACGGCCGTCACGTTGACCTACAGTTTCCTGACCCAGCTGCCCGCGGATGCCACGGCGGAAGACCGCGTCGGCTTCCGCGCGATGACGGCGGCCCAGCAGGCCGCCGTGCGCGAGGCGCTGACCAAGTGGTCCAGCGTGGCCAACGTCACGTTCGTCGAGACGGCGGCCAATGGCGGCAACCTGCAGTTCGGCACGAATACGCAGGACGGCAGCAGCGCCTACGCCTACCTGCCGGAGCCGGGCATCCATACGCTGCAGATGTACGTGAACAACCAGTCCAGCTACAACTCGGTGTTCACGCCCGGCACCTACGGGCCGTCCGTGCTGATCCACGAGATCGGCCACCTGCTGGGGCTGAAGCATCCGGGCAACTACGATTCCGGCGGCGGCACCGTCGACGGCCCGTTCCTGCCGGCCGCAACCGACAACGGTGACTACACGCAGATGTCGTACAACGAGCCCACCAGCTACGGCATCAACCGCACGTTCGCCACCACGGCGATGCTGTACGACATCCAGGCGATCCAGTACCTGTATGGCGCCAATCTGAGCTACCACGCCGGCAACGATGTGTATTCGTTCACCGGCGCGACCGCGCCGCTGTGCATCTGGGATGGCGGCGGCGTGAACGGCTTCGACTTTTCCGCCTGCACGCGGGCGACCGTCATCAACCTGAACGCGGGTGCCTTCAGCGAGACGGCGCCGGGCCTGCACAATATCTCGATCGCCTACGGCGTGACGATCACGTCGGCCGTGGCCGGCTCGGGCGGATCCACCATCTACGCCAACGCGCTGGGCAATACGCTGACGGGCGGCGCCGGCGCGGACATCTTCCATGAAGGCGCCGGCAACGACATCATCGTCGGTGGCGGCGGCGCCGATACCGTGGTGTTTTCGCGCAGCTATGCCAGCTACCAGGTGCAGCGCAGCGGCGACACGGTGACGGTGACCGGCGACGGCACCGACGTGCTGACCGGCGTGGAAACGCTGCGCTTCGCCGACCGCGTGCTGAGCGCGGCCGACATCGCCGCGCTGCTGCTGCAGTCCGGCACGGCCGGCAACGACGTGCTGCAGAATGCCGCTGCGGCGGAGCACATCGACGGCGGTGCGGGACTCGATACGCTGGTCTATGGCGGCGCGCGCAGCGGCTACACGGTCAGTGCGACGGGTGCCGGTTTCAATGTGCTGGACAAGGCCTCGGGCGCCGTCGATCAACTGGTGAACGTGGAGCGGCTGCAGTTCGGCGATTCGGCGGTGGCGCTGGACGTAACTGGTGCCCCCGGCCAGATCTACCGGCTGTACGAGGCGGCCTTCAACCGCGCGCCGGACATCGGCGGCGAGGGCTACTGGATCTGGAACATGGACCACGGCACCAGCCTGGCCAACGTGGCGCTGGCGTTCAGCCAGAGCGCCGAGTACACGCAGATCTACGGCAGCCTGAGCAATGTCGATTTCGTCAAGCAGCTGTACGTGAATGCGCTGGACCGCCAGTTCGACGCGGGCGGCCTGGCCTACTGGACCAACTGGCTTGCCGACGGCGCGTCGCGCGGCGATGTGATGGTGGGCTTCTCGGAATCGGCGGAGAACCAGGCCAAGCTGGTGGGCGTCATCGCCAACGGCATCGAGTACGTTCCCTACGCCTGAACCGGCACGGGCCGCGCTTCAGGCAACGCCATCGGCCTCGCGGGTCAGGCTGATGCGGTTGCGGCCCATGTGCTTGGCGCGGTACAGCGCCGCGTCGGCCGTCGCCACCAGTTGCGACGGGTCGTTTTCCGGTGCCGCCAGCGCCGTGGCGGCGCCGATGCTGACGGTCACGCACTGCTTGGCCGTGCCCGTGTTCGGCAGGTGCAGCTGTTCGACGCGGCAGCGGATGCGTTCGGCCACGATGGCCGCGCCTTTCAGCGACTGGTTGGGCAGGATCACGGCGAATTCCTCGCCGCCGTAGCGGGCCACCAGGTCGTTCGCGCGCATCTCGCTGGCCACCGCGCCGGCGATGCGCTGCAGGCAATCGTCGCCGCCGACATGGCCGTACGCATCGTTGTACTGCTTGAAATTGTCCACATCCACCATCAACAGGGACAGCGGCTGCTGCTGGCGCAGCGCGCGTTGCCATTCCGCGTGCAGCGTGTCGTCGAAGCAGCGGCGGTTGGCCAGGCCCGTCAGGCCGTCGCGCGTGGCCAGCTGCTCCAGCGAGATCTGCGCCTGTTTTTCCTCGGTCATGTCGCGCAGCGTTTCCACGACGGCCACGATGCGGCCCTCGCTGTCGTAGATCGGGCTGGCATCGACAGCCAGGTAGCGGCGCCGGCCGGCGCGCGGCATGTCGCACCAGCTTTCGGCATTCAGGTGGCCGGGCGCATCGCAGGCGCGGCCGTGCTGGTCGTACAGCTGCGGCACTTCGCCGGTGCGGCCCTGGATCACCAGGTCGGCCAGCGTGGGGCGGGCCGACTGGTAGAAGCTGCGCCAGGCATCGCAGCTGCCCAGTACTTCGAAGGCGGGCACGCCCGTCAGGCGTTCGCAGGCGCGGTTCCACAGGATGACCCGGCAGCGCGCGTCCAGCACGAACGTGGGGATGACCAGCAGTTCCAGCAGTCTGAAGGCCAGTCCGGCGGGCGGTTCGGCATGTGGGGAATCCATCAGCGGCTGTACTTTTTGCGTACTGTTCATTGGTGGCCCTGTTTTCTATTGATTCTTATTGTTTTTTATTCACTACTTCGGGGAAAGCGCCTTGCGGATTGCCTGGAAAGTTGATTGTGCAACGCGGTATTGCGTGGTCATTTGACTAATCACAATACTCAGCTTGATGGGACTCAGCCGTGCCGGGCACGGCCGTCGGCACGGAAATCCGCACCGTGGTGCCGGCACCCGGGCTGCTGTCGAAAGCCAGCTTGCCCCCGGCGGCGGCCACCCGGTCGGCCATGCCGGTCAGGCCGTGGCCGCGCCGTTCGCAGCCCGGCGCCAGGCCGATGCCGTTGTCGCGCACGCTCAGTTCGAAGCCCGCTGCACTGCGGCATAAGGCCACGTGCACTTCGCTGGCGGCGGCATGCCGCAGCACGTTCGACAGGGCCTCCTGCAGCACGCGGAACAGTGCCGTTTCCGCCGCGGCAAACGCGGCCGTGACGGGCCGGCCGGATAATCGTACGGGCGGCCCCCGGACTGCGCTGGTGGCCGGATCGTCGCCGGCTGTTTCCAGGTGGCAGCGGATGCCGGACAGCCGCGCGAACTCGTCCAGCTGGCGCCCGACGGCGTGGCGCAGGCCCTGGTCCAGCGCGGCCGGCCGCAGGTCGTTGACGATGCCGCGCAGCGAACGTACCGTCAGCTGCAGGTGCTGTTCGATGGCCGCGATCTGCTGGCGGGCCGTCGGCGGCGCCTGCGGGTCGTCGCGCAGCCGCGCGCCCAGCGTGCCGATATCCAGCTGCAGCGCCAGCAGGTGCTGGCCCAGGTCGTCGTGGAGGTCGCGGCCGATGCGGCGGCGTTCTGTTTCGCGCGTGCTTTCCTGTTCGGCGGCGATACGGCACAGGTTGGCGTGCGTGTCGAGCAGGGCGCGCTCGGTGGTGGCACGCTGCGACTGTTCGGCGGCGAGGCGTTGGCGCAAGCGTTCGCAGTCCCGGGCGGCGCGCAACTGGCGCCACCACAGGGCCACGGCCAGCAGCGCCAGCACCACCGCCAGCCAGGCAAACAGGGCGGCTTGCGCACCCTCCGTCCAGGTGCGCGCCCAGGCAGCGGGTGACAGCAGGACGGCGGCAGCTGCGCCCAGCATGCGTACGGGTTTTCGGTCGGCACAACGTGTCATGATGTTGCCCCCGCTCATCTGTTCCAATCGACCTTAGCTGAATTGCCCCGCCGCAGCTTTGTGCTGGATCAATCGTGCCCGGCCGCGCCGGAGGGTGGTAATTGGCTTATAATTGAGGGTTGCCCCATCGGCCTTGCTGCCGAAGGTTCTCACCGCCAGGATTCATAGTGACTTACAGTATTAAAGAAATCTTCTACACGCTGCAGGGCGAGGGTGCCCATGCCGGGCGGCCGGCAGTGTTCTGCCGTTTCTCCGGCTGCAATCTGTGGACGGGCCGCGAAAGCGACCGCGCCAGCGCCGTCTGCCAGTTCTGCGACACGGATTTCGTCGGCACGGACGGCGAGGGCGGTGGCAAATTCGCCACGCCCGAAGCGCTGGCCGGCACCATCGACGCACTGTGGCCGGCCACTTATGCCGCCAGCAAGTACGTCGTCTTCACCGGCGGCGAGCCGCTGCTGCAACTGGACGCGCCGCTGATCGACGCGATGCACGCCGCCGGCTTCACGATCGCCATCGAGACCAACGGCACGATCGCCGTGCCGCCCGGCGTCGACTGGATCTGCGTCAGCCCGAAGGCCGGCTCGAAGCTGGTCGTCGGCAAGGGCAGCGAACTGAAAGTGGTCATTCCGCAGCAGGGCCAGAACCTGGCCGACTACGAAGGCCTGGACTTCGACAATTTCTTCGTCCAGCCGATGGACGGTCCGCTGGCCGCGTTCAACACGACGCTGGCGATCGATACGTGCAAGCGCAACCCGAAGTGGAAGCTGAGCCTGCAAACCCATAAACTCCTGAACATCCCCTGAATTGCTGATATGTTGACGATTACCCGCAAGCTCGAATTCGATGCCGGCCACCGCATTCCCGACCACAAGAGCCAGTGCCGCAACCTGCATGGCCACCGCTACACGCTGGAGATCACGCTGACCGGCCAGGTCATCACCGCCGAAGGCAATTCCGACAACGGCATGATCATGGACTTTTCCGACGTCAAGGCGCTGGCGAAAGAGCATCTGGTGGATGTCTGGGACCACGCCTTCCTCGTCTACGAGAAGGACAACGCCGTCAAGGAATTCCTCGCCTCGCTGCCGGACCATAAAACCGTCGTCATCGACCGCATCCCCACGGTGGAAAACCTGGCCGCCGTCGCTTTCGACATCCTGAAGGCGGCCTACAAGGACCGCTACGGCACGGGCCTGCGCCTGCACAAGCTGGTGCTGCACGAAACGCCGAACTGCTGGGCCGAAATCACCGATGCCGGCTGAAGACTTCATGCGCGCCGCCCTGGTCGAGGCGCAGCGCGCGTGGGACCTGGGCGAGGTGCCCGTCGGTGCCGTGGTGGTGAAGGACGGTGTCGTCATCGCGCGCGGCTTCAACCAGCCGATCGCCGGCCACGATCCCACCGCGCACGCGGAGATCGTCGCCTTGCGCGCCGCCGCGCAGGCATTGGGCAATTACCGTCTGCCCGGCTGCGAACTGTATGTCACGCTGGAGCCTTGCGTGATGTGCTCCGGCGCGATGATGCATGCGCGCGTGGCGAAAGTGATCTACGGCGCGCGCGATCCGAAGACGGGTGCCGCCGGCTCCGTCGTCGACCTGTACTCGTCGGCACAGCTGAATCACCACACGCAGGCCGAAGGCGGCGTGCTGGAAGAGGAGTGCGGCAACCTTCTCAAATCATTCTTTGCCAGCCGCCGTGCCGCCGTGCGGGCGGCCCGCCTGCAGCAGCTTGATCAGGCACCCGACGGGGAGTAAGATGGCGCCGCCATCCCACTCCCTGGAACGACCTTGAACAATATCGGTATCGCGATCGCCGCCCCCGGCGGTTATGCCGTCGACGATGCGGCCCTTGCGCGCGGCATCGCGCGCCTCGAGCAGCAGGGCTGCACAGTCCACAACTACTACGACGCGTCGAAAAAATTCCAGCGCTTCGCCGGCTCGGATGGGGGCCGCCTCGCCCAGCTCGATGCCGCGGCGCGCGATCCGGACGTGCAGATCGTCGTCGCCTTGCGCGGCCAGTACGGCCTGTCGCGCATCCTGCCGCGGATCGACTTCCGCGCGATGGCCGACAGCGGCAAGCTGTTCGTCGGCTACAGCGATTTCACCGCGTTTCAGATGGGGCTGATGCAAGCCACGGGCCGCAAGAGCTTTGCCGGACCGATGATGTGCGACGATTTCATCCGCGACGAGCCGGTGGAATACACCTTGAACCAGTTCTGGGACTGCCTGCGCGGCCCGACTCACTTCGTGCGCGGCGAAGCAGCCGGCAATCCACAGGTCGATATCGAAGGCCGGCTGTGGGGCGGCAATCTGGCCATGCTGAACCACCTGGTCGGCACGCCGTACTTCGCCAAGGTCGACAACGGCATCCTGTTCGTCGAAGACGTCAACGAACATCCGTACCGCGTCGAACGCATGGTGCTGCAGCTGCTGTATGCCGGCGCATTGGAAGGCCAGCGGGCCCTCGTGCTGGGCGATTTTTCCGGCTACCGGCTGGCGCCCACCGACAATGGTTACGACTTCGACGCGATGCTCGCCTACCTGCGTGAGATCCTGCCGATCCCCGTGCTGACAGGCCTCCCGTTCGGGCACGTGAAGCATCGCTGCACGCTGCCGTTCGGCGGCCTGGCTCACCTGAAGTCGGACGATACCGGCTTCGACCTGACGGTCACCGACTACCCCACGCTGTCGAACCCGGACCGCTAGGCCATGACGCCGCCGCCGTCCCGCGTGAGCTCCCAGGTGAATTATTACCGGGCCACGGCGGATGGTGCGGCTTACCCGCCGCTGGCCGGCAGGGCCGATTGCGCCGTGTGCGTGATCGGCGGCGGCTTCGCGGGCCTGAACACGGCGCTGTCGCTACTTGAGCGGGGCGAGCGCGATGTGATCGTGCTGGAGGCGGAAACCATCGGCCACGGCGCATCGGGCCGCAACGGCGGCTTCGTGTTCGGCGGTTTTTCGCTGGGCGAGTCCGCTTTGCTGCGCAGTTGCGGGCCCGCCGAAGCGCGCCGTCTATATCGCTCAACCCTCGATGCCGTCGATCTGATCCGTCGCCGCATCGAACGGCATGGCATCGATTGCGACCCCGTTCATGCCGGCGTCTATCTGGCCAACTGGTTCGACGACGACCGGCTGCTGCACGACCGCCGGCGCCTGATGCTCGACCACTTCGGCGTGGACTGGCAGTTGATCGGCCGCGACGAATTTTCGGCACTGGCACGCAGCCGGCGCTATTTCGGCGCGCTGTACGAACCCGATGCCTTCCACTTTCACCCGCTGAAGTACGCGCACGGGCTGGCCCGGGCCTTGTCAGCAGGCGGCATCGGCATCCACGAAGGCAGCCGCGTGACTGCGCTGATCCGCGATGGCGCGCAAGGCTGGCGCGTGACGACGGGCAGTGGCGAAGTCCGCGCCCGCGACGTGATCCTGTGCGGCGGCGGCTACCTGGGCCGCCTGCATGCGCAACTTGCCCGCGCCACGCTGCCCGTCGCGACCTACGTGATGGTCACCGAACCGCTCGGCGCCCGCCTGGCCGACGTTCTGGGCACCAGTGCCGCCATCTACGACACCCGTTTCGCCTTCGACTACTACCGTCCGCTGCCCGATACGCGGCTGCTGTGGGGCGGCCGCATCTCGGTGCGCGACCGCGCGGCCGGCGCCGTGGCCCGCCTGCTGGCCGCCGACATGCGCAAGGTGTACCCGCAACTGGCAGGTGTGCGCATCGACCACGCATGGAGCGGCACGATGAGCTACGGCCGGCACCAGATGCCGCAGATGGGCCATCTGGGCGACGGCCTTTGGTTCGGCAGCGGCTTCGGCGGCCATGGCGTGGCGCCGACGACGCTGTGCGGCGAACTGCTGGCGCAGGCCGTGCTGGGCGCGCCTCAGGAACTGGACCGGTTCGCCCGCTGGGGACTGGCGCGGACCGGCGGGCTGGCCGGCCTGGGCGCCGCGCAACTGACCTACTGGCTGCGCAGCCTGCAGGACAGGCTGCGCACGCGGGCATGATGCCGGCTCTGCTGCGGGGATGGTCGCGAAATGGTAAAATTGCAGGTTAATTGAAACTATCGCTCGAGGGCTCATCAGTGCTATCCACCGCTAACATCACCATGCAGTTCGGCGTCAAGCCGCTGTTCGAGAACATCTCCGTCAAGTTCGGCGACGGCAACCGCTACGGTCTGATCGGCGCCAACGGCTGCGGCAAGTCCACGTTCATGAAGATCCTGGGCGGCGACCTGGAACCGTCCGGCGGCAACGTCATGCTGGACGTGAACGAGCGCCTGGGCAAACTGCGCCAGGACCAGTTCGCGTACGAAGAGATGCGCGTGCTGGACGTCGTCATGATGGGCCACACCGAGATGTGGGCCGCGATCCAGGAACGCGACGCGATCTACGCGAATCCGGATGCGACCGACGACGACTACATGAAAGCCGCCGACCTGGAAGGCAAGGTCTCGGAATACGACGGCTACACGGCCGAAGCGCGCGCCGGCGAACTGCTGCTGGGCGCCGGTGTCGACATCGAACTGCACAAGGGCCCGATGAGCGCCGTGGCGCCGGGCTGGAAGCTGCGCGTGCTGCTGGCGCAGGCGCTGTTCTCGAATCCGGACATCCTGCTGCTCGACGAACCGACCAATAACCTGGACATCAACACGATCCGCTGGCTCGAGGACGTGCTGAACCAGCGCAACTCGACGATGATCATCATCTCCCACGATCGTCACTTCCTGAACCAGGTGTGCACGCACGTGGCCGATATGGATTACGGCACGCTGAAGATCTATCCGGGCAATTACGACGACTACATGCTGGCCTCCACGCAGGCCCGCAACCAGCAGCTGGCCAACAACGCGAAAGCCAAGGACAAGGTCGCCGAGCTGCAGGACTTCGTGCGCCGCTTCTCGGCGAATAAATCGAAGGCCCGCCAGGCCACGTCCCGCGCCAAGATGATCGACAAGATCAAGGTCGAGGACATCAAACCATCCTCGCGCGCGTATCCGTTCGTGCGCTTCGAAGGCGAGAAGAAGCTGCACCGCCTGGCCGTCGAGGTGGACAGCATCTCGAAAACCTACGACAAGGCGTTGTTCAAGAACTTCTCGATCCTCGTCGAAGCAGGCGAACGCATCGCCATCATCGGTGCCAACGGTGCCGGCAAGACGACGATGCTGCGCTGCATCGGCGGCGACCTGGCGAAACTGCAGCCGGACACCGGCTTCGTCAAGTGGGCCGAGAACGCCAACGTGGGCTACATGCCGCAGGATCCGACGGAAGACTTCGCAACGGACGCGAACCTGACGGACTGGATGGGCCAATGGACCAAGGAAGGCGACGACGACCAGGCCGTCCGCTCGATCCTGGGCCGCCTGCTGTTCGGCGGCGACGAAGTGAAGAAGGCCGTGCGCGTGCTGTCCGGCGGCGAGAAGGGCCGCATGATGTACGGCAAACTGATGCTGGGCCGTCACAACGTGCTGCTGCTCGATGAACCGACCAACCACATGGACATGGAATCGATCGAATCGCTGAACGTGGCGCTGGACAAGTACGCCGGCACGCTGATCTTCGTGTCGCACGACCGCGAATTCGTGTCGTCGCTGGCCAACCGCATCATCGAGATCAAGGAAAACGAAGTCGTCGATTTCCGCGGCAACTACGAAGAGTACCTGACCAGCCAGGGCATCGACTAATCATTTGGAGCTTGTGCGAGCGATGAGTACTGTAGCCAATCCGATAGCCATCCCCGTCAAAACCGTCGAGTACGAAAAGCCCCTGCTGGACGACAACCAGCAGGGCGGCAGCTGCGTGGCCCATGCGTGGGCACGTACGCCGGCGCCCGTGCCGGCCGATGAAAAGATCCTGCTGAAGGAACGCATCCGCACGCTGCTGCGTGAACGGGGCGCCGTGCTCGTCGCCCATTACTACGTCGACGCGGACCTGCAGGACCTGGCCGAGGAAACCGGCGGCTGCGTGTCCGACTCGCTGGAGATGGCGCGCTTCGGCCGCGATCACCCGGCGAAAACGCTGGTCGTCGCCGGCGTCAAGTTCATGGGCGAGACGGCGAAGATCCTGTCGCCGGAAAAGACCATCCTGATGCCCGACCTGGATGCCACCTGCTCGCTGGACCTGGGCTGCGACCCGGACGAATTCGCGGCCTTCTGCGACCAGCATCCGGACCGCACCGTCGTCGTGTATGCCAACACCAGCGCGGCCGTCAAGGCGCGTGCCGACTGGATGGTGACGTCGTCCATCGGCTTGGACATCGTCAAGCACCTGCACGAGCAGGGCAAGAAAATCCTGTGGGCGCCCGACAAGCACCTGGGCGGCTACATCCAGAAACAGACCGGCGCGGACATGCTGCTGTGGCAGGGCTCCTGCCTCGTGCACGACGAGTTCAAGGGCGTCGAACTGGATCTGCTGAAGGCCGAATATCCGGATGCGAAAGTGCTGGTGCACCCGGAATCGCCGGCCAATGTGGTGGCGCAGGCGGATGTTGTCGGCTCCACGTCGCAACTGATCGCCGCGGCGGTGGAACTGCCGGCCACGCATTTCATCGTCGCCACCGACAACGGCATCCTGCACAAGATGCGCAATGCGGCGCCGACGAAAACCTTCATCGAAGCGCCCACCGCCGGCAACAGCGCCACGTGCAAGAGCTGCGCGCACTGCCCGTGGATGGCGATGAACGGCTTGCGCAACCTGATCGATGTGCTGGAAAACCTGGGCAACGAGATCCACGTGGATCCGGTCGTGGGCGAACAGGCCAAGGTATCGATCAACCGCATGCTGGACTTCGCCGCGGCGAAGAAGGCCAAGGTGGCACCCGGCGCCGACCTGGCGCAGGAAGCAAAACTGTTTTCGGGAATAGGACCGGCATGAGCACTCTCTTGAACCCTTACGCACCGTTCGACGCGGCGCTGACGAAGGCCTTTGAAACCAATCTGCTGGCGGCCCTGCTGGAAGACGTCGGCACGGGCGATCTGACCGGCAAGCTGGTGCCGGAAGCAGGGCGGTCGGCTGCCCGTGTGATCGTCCGCGAAGACGCCGTGCTGTGCGGCGCGCCGTGGTTCGAGGGCATCATGCACGCCATCGATTCGACCATCGGCATCGAATGGCATTACGCCGAAGGCGATGCGATGGCGGCCGATACGCCTGTCTGCACGCTGGTGGGTTCGTCGCGCAAGATCCTGACAGCCGAACGGTCGGCACTGAACTTCCTGCAGCTGATGTCGGGCGTGGCGACGGCAACCCGCCGCTACGTGAAACTGATCGAAGGCACGCAGGCGGCCATCCTCGACACGCGCAAGACGCTGCCCGGCCTGCGGCTGGCGCAGAAGTATGCGGTGCGCGTCGGCGGCGGCCAGAACCAGCGCCTGGCGCTGTACGACGGCATCCTGATCAAGGAAAACCACATCGC
>DKJA01000089.1 GCA_002454505.1 Oxalobacteraceae bacterium UBA6704
ACGGCGCATGCCGAACCTGCTGCCGCACTGCCTGTCGTCAAGTACCGGCCGGCGTGGCAACGCGCGGTATCCGACTCGCAGGATTTCACCGGCCGTCTCGAAGCGGTGGACCTTGTCGACGTGCGTCCCAAAGTGCCCGGCACGCTGCTGGCCGTGCACTTCAAGGACGGCCAGCACGTGCGCCAGGGCGATCTGCTGTTTACCATCGATCCGGCGCCGTACGAGACGCAGGTGCGCCAGGCGCAGGCCACCCTGGCGGGCATCGAGGAACGGCAACGGCTGGCCGATATCGAGCAGGCCCGCGGCCGGCTGCTGCTGGAATCGAAGTCGATCGCGCGCCGCGAAGTCGATGCGCTCGACAACGCGGCACGCGAAGCCGCGGCCTCCCGCAAAGGCGCGCAGGCCGCGCTGGCCCACGCCCAGCTGCAACTGGCCTATACGCAGATCCGTGGGCCGATCGACGGGCGCATCTCGCGGGCGGAGATCACCGCCGGTAACGTAGTGGGCGCCGGCGGCGAAGCTATGCCGCTGACGCGCATCGTCTCCGACGGCAAGCTGTACGCCGCCTTCAACGTGGACGAGCAAAGCTATCTCCGGCTCATCGCGCCCTCGCTGCGGGCCGGCGGAAAGCCGCTGGTCACGGTCGGCCTGGCCAACGATGACGGCTTTCCGTACGCGGCGGCCATCGAGGCGCTCGACAACCAGATGGATACCCGTTCCGGCACCGTGCGCGTTCGCGCGCGCATCGACAAGGTCAGCGCCGAGATGCTGCCCGGCCTGCAGGCGCGCGTGCGTTTGCAGGGCGGCGTGCCGTACAACGCCGTGATGGTCGACGATGCCGTCGTCGGCACGGACCAGGACCGCAAGTACGTGCTCGTCGTGAACGGCGAGAACAAGGTCGAGCGCCGCTTCGTCGAACTCGGCGCGCTGCAGGGCAGGGAGCGCGTGCTGCGCAGCGGCGTCGCGGCGGGCGCGAAGGTCATCGTGGACGGCGCCTTCCGCGCACCGCCAGGCGCCGCGGTGTCCGCGGTGGCGGCCGATGTGCCGAAGGCATCCGCCAGCGCCGCTGCGGGAGGCCGCTCGTGAATATCTCGAAGTTCTTCATCGACCGGCCCATCTTCGCCGGCGTGCTGTCCGCGCTGATCCTGCTGGCCGGGATCGTGGCCGCGTTCAACATGCCGGTGTCGGAATACCCGCAGGTGATCCCGCCGTCGGTTGTCGTCCATGCGCAATACCCCGGCGCCAACGCCAAGACCATCGCCGAGACGGTCGCGGCGCCTCTCGAGCAGGCCGTCAACGGCGTCGAGGACATGCTGTACATGGACTCGAAAGCCAGCGGCGACGGCCACCTGTATCTGACGGTCACGTTCAAGCTGGGCACCGATCCGGACAAGGCCCAGCAGTTCGTGCAGAACCGCGTGGCGCAGGCGCAGCCGCGGCTGCCGGAGGACGTGCAGCGCCTCGGCGTCACGGCCATCAAGAGCTCGCCGATCATCAGCATCACCGTGCACATGCTGTCCCCGAAGGGCACGTATGACGGCAACTACCTGAGCAACTACGCCATCCTGCATGTGAAGGACCGGCTGGCGCGCATCGCGGGAGTAGGGGACGTGGTGCCCTGGGGCCCGGGCGGCTATGCGATGCGCGTCTGGCTCGATCCGGCCGCACTGGCCGAGCGGGGCCTCGGTGCGGGCGACGTGGCCGATGCCATCCGGCGCCAGAACATCCAGGCGGCGGTCGGCACCATCGGCGGTTCGCCCACGGCGGCCGACACGGCGTTCCAGCTCAATGTCAATGCCGATGGCCGCCTCAAGACGCCGGAGGAATTCAGGAACATCGTCATCAAGTCCGACGGGCGCGGCGCGATCACGCGGCTGGGCGACGTGGCGCGCGTGGAACTCGGTGCCGAAGACTACGGCATCCGCGCCACGCTGAACAACCAGCCGGCCATCGCGCTGGCCGTGCAGGAAGCGCCCGGTGCGAACTCGCTGCAGATTTCGCGCCAAGTGCACGAGGCGATGCAGGAACTGGCGAAGGAATTCCCGCAGGACCTGGCCTATCGCGTCGTCTACGAGCCGAGCCGCGCCGTGCAGGCCGGCATCGATGCGGTCGTCGAAACGCTGCTGGAATCCGTGGCCCTCGTCGTGCTGGTGGTCTTCCTGTTCCTGCAGACGTGGCGCGCCTCCGTCATTCCGCTGCTGGCGGTGCCCATCTCGATCGTCGGCACGTTCACCTTCCTGCTTCTGGCGGGCTACTCGATCAACACGCTGTCTCTGTTCGGGCTCGTGGTGGCGATCGGCATCGTCGTCGACGATGCCATCGTGGTCGTCGAGAACGTCGAGCGCAACATCGCCCGCGGGCTCGGGCCGCGCGAGGCCACCTACCAGGCCATGCGCGAGGTCAGCGGCCCGATCATCGCCATCGCGCTGACGCTGTCCGCCGTGTTCCTGCCGCTGGCCTTCCTCAGCGGCCTGACGGGCGAGTTCTACAAGCAGTTCGCCGTCACCATCGCGATCTCCACGCTGATTTCGGCGGTCAATTCGCTGACACTGTCGCCGGCCCTGTCGGCGCTGCTGCTCAAGGCCCACGGCGACGCGCCCGATGCCGTCACCCGCGTCACGCAGAAGGTGTTCGGCCGGTTCTTCGGGCGCTTCAACCGCATCTTCGACCGCGGCTCCGAACGCTATGGCGCCGGCATCGGCCGGCTGCTGCGGCACAAGGGCGCCTTGCTCGTCGTGTATGCCGGCCTGCTGGCAGCCACCTGGTGGCTCACCGGCCACGTGCCGGGCGGCTTCGTGCCCGCGCAGGACAAGGAATACGTCGTCAGCCTGGCCCAGCTGCCGGAAGGCGCAACGCTGGACCGCACTGAAGCCACCATGCGAGAGATGAATGCCGTGGCGCTGAAGCATCCGGGCGTCGCCGAAACGGTGACGTACAGCGGCCTGTCGATCAACGGGGTGACGAAAAGCTCGAGCACGGCGCTGACCTTCGTGCTGCTCAAGCCGTTCAAGGAGCGCCGGGGCATCTCCGCCGACCAGGTCGCGGCCGACCTGAATGGCTCATACGGCAGCATCGGCCACGCTTTTACCGCGGTATTTCCCGCGCCGCCCGTGTACGGCCTGGGCACCACGGGCGGCTTCAAGCTGCAGATCGAGGACAGGGCCGACCTGGGCTACGACGAGTTATACAAAGCCACTCAGGCCTTCATCAAGAAGGCCTCCGAGGCGCCGGAGCTGGGGCCGCTCTTTTCGACGTACACGGTGAACGTGCCGCAGATAAAACTGGACGTCGACCGCGCGAAGGCGCAACAGCTGGGCGTCGATACACCGGCCGTGTTCGGGACGCTGCAGGCCTTCCTCGGCTCGTATTACGTGAACGACTTCAATTTCCTCGGTCGCGTCTATCAGGTGCGGATGCAGGCCGACAGCCGGTTCCGCGCATCGCCGGACGATATCGGCCAGCTGCATGTGCGCAGCGAATCCGGCGAGATGGTGCCGCTGGCGTCGGTACTGAAGGTCAGCCACACGTATGGCCCCGAACAGGTGGTGCGCTACAACGGCTTCACGGCCGCCGACGTCAGCGGCAGCCCGGCGCCCGGCTATTCGTCGGACCAGGCGATGGCCGCCATTGCGCGCATCGCCGCGGAAACGCTGCCGCCAGGGATGACGTACGAATGGACAGACCTGACCTACCAGCAGATCATCGCCGGCAATACGGCCGTGTGGATCCTGCCGCTGTGCGTGCTGCTCGTGTTCTTCGTGCTGGCGGCCCAGTACGAAAGCGTGTCGCTGCCGCTGGCCATCATCCTGATCATCCCGATGAGCATTTTCTCGGCGCTGCTCGGCGTGTGGCTGACCCACGGCGATAACAATATCTTCACCCAGATCGGGCTCATCGTGCTGGTCGGCCTCGCGTCGAAGAACGCCATCCTGATCGTCGAGTTCGCGCGCGAGCTGGAGATGGCGGGGATGCCCACGGTGCAGGCGGTGATCGAGGCGGGCCGGCTGCGGCTGCGGCCCATCCTGATGACGTCGCTGGCCTTCATCATGGGCGTCATTCCGCTCGTCGTCTCCACTGGCGCGGGGGCGGAGATGCGGCATGCGATGGGTATCTCCGTGTTCTTCGGCATGCTGGGCGTCACGCTGTTCGGCCTGTTCCTGACGCCGCTGTTCTATGTGCTGGTGCGCGCCCTCGGCAAGGGCCGGCCGCTGCACTCCGCCGCGCAGCACGCTGCGCCTGCGCTCGTGCCGCATCGTCCCGAGGCGTGATCGCTGGCCCGCTAGCCGCCGACCGGTCAACCGGGCCGCTGCGGTACGTCGCCCCACTTGCGGTCGGCAGCCCAGACGGCAAAGGCCAGGAACGACGCCTGCTCCTGATACTGGGCCGTGGCACCCGACGCGCCGCCGTGCCCGGCATGCATCGCGCTCAGTGACAGGATGGGATTGCCGGCCGTGGTCAGCGTGCGTGCTTTTACCGCGAACTTCAGCGGCTCCCAGAAGGACACGCGGTTGTCGGCCACGCTGCCCAGTGCGAACAGGGCGGGGTAGGCGGCCGGCTTCAGCTGGTCATACGGTGAGTAGCTGGCCATGTAGGCATGGTCCTCCGGCACGCGCGGATCGCCCCAGTGCACGAACGACGTGGTGCCCAGCGGGCGGTCCTCGAAATGTTCGAGCGTCGTCAGCACGTCGAGGAAGGGCACGCGGGCGATGACGCCGGCCCACAGGTCCGGGCGCATGGTGTAGACGGCGCCCATCATCAGGCCGCCGGCCGAGAAGCCGTGGGCGACGATGCGCCCCTTGCGTGTGTAGCCCTGCGCAATCAGGTATTCCGCACACGTGATGAAATCGGTGAAGGTCTTTTTCTTGCCCCGCTTGAGGACGGCGCGCGTCCATGCGCTGCCCCGCTCGGCGCCGCCGCGCACGTGGGCGATGACGTAGATCCAGCCCTGTTCCACCGCCGCGATGGCCGATGCCGAGAACTCGGCATCCACCGTGGAGCCGTACGAGCCGTAACCATACTGGTAGAGGGGCGCGCTGCCGTCCAGCTTCTGGCCCTTGCGCATCAGTACCGTGATGGGAATCTGCGCGCCGTCTTCGGCCGGTGCGACGAGGCGCCGCACTTCGTAGCGGCTCGGGTCGTACACGCTGGTGGCGGCGGTGCTCCTGGTGCGCGCGACTGCACCGGTGGCGAGGGTGAGCTGGCAGGGCGTGCGGGGCGTTTGCGGCGACTGGTAGTTGAACGCCAGCGTCGGCGAATGCCAGCCCTGGTCGGCGGCCACGGCGATGGCGTAGGCGGCTTCGTCGAACGCGATCTCGTGCTCCTTGCCGTCCTTCGTCATCACCACCAGCCGGGGCAGCGCATCGCGCCATTCCTCGCGCACCAGGCAGTCGGCAAACGGATGGACGGCGAGGATGAAGCGGCCCGGCTGGTGCGGGACGAACGGCTGCCAGTTGGCGCGGCCGGGCGCGGTGAAGATGGCCGTCATCAGCTTGTAGTCGACGGCATCGTCGGCATCGGTCAGCACCAGCAGGCGGCCGTTCCACTCGTCGACGTTGTACCGCACGCCGGCAGCACGCGGTTCGACCAGCACTGGAGGCGCCGTCGGCGTGGCCATCGGCACGAGGCGGTTTTCGCTCATCGCGCCGTTGAAGGTGCGGATCACCAGGTAGCCGCCCGCCGCCGTGATGCGCAGGCCGAGGAAGAAGGCCGGGTCGACGTTTTCGTAGATCAGCGTGTCGCCCGTGCCGGCGCCGATTTCGCGGCGGAACACCTTCGATGGCCGGCCCTTGTCGGAGCGGTCCACCCAGAACAGGTAACGGCCGTCCGGCGAGAAGGCGAAGCCGCCGTGGGCGTTTTCGATATCCTCGACCACCATGCGACCGGTGGCGATGTCGCGCACGAGGATGGAAAAGATGTCGGAGCCGCGCAGGTCGGCGGCCCAGCCGACCAGGCGGCCGTCGCGGCTGTGCTGGGGGCCGCGGAAGCCCAGCTTGTAGAATTGCTTGCCCCGGGCTTCCGCGCCCACATCCAGCAGCACCTGCTCGGCGCCGCCGGCAACCGGGCGCCGTGCATACACGGGATAATCGCTGCCCGCCTGGTCGCGCTGGTAATAATAAAAATCGCCGTCGCGCACCTGCAGCGGCGCGCCTTGCAGCGCATCGAGCGCCGCCATGCGTTCGACCAGTTGGCGTTGCAGCGGCAGCGACGGTGCCAGCATCGCTTCGGCATACTCGTTTTCGGCCTTGATGGCGGCCTTGATCGGCGCGTCCAGCGCGTCCGGCGCGCGCAGCACGGCATGCCAGTCCTTCGGCTGGAACCACGCGTAGTCGTCGATGCGGTGGTAGCCGAGGCGGCCGACGTCGGTGGGGATGCGGGCGTGTTGCGGCGGGATCGGCCACGGGCGGGGCGCCGCGCCGGATGCGAATGCGGGCAGGGAGGACCAGCATGCCGTGGCGGCCAGGAACTGTCGACGGTTGATCATCGCGACAGCCTCACAGCGACCAGCGCAGCCGCAGGCCGGCCGTGCGCGGGCGAATGACGAACTGCTCGACGCCATAGGCCGCCGTGTTGCCATAGCTGAAGGTCACGCCCCGCTTGTCGGCGATGTTGTTCACATAGGCGCTGACCTCCACGTTATCGAACCACATCGCATAGCGGGCATCGAACTGCGAGAAGCCGTTGATGGTTTCGCCCGTGCCCTGCAGGTCGGCCGGCGCGGCGCTCATCGCATGGCCGCTCAGCGACAGGCTCGGCGTGTATTGGCTGTCGTTCCATGCATACGTGGCGGTGGCCGTCAGCTGGTGTTTCGACGAGCCGGGCAACTGCTGGCCGGCGTGCAGCGGCACCGTCGCGTCGAGCAGGTCGCGCGTCAGCCGGGCGTCCAGCCAGGTGTAGTTGGCGCTCAAAGTCAGGTCGGCGGTGGCGCGCCAGTTGGTGGCGAATTCCACGCCCTGGATGCGGGCCTTGCCGGCATTGGCGCCGTAGCTGAGCCGGTCCGGGCGGTACAGGCGCACCTGCAGATCGCTCCATTCGATGTCGAACACGTCCACGTCGAACGACAGGCGGCGATTGAACAGCGCGCTTTTCACGCCCACTTCGTAGTTGCGCAGCGAGTCGCTGCCGAAGCTGGCGGGCGTGTCGAAGCCGGCCAGCGCGCGCGCCGTGTTGACGCCGCCGAAGCGGAACCCTTCGGAGGCGGTCACGTAATACAGCGTGTCCGGATCGGCCTTGTAGCTGAGCGAGACCTTCGGCGTGAAGCCGTTTTCGGCGCCGTGGTTCGGGCCGGTCACCGTGCCGCCCGGGTAGTTGATGCCGTTCTTGACGTTGTTGTTGGTCAGTTCCGTATCGTAGCGGCGGCCGCCCAGCGTCAGCTTCCAGTTGTCGAGGAAGTTCAGCGACGCTTCGCCGAACACGGATTTGTCCGAGCCCACGGTGCGGCTGACGCCCCAGTAGTAATCGTTGCCGCGCAACTGGCTGGCGCTGTACTGCGGCAGCAGCACGACGTAAGCGTCGCCGGCGGATTGGTCTTCGTTGAAGGTCTTGTCCGTCTTCTGGTACGAGGCGCCGATCAGCCATTCGAAGCGCCCGCCGGTGGGGGAGGCCAGGCGGGCCTCGAACGTGCGCGTCTTGCTGACGCCGGCCTGGCGGAACAGCTGCGGGCCGCTGGTGCCGCGGTAATCCTTGTAGGTGCCGCCGGAATAATCGAAGTGCTGCATCTGCGCCTTGCGATTGTGCGAAGCGATCGCGGTCAGTCTGGCGAAGCCGAGGTCGCGGTCCAGGCGCAGGCTGTTCAGCGCGAAGTCCAGTTCGGCCTTGACGGGCAGGGCCGACGTGCGCGTCAGCTCGCCGTACTTGATCATCTGGTAGGAGGCGTCGTCCGCCTCCGACTTCTGCCACAGCGTGAGCCACGACAGTTTCGTCAGCGCGTCCGGCGTCCACACCAGCGACAGGCGGCTGTCCGTCATCGTGTTGGCGTTGCTGCCGTCCTTGCCGAGGCCGATGTTGTCCAGGTAGCCGGCCAGTTCGCGGCGGCCCACCACCAGCCGCGCCGCCAGCTTGCCGTCGACCAGCGGCGTGTTCAGCATGACCTTGCCGGTGTAGCCGTTCTTCGGCGCGTGGCTGGTCTTGCTGATCTCCGTTTCGATGGCCGCGTCGAAGCCGCCGGCATCCGCTTCGCGCGCCATATAGTTGATGGCGCCGCCCAGCGAAGCCGCGCCGTACAGCGAGCCTTGCGGCCCGCGCAGCACTTCCACGCGGTCGACGTCGAACGCGTCGATGTCCGGAATGCCCATCGCATAACCGGGCTCCGTCAGCGGCACCTCGTTGATGTAGTAGCCGGTCGTGCCCTGGCCCTGATCCAGGCCGGCGGTGGTGCCGACGCCGCGGATGACGGCCGTCGAATTGCCGGCCGGGCCTTCGTTGAACACCACGCCGGGCACCGTTTTCAGGTAGTCGGCAAAGCTGTCCGCGCCCATTTTCTCCAGCGCGGCGCCGGTGATGACGCTGGCGCCGCCGGCCGTGTTGGCGACGGTCTGGCCGCGCTTGCCCACCACGGTCACGGCTGCCACCGCGGCGTCGTCCTTCTGCTTCGCGGTTGCGGCAATGTCGGGCGCGCTGGCCGACTGGGCATGGACGTGGCCCGCAAACAGGCTGGCCAGTGTGAAGGAAAGGGTGCTGCGGCGCAGCGTGGTGGCAGTTCCGGGTTTCATGCGAAGCGGTTCTCCGTGACGATGGGTGGCGGGCTGTTGGCGCACGGTGAAGGCAGCATCGGTCCAGCTCTGCCGCCACCCTGCGCAGCCGCACTCTAGGTCAAAAAGATGGCGTCGTACATGCACCCACGGCGCCGCCGAAAATCGTCATGCCGTTGATTCGAAAGGGATTTTTCGGAGGCGGCACACGATTTTGCAGACTGCGCGCCGATAAACACAGGATTCTGGCGAATCGGATGTGAAAATCGGCGAATCCTGACGTTTCCGGCCATCCGCACACGACGAAAAAGCGATCCATTACGGTGAATCCGGGTCGTCCAGATTGGGGCATGCAACAGCTCTGCACCAGCTTGGTTCATTCATTGCATGGGACCGGCTTTCAGCTTGATTTGCGCGGATTGCCCATGTCATGATGCCCGCAACAAGGAAAGGATCCAGCGGGTATGACCCAATTAATCAGCGACCGCAGCGACCGGATCGACCGGATCGACCGCAAGATCATGGACCTGCTGCAGCAGGACGCGCGCATCACCTACCAGGCGCTGGCCGATCGCGTTGCGCTGTCGCCCAGCGCCTGCCTGCGCCGGGTGCGCGACCTGGAAGAGCGGGGCTACATCCTCGGCTACCGTGCCCAGATCGCCATCAACCGCATGCGCAACGTGCTGATGGTGATGGCGCAGATCTCGTTCGAGCGGCACGCCACCGACGAATTCGGCGACTTCGATGCCTGCGTGGCGGACATGCCGCAGATCGTCGAGTCGTTCCGCGTCAGCGGGCAGTACGATTACATGCTGCGGGCGGTCGTCACCGACATGCAGGAGTGGACGCAGGTGCGGCGCGTGCTGGTCAACGGCGGCTTCGGCGTGGAGAAGATCGTGTCGCACTTCATGATGACGGAGATGAAGTCGTTCCAGGGTTACCAGATGTTCGTCGAGCCGGACATCGACGCGCAGGCATTCCCGCGCCCGCGCCGGGCCTGACGTCATGTCCGCCGCGCCGCGGACAGCCGCCGTGCCGCCTGCGCCGGCGGCGTATCGCCCAGCGGCAGCAGCGCGGCACCCCGTGCCATCGCGCGCACCAGCGCCGCCTCGCCGAACCGCAAGCCATGCCCGCGCAGCTGCGGCAGCGAACGCACCGGCTCCGGCGTGATCGCCACGGCGGCGCGTACCAGCAGCCGCTGAACCCAGCGCAGCGGCGCGGGCAGGATCGCCGCCTCCGCCATGATCCGCAGGAAGTCGGCGAGGATGTCCGACCCTTCCAGCCCGGGCGCGGTTTTTTCCAGCAGCGCTTCCCACATCGCCCATGACGTCGGTGCGCCCGTCGCGCCATACAGCCTGGCCGACGGCTGCGCTTCGGCGAACGCCGTATCGATTTCCTCCGGCGACAGGTGCCGCACGTAGCGGTGATACGCCTCCGTGAAACCGAAGGTGGCGGTGGCCTGTACCCAGTCGAGCAGCCGCGGGTCGTTGGCATGATAGGCGACGCCGCCGGGCGTTTGGCCTTCCACGCGGCCATGCACGCGCACCACGCGCGCGATCAGTTCCTTGGTTGCCGACCGGGGGCCATACACCGTCATCATCGCCGCGAAGCCGGTACGGCGCAGGCGCAGCAGCGGATCGCGCTGGAAGCTGCTGTGGTCCCACACACCGGAGCGCACCGATGGTTCGGCCAGCTCCAGCAGCACGGCCGTCACGCCGCCGATGAACAGCGAGACGGGATTGGCGAAGACCCGCCACGACACGCCGTGCGGCGGCGTCAGCGCCGGTTCGCCGGCGGGCTGGCTGAAGTCGAACGCCATGCCGGGCGGCGGGCGCATCAGGTCCTGGAGGGTATCGAGCATGCAGGCAGAATACCATCGCAGCAAAACCGGTGGCGCTAGAGCTCGACGGCGGCTGCGCCCAGCACCTGCCGGTTGTTCGGCGCATTGAGCCGCCGCCGTTCGTAGAAATGCCAGCCATCGGCGCGGCGCCAGCCGATCACGGTGACGACGACATGGGGCTGGTCGTGTACGGGCAGTCCCGCCTGGTATTGCGTCTGGCCGTGGATGATCTCGATGGGGTAGCCGGCCGCCTGCACCTGGGCGGCCTCGTTCGCGTACGTGGCGTTACCCAGTGTCAGCGCATTGACGTGGCACACCGTGATGTTGTGGCGGTTGTTCCCATACGCCATGAACTGGCAGCCGGTGATCGCATCGGTGAAGAAGAAATCGCATTCGCTGCCCAGCGGCATGGCCTTGGTGCGGTCGACCTGCGACGTCAGGTAATACGCCCGGATCGGCGCCTCGCCCATGATCGACGCCAGCATGCCGCTGTCGGCCTTGCTGACGCGCACCGTCTGCGGCGAATACTCGCTCAGGTCCAGCCGGGCGATGCCGTGGCTGTCGATGCCATAGCCCTCGCCGTGCTGCGGCTGGGCCGAGTTGATGTCCCAGTAGGACGACAGGAAAGTCACGGGGTCCTGCTTGAAACGCTGGTTCAGTCCGTTGGCCATGCGAGCTCGAATGTGTGGTGGAGGCATCCTCAACTACGCACGAACCGTGCGCCTGGATGCAGGCGCCAGTCGGTGCATGGATGCCATTTGGTGCAAATCCGGCACCACCGTGGACCCGTGCGCATGCCTTCCGCCGCCGCGCCCGCCTGACTACGATGCAGGCATACGGCTTTCCGCCGCGACCCTTGCCCGGGGATCCGGGCCTTTTCAGGAGATTTCCCCATGTTTGCCGTAGATAACAGTTCGCGTTCCGCCCGCCGCAAGCCCGAAGAGCTGGTGCCATCCCGTTACGCCCTGCAGGTCGGCGACATCGACGTGCTGGTGGTCAGCGACGGCGTGCTGCCGCTGCCGACGTCGACGATGGCCACCAATGCCGATGCCGCCGACCTGGCCGGCTGGCTCGACCATATGCGCATGCCGTCCGATGCGTTCGACTGGCCGCTGAACGTGCTGGTGGCGCGCAGCGGCGAGCAGACCATTCTTGTCGATGCCGGCCTTGGCGGCCAGTTCCCCGGCTTCCCCCGCGCCGGCCAGGCGCCGCTGCGGCTGGAGGCGGCCGGCATCGACCTGGCGTTCGTCACCGACATCGTCATCACCCACATGCACATGGACCACGTGGGCGGGCTGCTCGTCGACGGCGTCAGGGAGCGGCTGCGGCCGGACGTGCGCATCCACGTGGCCGCCGCCGAGGTGGCCTTCTGGGCGCAGCCCGATTTTTCGCACACAGTGATGCCGACGCCCGTGCCGGACGTGCTGCGCGCCACCGCCACCAGTTTCCTTGACCTGTACAAGGACCGGCTGCACATCTTCCAGGACACGCATGAGGTGGCGCCCGGCGTCGTCGTCCGCCTCACCGGCGGTCACACGCCGGGGCACAGCGTGGTCGATCTGTCGTCGGGCGGCGAACGGCTGACGTTTGCCGGCGACGCCATGTTCCCGGTCGCCTTCGACCACCCGGACTGGCACAACGGCTTCGAACACGATCCCGAGGAATCGGCGCGCGTGCGCATCGGCCTGTTCCGCGAACTGGCCGCGAACGGCGGCCTGCTGGTGGCGTCGCACCTGCCATTCCCGTCGGTGGGCCGGGTGGCCATCGATGGCGACGTGTTCCGCTGGGTACCGATCCTGTGGGATTACTGAGCCTGGTGGCCGACAGCGCGGGGCGCGCGCCGAAATGTTAGGATGGCGCCCCGTATCTTCGAACCAGAGAACATCATGACCGTATTCGCCATGCCCGTCTTCGACGCCACCGTCATCTACGAAGGCAAGGAACTGTTCAAGGGCCAGGGCGCCGCCTCCATGTGGGGCGAAAAGCTCGCTGCCGAGATCGAAAGCCCCGTCTCGGTCAAAAAAATCGGCACCGGCTGGGCCCTGTGCGGCACGGTCGATGGCGTCGATTGCCAGTGGGGGATTCTCGGTCAGCGGCTCAAGCGGCTGGACTGAGCTGGCGCTGCCGGACGCCCAGCAGCGCCAGTCCGGCCAGCGCCGACAGCGTCATCACGCCCGCCATCGCCGTCAGCTGGTTCCCGGCGAACAGCCCGACCAGCGCGCCGGCCGCCGCGCCGGCCAGCATCTGGCCCGAACGCAGCAAGGCGGCGGCACTGCCGGCCACCTGGCCAACGCCGTGCAGTGCCTGGTGGGTGGCGTTCGGCATCACGATGCCGGCGCAGAAATTACTCAGCAGGACGCAGGCCGCGACCAGCGGCACCGATCCCGAGCCCGTCAACGCCACCAGCAGCAGCGTGCCGCTGACCGCCACGGAGCCGATGACACCGCCGGCCAGCAGCCGGTCCGGGCCCCAGAGGCGCGCCAGCCGCGCGCCGGTGGCGGCACCGAGCATCGTGCCGGCCGCCGTCAGCGCGAACAGTCCGCCATATGCACCGCTCGAGACGCCCAGCATGTCGATGAACACGGCCGACGAGCCGGTGATGTAGGCGAACATCGTGCCGAACGATGCTGCCAGCAACGCGGTGTGGAGCACATACCGGCGATTTTTCAGCACGACGCCGTACGCCGCGAGGGCCGCGCCGAAAATGCTGCTGCCGTCGTGTGCTCTGGCGGGCCGCGTTTCCGCATAACCCAAGACCGCCACCAGCAGCAATACGAAGCCGATGCCGCCCAGGCATTCGTAAATCAGCCGCCAGTCGCCCAGCTGCAGCAGTCCGGCCCCGATCAGGGGCGCGATCAGCGGCGCCACCGCATTCACCAGCGCGACATAGGATTGCCGCGACAGGGCGGCATGGCCGGTAAACACGTCGCGCACGATGGCTGCCGGCAGGGCCGCCGCCGCGCCGGCCGCGATACCCTGCACGAAGCGGACGGCGAGCAGCGTGCCGATGCTGTCGGCATGCGCGCAGGCCACTGCCGCCAGCGAGAACAATGTCAGCCCGAACAGCAGGACGGGCTTGCGGCCGAAGCGGTCGGACAGCGGCCCGAACAGGATCGGGCCCGCGGAAAAGCCGAACAGGAACACGGTCAGCGTGCGGGTGGCCGTGCCGATGTCGATATTGAGCCCTGCCTGCAGAGCGGGAATGGCCGGCAGGCCGATGTCGGTGGCCAGCGGCGGCAGCGCGGAAAGCAGCCCCAGCATGACGATGTACAGGGGCGATGTGGACTGGATGTAACGGCGTGGCATATGATGTGGCTGTATCGTTAAGCGGTACAGCACTGTACCACGATGCGGTACACTTTGTTGAGGAATCGTATGGAAGGAATACAAGTCATCTCGCGGGCCGCGGCGATCCTGCGGGAGGTGGGCGCGCAGCCGGACGGGCTCAGCCTGGGCAAGCTGGCCAGCGCCACCGGCCTGGCGCGCTCGACCGTGCAACGCATCGTCGACGCGCTGGAGCTGGAACATCTGGTGCAGGCGGGGGGGGGCGGCGTGCGGCCCGGCTGGGGCCTGCGCCGGCTGGGCGAACTGCCCGGCTCGGGCATCGCGCTGGAACTGCGCGCCGAGCTGTACGGGCTATTCGAGGCCACGCACGAGACGGTGGACCTGTCCACGCTGAGCGGGGGCGAGGTGCTGTTCATGGACCGCTTCCTGTCCGACCAGCCGGAGCGGGCGGTGCCGACAATCGGGGCGATCTATCCCGCCTACACGATGTCGAGCGGGAAGGCGCTGCTGTCATGCATGCCGGATGAAGCGATCGAAGCGTTGTATACCGCGGCGCCGCTGCACCAGCTCACTCCGCATACCGTGGCAACCATGAAGGCCTTGCGGCGCCAGATTCACGGCATCCGCAACGGCGACTTCGCCTATGACCTGGAAGAGCATGCCCTTGGCAGGAGTGCCATCGGCCTGCCGATCGGCCGGCATGGCGATGCATTGCTGGCGCTTTCCGTCGTCATGCCGAGCAAGCGGTTCGACAGCGTGCGCGGCAAGGTCGAACAGGCCCTGGCCAAATTTGCCGGACGGTGCCGGGCCCGGCTGGCTTCGGCGGGGTGAAAACCGCATGAGCATAGGTGAATTCCGTCTGAGCTGAAGTTCACATATCGATGTGCGGAAGCATTCGTTGGGTCCGCAGCGGGACGGCTTTAGTCTGTGCCGATGACAACGCCGCTTCATCCCGCCAGCTCCGCAGCATCGTCCAGTTCCAGCCGGGGCCCGGCGTACATGGATGCCGCGCAGCGCGAACAGATCGCCATCGAGCGCAAGCGTGCGCTGTGGCGGGGCGAGTGGCCCACCTGGCTGCTGATTGCAGTGATTTACGCCGGCTGGCTGGGCACGCTGGCGTGGTGGCGCGAGCTGGGCAACGTGGCGGCGACCTGCCTGATGATCTGGTGGTGCGCCTGGTACATGTCGCTGCAGCACGAGCTGATCCACGGGCATCCGACGCGGTGGCCGGCCGTCAACCGGCTGTTCGGCATCCTGCCGCTGGCAGTCTGGTATCCGTATCAGCTGTACCGCGACAGTCATCTGCACCACCACGTCGATCATCACCTCACGTTGCCGGCGCTGGACACGGAAAGCTCGTATGTGTCGTCGGCCGCGTGGGTGGGCATGAACCGGCCGCTGCGCGCGCTGCTGTGGTTCAACCGCACGTTCTGGGGCCGCATGCTGGTCGGCCCGGCCATCGCGATCAGCGGCACGTGGACCGAAGCGGTGCGGCAGCCGTGGCGTGGCGACTGGCGGCAGGTGCCGATGTGGCTGCGCCACCTGGCGATGCTGGGCGGGCTGCTGTGGTGGATCGATGCGAACTTCGGTGTGTCCGCCATCTGGTACCTGCTGGCGGTGGCCTATCCTGCCCAATCGCTGGCGATGATCCGCTCGTACTATGAACACCGCCCGGCGGAAGAGCACAAGCAGCGCATCGTACTGAACGAGGCGGGCCCCGTGTTCCGGCTGCTGTTCCTGAACAATAATTATCATCTGGTCCACCACGACTTCCCGTCGCTGCCGTGGTATCTGCTGCCGCGCGTCTATCGGGCCCGGCGCGCCGAGTACATCGCGCGCAGCGGAGGATTCCATGTGCGCGGTTATTGGCAATTGATGCGACAATTCGGTTTCAAGCCGATCGATGCGCCGGTCCATCCGCATCCGCAGGAGTAGCCGTGCGCTGGCAAGTCGCATTCCCGATGTACAACGTGTCCGAACCGGTGCAGGCCGGCTATGAGGCACTGTTCCAGGCGCTGCTGGCCGGGCTGCGGGCGGGCGGCTTCACGGATTATGTGGAGCTCGTGCGCGATCCGCCCTTGCCGGAATTCTTCCAGCGCGCCGAGCTGCTGCTGGGCCAGACCTGCGGCTATCCCTACATGACTCAGTTGCGCAAGCATGTGCGGCTGGTCGCCACGCCGGCCTACGATTTCGCGGGCTGCGAGGGCGCCGACTACTCCAGCGCGATCGTGGTCCGTGCCGACGGCGGCATCGCGGCACTGGCCCAGGCCCGCGGCCGCATCGCCGCCGTCAACGACCGCCATTCGAACAGCGGCATGAACGCGCTGCGCCACACCGTGGCACCGCTGGCCGGCGACGGACGATTCTTCGGCAGCGTGCGCTGGTCCGGCAGCCACCGTGCCAGCCTGGCCCTGTTGCGTAACGGGGAGGCCGACCTGGCGGCCATCGATTGCGTGACGCTGGGTTATCTGCGGCGTGAACAGCCCGGCGAACTGGAAGGCCTGACGGTGCTCCAATACGCCGCGCAGTCGCCCGGCCTGCCTTTCGTGACCGGCGCCGCCGTGCCGGAAGCATTGCGGCTGCAGCTGCAGGCCGCGTTGCTGGCGCCGGATGCGCGGCTGGCCCAGCACATGGCTGCGCTTTCCATAACGCGTTTCGTTGCGTATGACGATGCGCGTTATGCCCGCATCCTGTCGCTGGAATCGCAGGCGATGGCGGGAGGCTATCCGCGGCTCGCGTAAAATGCGGCATGACCGCCCCAGCACTGACCATCTCCCGCATCCTCCACGCCGGCTACGTATTCGACTGCGACGGCACCCGCATCGCCTTCGACACGATCTTTGAAAACCCGTTCAGTCGCAACTGCCATGCCTTCCCGGATGTGCGTTTCGATCACGAGCAGATCCGCCGCCAGCGGTTCGATGCGGTGTTCATCTCGCACTTCCACGACGACCACTGTTCGCTGGAGAGCCTCGACCTGCTGGACCGCGCCACGCCGCTGTACATCTACTGCATCTTCGACGAGCTGTTCGCCATGGTGCGCCAGCTGGGCTTTACGAATGTGCAGCCGTTGCGGCTGAACGTGCCGGTGGCGGTCGGCCCGTTCTCGGTAACGCCGCGCGAAGCGATGGATGCGGATGTCGATTCGATGTTCCAGGTGCAGGCGGCCGGACTGAATGTGCTCAACGTTGTCGATTCGTGGATCGACGAGGGCACGCTGGCCCAACTGGTGAAGGAAGGCCCGTGGGACATGGTGCTGTGGCCGTTCCAGACGATGCGCGAAATCGAAGTGCTGGCGCCATCGCGCTCGCAAGCGGCGCCGCCCAAGCTGCCGGAAGAATGGCTCCCGCAGTTGCAGGCGCTGGCGCCGCGCTACATCGTGCCCAGCTCCTGCCAGTTCGTGCAGGAACCGTGGTCCTGGTACAACCGCGCCTTCTTCCCGATCACGTACGCGCAATTTACGCGCGAGGTGACGGCGGCGCTGCCGGCGGCGCAGGTGGTGCGATTGAATCCTTCGATGTCGGTGCGGCTGGATGCCACGTCGCTGCTCGCTGCTCCGCCACTGAGCTGGATCACGCCGGTCGGCGAGCAGGATGTCGATTACGTTTATGAGGGCAACGAGGCGCCGCCGCACACCAGCGAGATTGCCCGTCATTTCGATGCGCTGACGGCGCCGCAACTGGCGCGCGTGCTGGATTACTGCAGCGTGGAGCTGCCGGCAAAATACGGTGCGGTGGAAGCTTCTTCGGAATACTTCGATGCGCCGCGCATCTGGCAACTGTCGGTCTACGATCACGCGGGCGTACCCACGCAATTCCGTTACCGGCTGACGTCCGATGGCACGGCGACGGCTGATACGGGTGAAGAGCCGCTCGGTTGGACCACCGAAATCCCGGCCACCAAACTGTATGGCGCGCTGGAGGAGGGCGAGTCGCTGACGTCGATGTACATGCGGATCAACGACAAGGTATTCGACGCAGCCACCGAACGCGATCTGCTCGATGCCGACGTGGTGGACGATCCGCTGATCCGCTGCCTGTTCAGCGACACCTTCGGCGCCTACCAGGCTGCCCAGCTGAGAAGGCTGCTGGCCCGCTCACTTGCCCAGTAAATAAAGGGACTGGTTCCAGTCCTCTTCCCACACGCTTAAAAAATCGTGGGTCGCAAACGCGCGCTTCAACGGCCCGAGCGGCGCTTTATACACGTCGTGCAGGCCCAGTGCCAGCGTCACCGGATTCCACACGGCGTTGCGCTTCGACTTGCGGGCGCTGGCCTTCACGCGGGCGCCGTCGTCGCCGAAGATGCCGATGGCATCGTCCAGCGCCTTGTCCATGTCCAGCTTTACCAGCCGGCCGAAGGCGGCCAGCACCTCGGCCTTGCCGATGCCGTACTGCGATTCGGCGGCAGGGGCTTTTTCCACTGGCTGCGCGGCGAATTTCAGCTTGCCGGCCAGGTTTTCAAGGTCCTTCTTCTGGAAGCGGAGATCGTCGAGCGGCCGCGTGCAGCCGGGCGCCGGCAGCCGGGCGACGATTTTATAAGCATCCTTGGTCATGGTGATCAGCACGTCCTCGCTGCCCGCTGCCAGGCGCGCGATATCGCCTTCGAAGAAGATCGGCGCCGCATAGCCGCCGTTGGCATCGCCGAACAGGTCGGGGTAGGCGGGATCGTAGTCCAGCCATACGTAGGGCGTCAGTTCGTGTTCGAGCAGGCGCGCCAGCGTCCATGGCGTGGCGGTTTGCTGCGCCAGGTAGGCGCAGGCTTCGGCGGTGGTGGCGCGGTAGGGCAGGTCGGTGGTGCTCATGGTGTTCGGCGGATGGTTGCGGCGGAGCGCCATTGTAGTCCACTGCGCCACCCGCCATTCCGGCGATAATGCGCTTTGTTTAACATCGGGGAATCCCATGCAGGAATTGATAGCGCAGCTGGTGCGGCTGTACGGCGTGCCGGCGACGGAAGAGCTGCAGCGCCAGATAGACGGGACGGCGACGCGCGCGTTCGATCTGGTGAGCGATGGCGCGGTGTGTGCCATCGTCATCCCGTTCGATGGCGACGGTGCCGCGCAGTGGGAGCGGCTGTGCGAAGTGGCCAGGGTGCTGCAGGCCGAACTGGGCCTGCCGGCGCCGGCCGTGAGCATTTCCGGCGCCACCGGCTATCGTTTGTGGCTGTCGTTCGAGGACGCGGTGCCGGTCCCGCTGGCGCAGCAGTTTCTCGACGCGCTGGGCGCCGCGCACTTTCGCGATGCGGCATTGCCGGCGGATGGTGTGCAAGCGCCCGTCGAATTGCCGCCTTGCGTGAACCGGTCAACGGGGAAATGGGCGGCCTTCATTCATCCCGGCATGGGCGCATCGTTTGCGGACGAGCCGGCGCTGGAGATGGCGCCGCCGCTGGCCGGTCAGGTGCAGTTCCTGCAAGGATTGGACAGCATCAGCAGCGAGCAGTTGCGGCATGCGCTGGCAGTGCTGCGGCCAGCACCGACCGCTGCGCCTGCGCCGCAACCGGTTGCGCAGCCTGGCCTGCTGCTGAAAGACGCCACGCTCGAAGACATCGTGCGCCATCTGCACGCGATGAACATCGAGCCGACGTTCCGGCACCTGATCGGCCGTTGACTCAGTGCGCAGCTGCCGGCATGCCGCTTTCACGCAAGCCAGCCGGATCGCGCAGCGGAATCATCAGCACGGCGCTCAGCGCATACAGGCCGGCGAAGATCCAGATGATGCCGGCCACGCCCAGCGACGTGGCGAAGATGGCGACGATGGCGGGACCAACCCAGGTCGATGCACCCGCGCCCAGGCTCAGCACCGACAGGGCGGCGGCGCGGTTGCGCGGCACCAGCAGCGGCATCAGGGCCGACAGCGGAACGAAGCCGCCCAGCGTCATGCCATACATGGCGCCGAACAGGCAGGCGATCGGCAGGTTGCCGATGAACAGATGCGGCATGTAGAAGAACAGCGGCGTGGTGATCGCGCTGCCGACGGCACCCATCCAGATCACCGTGTTGCGCAGGCCGAAGCGGCCGGCCAGGCGGCTGGAGATCAGGTTGCCGGCAATATTACTGACAAAGATCACCGTCACCAGGCGCAGCCACTCTTCCAGCGTGAAGCCGATCACGTCCATGAAGTAGCCGGGCAGGATCACGAAGAAGCCGAACATCGACGCCGTATTGATCGTGCGGACGACGGCGCCCAGCGACGTCTTCGGTTCCTTCCACAGGATCGACACGCTGCCCATCAGCGACGTCAGCGGCTTTTCGCCGGCCGGCGCCAGGCGCTTCGAGCCCGATGCATCCTTCACGCACAGCAGGGCCAGCAGGGCGCCGATGGCGACCAGGCCCAGCGACAGCCAGAACGTGGCCAGCGCGCCGATCATCGGCACCGTGAAGCTGGCGACCAGCGAACCGAGCGTCGGCAGGCCGGCGGCATAGGCCACCCAGAACCAGCCCACCGCCATGCCCAGCTTGCGCGACGGCGTCGCCGCCACGATCCACACCAGGAAGCCATAGGCAAACAGCGGATAACCGAAGCCGCGCAGCGCGTAGCCGACGATCATCATCGGGTAGCTCATCTGCCCCACGCCGAAACTGAGGAACACCACTTCGAACACGACCCAGATGGCGGCACCCAGCCACATCACGCGACGCGGGCCCCAGATATTGGACAGCGCGCCGGCGCACCACGAACCGATCGCCACCGTCACGCCATAGACCGTGAACAGCACCGCGATATCGCTTTCCGAGATATTGTTCTGGCCCAGGTAAGGGGCCAGATAGCCCAGCTCGACGCCATCGCCGATCATGAAGATCAGCAGGCCGACGAAGCCCCAGAACAGCGGACGTGGAATGCCCAGGCGTGCGGACAGCGCGTCCAGCATGGAGGGCGAAGATGAGGAATGATGTGCCGATGCCGTTGGCATGCTCGAGTTTGTGGAATTCAAATAAACACCTGCAAAAAATCGTCGCGTTCGTGAACGCGGAAGTTGGCGACCCGCAAGGGGGCCGAAATTGAACACGCAAGGTGCGCGCTGGGGCAGCTCCGGGGGAAGAGCCTGAGGCAAGGGAGCCTGTGGGTGCCGTGGGAAACGGCGGGCAAACGCTCAGGGAACGAGGCGGTTTACCGGGCAGACCGGAAGCGATCTTTCTTTATAGTATCATACAAATGTATTGTATGTTTGTGAACAAATCCGTTTATGAACGGATGTCAATGTTCAGTGCTCGGGCGAATCGACCGGCGTTTCAGGCTCGCGGAAGCTGTAAACGTCGCCCGCTGTCACGCCCGATTCCTTCCGTTTTGCCCGCAAATCCCGGTACACGGCGGCCCGCATGACGGTCATCGCCACCACCGGCGCCGTCAGCAGAATGAAGACGGTGATGATGATTTCGTGGATCACCAGCCGCGACTGCGCCACGGTGAAATAGATCATCGACGCCAGCAGCAGGCAGCCGGCGCCCAGCGTCACCGTCAGCGCGGGGCCGTGGATGCGTTGATAAAAAGTGCGCAGGCGCAGCAGGCCCAGCGCGCCAGTCAGGATGATCGTGGCGCCCAGTACCAGCAGCAGCGCCACCGGCAGTGCGGCCCAGCCGGGCAGGTGTTCGATGCCGTTCATTCGATGATCTCCCCGCGCATGAGGAACTTGGCCATCGCGATGGTCGACACGAAGCCCACCAGCGCGATCAGGATCGCCACCTCGAAATAGATCTGCGTACCGAAGCGGATGCCCAGCACGATGGCCAGCAGCATGCCGCACATCCACAGCGTGTCGAGTGCCAGCACGCGGTCGTGCGCCGCCGGGCCGCGCACCAGCCGGATGGCGCAGAACACCATCGCCACCAGCACGCACACCAGCGCGTAGCCGATCGCCACTTCAAGCAGGGTTTCCATCGTCGTTCTCCGTGGTTGCGAATATTTGCATGATCGGCTGCTCGTAGCGGGTCTTGATCGTGTCGACCCACCACGCTTCGTCGTGCAGGTCGAACACGTGCAGCGCCAGTTCGTGGCGCTCCGGCAGGATCTCGATCCACACCGTGCCCGGCGTCATGTTGATCAGGCAGGACAGCATGGCCAGCCCGTAAGGATCGCGCATCGTCAGCGGCACGCGGATGAACTGCGAGTTGACGCTGTTGTAGTCTTTGAACAGGATGATGCGGCACACGGCCAGGCAGGAGCGGACGATTTCCACCGTGGCCATCGCCAGCAGCCTTGCAAACACGAGCGGCTTGCGTAGCCGCGGATAACCGAGCGGCTGCAGCCGCCGCGACAGCAGCGGCACGGCGATGCCCAGCGCGGCGCCGAACAGGATATTGGCCGGATCGAGCGCCTGGTTCAGCAACAGCCACAGCGCGCACAGCAGCAGCGACACCACGGGATACGGCAGGAACCCTCTCATGGCGCGCTCCCGGCAGTCGGCGTGCCCAGCACCCGGTCGATATACAGGGATGGCCGGTGGATCGCATCGCCGGCCCGCGCCAGGTAATCCAGCACGGGTCCTGCCTGCACCGTCAGCACGACGGACACCAGCAGCAGGGCCGCCACCGGCACCATTTCCGCCAGTTGCACCCGGGGCGGGCCCACCGATTCGTTGGCCCAGAACGTGCGCACGCCGAAGCGCATCAGCGACACGATGGCGATCAGGCCGGACGTGAACACGATCGCCATCAGCGTCCAGCCGGTGCGGCCGATCGGCGGCGCGCCGATGCCCGGATCGATCAGCGCATGGAACATGCTGAACTTGGCCACGAAGCCGGACAGCGGCGGCAGGCCGGCAATCGTCAGCGCGCAGGCGGCAAATGCCAGCGACAGGAAGGCCATCGCCGCCGGCACGCCCTTGCCCTTCGGTTCGGCGGGCGCATCTTCCACCGCATACGCTTCGGCCGTCAGTGCGAGGATCGCCGCGCCGGGCGTGCGGATGCGATCCACCAGTTCGATCAGCAGCACGAAGGCGGCGATGCCGAGCGTCGACGCGATGAAGTAATACAGGCCGGCGGTGACGAGCGACGCCTGGCCATAGCCGATCACGGCCAGCAGCGTGCCGGACGACACGATGGCCGCATAGCCGGCCAGCCGTCCGGCCGCATCGGCGGCCAGCATGCCCGCCGCGCCGAACGCGATCGTCACCATGCCGCCGATCAGCAGCGCGTGGTAGCCGTACAGGGCGACGGGGCCCGCATCGGCGGAAAACACCAGCAGCCAGATCCGCAGGATCACATAGGCACCCACCTTCGTCATCAGCACCAGCATCGCGGCCACCGGCGGCGAGGCGGCGGAATAGGTGGTGGGCAGCCAGAAGCCCAGCGGCCACATGGCGCTCTTGACGAGGAAGGCCAGCGCCAGTATCGCCACGCCCGTCTTCAGCAGGCCGACATCGGCGGCGGGAAGCTGGGCGACGCGTGCCGCCATGTCGGCCAGGTTCAGCGTGCCGGTGGTGGCGTAGACCAGCGCCGTGCCGGTCAGGAAGAACAGCGCGGCGACCAGATTGACGGCGATGTACTGCAGGCTGGCGCGCAGCCGTTCGGCGTTATACCCGTGCAGCACGAGGCCATACGACGCGGCCAGCATCACTTCGAAGAACACGAACAGGTTGAACAGGTCGTGCGTCAGGAAGGCGCCGTTGATCCCCATCAGCAGGAACTGGAACAGGGTGTGGAAATGCACGCCGATGCGGCTCCAGCGGGGCTGCGCGTAGTGGAGGGCGGCCAGCGCGATCACCGCCGTCAGCACCAGCATCGCGGCGGACAACCGGTCCGCCACCAGCGCGATGCCGAACGGCGCGGCCCAGTTGGCGGCGTAGTAGACGCCGATACCGTCCTGCCAGTGGCTGTCGGCCAGGCCGGCCAGCACCAGCGCATTGACCAGCAGTGCCAGCACGGAACAGTAGGCCAGCGTGAATTTCAGCCGGTGCCGGCCCTGTGTCAGCGGCGCCAGCACGGCGCCGCACAGCAGCGGCAGCAGGATCGGCACGATGACGAGGTGTTGCGTCCACGCGAGCGTCATGCGTCGGGCTCCTCGCCATCCACGTGGTCGGTGGCGGTCAGGCCGCGCGCGCCGATCATGACGACCAGGTACAGCGCGGTGGTGGCGAAGCCGATGACGATCGCCGTCAGCACCAGCGCCTGCGGCACGGGATCGGCCAGCGCAGCGGGATCGGGGATGGCACCGGCGGGCGTCAGCGGCGGCCTGTCCACCGCCAGCCGGCCCATCGCGAAGATGAACAGGTTGACGGCATACGACATCAGCATCAGCCCGATCAGCACCTGGAAGGTACGGGGACGCAGGATCAGCCAGATGCCGGCGCCGAACACGATGCCGATGGCCAGGGCGAGTACGATTTCCATTACTGGATCTCCTTGGGTGGCTCGATGGCGGCGGGACTCAGGGTGCGGGCGATGCCCGGCGGCAGGCGGCGGCTGCGCAGCGACTGGTGGGCCAGCGCGACGAGGATCAGCA
>DKJA01000136.1:0-3062 GCA_002454505.1 Oxalobacteraceae bacterium UBA6704
GGGTAGCCGATCATCTTCCACGCGCCCATGTCCTTGTTGCCGCCGTGTTTCGGGTCGGAGAAGTAACCGTTGCGCACTTCGTTGAGGAAGTTCGAGAAGAACAGCTTCGACGAGATGTCCTCGAACTTCAGGTCGCCCTTCTCGGCCGACTTCAGCAGGTCTTCCTGCTGCTTCTTGTCCAGGTCGGCGAAGACCTTGCCGGGGAACTGGCTCGTCACGTAGCCGTCGAACGCCTTGATGCCGACGCGCAGGATGTCGCGCAGCGGCAGCTTGCCCTGGTAGCCGAATTCCGGCGCGGCCTTCAGGTACGGGCCCTGCATGTACCAGATGTCGCCGGCCGCGTAAGGTGTTTGCATGTGGCGGTCGAGGAACTGCGGCACGTTCGACTCGACGGCGCCGGGGCCGTGCTCGTCGTGCGGGATCAGGCGGTCGCAGGCCGCGATGATGAAGCGCCATTCGTTCGCGTTGAAGAACGCGGGCGTGTACGCGTCCGGCTTGCCTTCCGGCGCGTTCGTGCCGGCGGCATTGGCCTGGCCCGGCTGCAGCGCGTGCATGGCACCGGCGCCGGCAGCGGCGCCGATCGGAATGAAGACGAGGCTCTTGATGAGGCTTCGCCGCGAAGTGGGTTGCTTGTCGTCTGACATGCGGTCTCCTGGTGGCTGGTGTTACGAAACTACGATAGGAACAACTGCGGGAACAACTGCGGGAACAACGGTTGAGCTTTGAGTTTTCTTTCGGTAAATGGCGCCGGCTAGTCCCAGCGGTAGCCTACGCCGTACACCGCGCCGATGGCGTCCGGCAGACCGGCTTCGCCCAGCTTGCGGCGCAGATTTTTCACATGGGCATCGATCGTCCGGTCGCTGACGACACGGTGGTCGTCGTACACGCCGCCGCGCAGGTCGTCGCGCGAGCAGGCCTGGCCGGCGTTGTCGCGCAAGCGCTTGAGCAGCCGGAACTCGACAGGCGTCAGCGCCAGTTCGCGGCCGTTGGCAAACGCGCGCAGCGCCAGCGCGTCGATGTGCAGCCCGGCGTTCGGTACGGACGCCGGCCGGCGCCGCAGCACGGCGCGCACGCGGGCAACCACTTCGCGTGGGCTGAACGGCTTGCAGATGTAATCGTCGGCGCCGCTGTCGAGCCCTTCCAGCCGGTCTTCCTCGGCCGCCCGCGCCGTCATCATGATCACGGGGATATCGTTGCCGGAACGCAGGGCGCGGCACAGCGTCATGCCGTCCACGCCCGGCAGCATCCAGTCGAGCAGCACCAGGTCCACGCCGCCGGCCGCCACCAGCGGCTGCACGCGGCTGCCGTCGTGCAGCATGGTGGCGCGGTAGCCGGCCGCCTCCAGGTAGGAGACGAGCAGGCGGGCCAGGCGCACCTCGTCCTCCACCACCAGCACGTGCGCGTCCGTCACGCCGGCGCTCCCTGCAGCGGCAGGCGCAGCACGATGGTCAGGCCGCCGCCCGGCGTCGCTTCGGCGCCGATCGTGCCGCCATGCGCCTCGGCGATGCTGCGGCAGATCGCCAGGCCCAGGCCGCTGCCGCCCGTGCTGCGGGTGCGCGACTGATCGCCCCGCCAGAAGCGCTCGAACAGCATCGTCAGCGACTGCTCCGGCACGCCGCGGCCGTCGTCGCCGAAGGTGATCGTGGCGCCGCCGTCGCGCGCCGCCAGCGTCACCTGCAGCCGCGTGGCGCCTTCGGCATGGCGCAGCGTGTTGGCGAACAGGTTGCGCAGCAGCTGGCGCAGCCGGATCGTGTCGCCCGGCGCCACCAGCGTGGCCGGCACCGCCAGCAGCAGCGCGATGCCGGCGCCGGCCAGCGGCTCGCGCCATTTGTTCGCTTCGGCCGCGGTCAGCTGCGCCAGGTCGAGCGGCTCGATGCGGTAGTCGAAGGCGCCCGCTTCGGACAGCGTGATCTGCCGCATGTCCTCGACCAGCCGGGCCAGCGTGGCCACTTCCTCCAGCAGCAGCGCGATGCTGTTGCTGTCCATCGGTTCGATGCCGTCTTCCATCGCTTCCAGCTGCGCCTGGAGCACGGACAGCGGCGTGCGCAGCTCGTGCGAGATGTCGGCCATGAAGTGGCGCCGCAGCGCCTCGTTGCTTTCCAGCGTGGCCGTCATGCTGTTGAAGTTGCGCGCCAGCGTGGCCAATTCGTCGCGGCCCGCATCGGGCACGCGCACGCCGTAATCGCCGGCCGCCACCTTGGCCGCGGCCACCGTCAGGCGGCGCGTCGGCGCCACGAAGCTGCGCGCCAGCAGCAGCGCCGCCAATGTGGCCAGCAGCAGCGTGGCGATGCCGACCAGCACGCCGTCGCGCTGCTGCTGCACGATGAAGCCCAGCTCCGCTTCTTCCTGCAGGCCGCGCAGCGGCGCGCCGACCAGCGTGCCGACCTGCCGGCCATCGACGATCACCGGCTGGTAGCGCAGCGCCAGGTCGCCTTCGGTCTGGTGGTTGCCGGCCAGGTGGCGGCCCTGCATGTCGTACAGCGCCAGCCGGCGCGGCGCGACGCCCGGCACCGCGTAATAGATCGAATCGCCACCGTCGTGATGCTGCGTGCCGTCGTCCGCCCGTGCCGTGGTGGCCCGCTCGCGGCCGATCGCGCCCGTGTAGCGTTCCCACTCCTCGCGGTTGCCGCGCATGAAGTCCCAGTTGCCGTGTTCGCTGTAGGCGCGCGAGAATTCAAAGGCCATCGCCTCCATGCGGCGCGCCTCGACTTCGTTCAGGTAGCCCTGGAAGCCCCGCTGGAAGCTCCACCGCGTGCCGAGGCTCACCCCGAGCGCCGTCAGCGCGCTGACGACGAGCAGCGCATAAAACAGCCGGGTGGTGATGCCGATCCTGAACATCCGGCCATTTAGCCATGGCGGCCGGCGCCGGACAAGCGTGCGCGCGTGCCGGGCGATGATTCTTCACAGAAACTTCACAATCCTGTTGTAACCATGGTTGTTGCGTTAGCTGACAGGCAATGCCGGCGGCGGGGGGACTGTCCCTGCAAGGCAAGGGGCTGTCCCCTCGGTTGATCTTCTGCCGATGATTCGCCAAAGTCAAACCCAACCCCGGGGACAGTCCC
>DKJA01000136.1:3279-7865 GCA_002454505.1 Oxalobacteraceae bacterium UBA6704
CAGGGACAGTCCCCGGCCGCGTCTTATTTTTCTGCTGCAAAACGAAAAGCCCCGCAGTCTGCAACGACTGCGGGGCTTAGCTATTCTGGCGGAGCGGACGGGACTCGAACCCGCGTCTCCCGGCGTGACAGGCCGGTATTCGCGGCAGATTTGCCAACCTGCCAATATCAAGCGGGCTATAATCATGCCACCAGCGACCCCGGTCGCTTACCAACCACACTGATCAGCATGCATGGATAACAAAGACGACAAGCGCCGGCAACTGATCCGCGCGATGCTGGCGCAGGGCACGGAGACGGATCCGGCCCGGCGTCACTTGCTGCCGTGGCGTTCGCTTGCCTCGCACCTCAGTCCCCTGATCGGCGAGAACGGCTTCGGCGCGCTGTACGGCAGGACCGGCCGGCTGCTGGCGCAGCAATACGGCTGGCTCACGACAGGGCCCTCGTCCCGCTCGCTTGCCGAGCTGTTCCGGACCCTGGAAGAAGACCTTGCCGGGGCCGACCCGGCACACGCGGCGCAGGCGAACGAAGCCCTGCTGGCCACCTTCACGCGGTTGCTGTCCGACCTGATCGGCGACGCGTTGACGACCAGGCTGATCGACGCGGCGTGGCGCGGCGTGCAGACAAAAGAGAATGCAGGGGAGCAGAAGTAATGACCGACAAAGTAAGCTTGGGATTGCTGGAGACCGGTGTGCCGGGATTGGACACCTTGCTCGGCGGCGGGCTGGGCGAGTATTCCTTCAACCTGATCGCGGGCCCGCCGGGCAGCGGCAAGACGACGCTGGCGCACCAGGTCATGTTCACGCTGGCCACCGCCGAACGGCCCGCGCTGTTCTTCACCGTGCTGGGCGAACCGCCGCTGAAGATGCTGCGCTACCAGCAGCAGTATTCGTTCTTCGACCTCGACAAGGTGGGCAGCGCGGTGCGCTACGTCAACCTGGCCGACGACCTGCGCAACGGCGACTTCTCCGCCGTCCTCGAACGCATCATGCGCGAAGTGGAAGACTTTTCGCCCGGGCTCGTGTTCGTCGATTCGTTCCGCTCCGTCGCGCAGACGGCGAGGAGCGGCCTGGAAGGCGTGGCCGACCTGCAGCACTTCATCCAGGAGCTGGGCACGCGGATGACCAGCTGGCAGGCCACCACCTTCCTGATCGGCGAATACGCCCATGTGGATGTCGAGGCCAATCCCATCATGACGGTGGCCGACGGCGTGCTGTCGCTGTCCCAGTCGCAGCAGGACAACTCGATCGTGCGCAAGATCCGCGTCGTCAAGATGCGCGGCCAGGCCCACATGACGGGCATGCACACGTTCCGCATGGCCAACGACGGCCTGCGCATCTTCCCGCGCCTGCTGCCGCCGCTGGCGGCGGACCGCCTGCCCGGCCACCCCGTCGACACCGAGCCGCGCCGCATCTCCAGCGGCGTACCGACGCTGGACGTGCTGCTCAATGGCGGCATCCCGCAGGGCCACTCGATCCTCGTCGCCGGCCCGTCCGGCGCGGGCAAGACGATCCTCGCCACGCAGTTCCTTGCCGAGGGCGTACGCCAGGGCGAGAAAGGCGTCGCCGCCTATTTCGAGAAAGGCACGGCGCGGCTGCGCAATGCGGCGCTGGCGAGCATGGTGCAGGCGGGCGACGTGGCCATCGTCGAAAGCCGCGAGCTCGACCTGACGGTCGACGAACTGCTGCACGACCTGATCGAAACCATCGCGGCCACGGGCGCGAAACGCGTGGTGCTCGATTCGCTGTCGGAGGTGCTGCTGTACCTGGCGCCTGAGTTCCGCCGCGAGTTCCGGCTGTCCGTGTTCCGCGTGCTGTCCGCGCTGGCCAAGCTGGACGTCACCGTGCTCGTCACGCTGGGCATCGAGGACAGCTTCGTGGAACTCAAATTCTCCGAAGCGGAAATCTCGTTCCTGACCGACGGCATCATCGCCATGCGCTACGTCGAGATGGAAGGCGAGCTGACGAAGGTGATCTCCGTTGTCAAGCTGCGCGGCAGCGGCCACAGCACCGCGCTGCGCACGTTCCGCATCACGGACGACGGCATCGAAGTCGACGACACGCAGGTGCGCTTCGACGGCATGCTGTCCGGCCACCCGTCCGCCCGGCGCGGCGGCTAGCGGCATGCTCGATCACGGCCAGCCGTCGGACGACGGTGCCCTGCGCGAAGCGGACCTGCGCGCGGCACTGCTGCTGGCGCGCGCCGAGAACGAGCAGCTGCGCGAGGCCAACGCGAACCTGGTGTACGCCACCGTGCGGGCCCAGACGCTGCAGGACGAAGCGGAAGCGGCCAACCAGCGCCAGAACGAATTCCTCGCCATGCTGGCGCACGAACTGCGCAACCCGCTCGCACCGATCAGCATGGCCGCGGCGATGCTGGAGCGGATGCCCGACATCACGCCGGAACTGGCCGGCCTGCGCAACGTCATCAGCCGCCAGACGGAACACATGGCGCGGCTGCTGGACGACCTGCTCGATGCGGCCCGCATCAGCAGCGGCAAGATCACGCTGGACATCGCCCCCGTGACGGTGGCCGACGTGGTCGAACGGGCCGTCGAAACGGCGCAGCCCCGCATCGCCGAACGGGACCAGCAACTGGCCGTCCGCGTCGCCGATCCCGCCCTGGTGCTCGATGGCGACCGCGTGCGGCTGACGCAGGTGTTCTCCAACCTGCTGGCCAACGCCTCCAAGTACACGCCGGACGGCGGCCACCTGACGCTCGAAGCGGCCGCCACGCCGGACGGCCTGCAGGTAGTGGTCGGCGACAACGGCACGGGTATCGACACCGACGTGCTGCCGCATATCTTCGACCTGTTCACGCAAGGCCCCCGTTCGCTGGCCCGCTCCGAGGGCGGCCTGGGCGTGGGCCTGAACGTGGTGCGCAACCTGGTGCACATGCACGGCGGCACTGTCCACGCGCACAGCGACGGCGCCGGCCAGGGCAGCCGCTTCACGGTGACGCTGCCGCTCAGCGAAGCGGTGCAGGTGCCGGCGGACAGTCCGCAGCAAACCGGCGAGCACGATGCGTGCCGCGTGCTGCTGATCGAAGACAACGTGGACGTGTGCGACACGCTGAAGGGCTTCCTGGAACTGGACGCCCACGACGTCACCGCCGCCTACGACGGCACGGCCGGCCTGGCGCTGGCGCAGCGCGGCGGCTTCGACGTGCTGATCTGCGACATCGGCCTGCCCGGCATCGACGGCCTGGAAGTGATCCGCCGCCTGCGCGCCGGCGGCGCCACGGTGTACGCGGTAGCCCTCTCCGGCTACGGCCAGGCACAGGACCGCGCCAATGCGCTGGCTGCCGGCTTCGACCAGTACCTTGTCAAGCCGGTGCGGCCCGATACGCTGCTGGCGCTGATTGCGTCGGAAGAGTGCCGGGCGCGGCGCGCGGTATAGAGGCTCAGAGGCTAGAAGCTCAAAAGCTTAGAGGCTTGGAGGCTTGGAGGCTTAGAAGCCTAAAAGCCTAGAAGCCTAGAAGCCTAGAAGCTTAAAGGCTTTCAAGGCGAGCGCCCCTGGCATCGAATGGCTGCGGCGCGCCGGGGGTACTGCCTGCGGCGCAGCTTGTCACCCTCGAGAATCCGGCATTGCCGCTTGCGGAGCGGCTGTTGCTGCCGACCGCGGCTCGCCGCCCCCCTTTTTCTTCGCATGCCACTTGCGCCGGCTCCGGCGTTTGCTCTTGCCCTTGCGGCCGAGCGTGCCACCGGACCGCGGGCCATCGCCCAGCGGCGCGGGTAGAGCGCCTGGCGAAACGAGTTCCTCGTCAGGGACGGCTGACGGCTGCGCCGCGGCCTGTGGAGCAGGAGCCGCTTGCGGTTGTCGCCGCTGCGCTGCCTTTGTCGGCGAGGGTAGATCGGCCGCGGCCGCATTCCCGACGAACAGGCGCGTGATCGCCTCCTTCTGCTTTGCCCTGCACGTATCGGCGAGGAACCATTGCTCGTTACCGGGGAAACGCAGCCAGATCGCCTTCCACGCATTGCGGTTGCCGCTGCCATGCAGGTTGGCGAAGCAGGACGGCGAAACAAAATGTTCGCCATATTTGAGCTGGCCATCCTGCACCACGACGTACCAGGTTTCCTTGCCGAAGGTGGCCCGCAGCTTCGTGCCGTCCGGAAGGAACAGCTGCTTCCACTGGTAGCCCGTGCCGGTCGCCGAAGCTTCCTGCAGCGAAGAGGTTTGCGGCGCCGGCGCGATCCACGCGCGAATCGCGTCGCAGATGACCGGCACCAGTTCGGGATCCGACCACCAGGTGTCATGGGCGTCGCCCAATGCCTCCAGTAAATCGCTGGGAATGTAGACGGCCTTCTCGTAGTAGGTAGGCATGGTGTGGGCTCCCCAAAAAAGCGGTTTTTCCAAATACTGCGAATCCTTACGAACGATTACTACCGCATGCTGCCGCTTACTAAAATGGCCAAGCTGAAATTGGCGGACCGGGATGGCCTTTATTGTTTAGATGCCGTCCGTGCCATTTAGTTCCCGATCGTGGCAAATATAACGACGCAGTGGCGGTTATTTGAGGGCAGTACGACATCGCAGAATTTAGTAAAACCCGTTCGGCGCGCATAGGACAGGGTGTATTCTCGCCACC